>PLYW01000179.1:6204-7970 GCA_003151875.1 Acidobacteriaceae bacterium
TTCCCGGGCAGAGGGTGAGCCGTCGCTCCACCGGCTTCAGCGAATTTATCCGCTCGATTTCTCGCGAAGAAGGCCTCAAGGTCCTCGACTTGGGCTCTACATCGCCCGCCAGCATTACATTCATGACCGGCTTGGGACATAGATTTCACCAGGAGGACGTACTCCGCACCGCCAGCGACAAAACCCTCATCATCCCCAACGGCGATGGCGGCACCACCTTCGATGTCGAGCGCTTTCTTCATGAAAACCTCGCCTTCTCGAGAGGGGAATTCGATGCGGTCATGTTTTGGGACCTCGCGGATTTCTTGCCCGAGCCATTGGTGAAGCCCCTAATCGAGCGCATCCAGGTCGCCATGAGACCGGGCGGAATCATGTTGGCCTTCTTCCACACCAAGGACGCCGGCCCCGACGCTCCGTTTTACCGCTACAACATCGCTTCCAAGGACACCCTGGAACTGCAGCCCGCCCGCGCCTACAAGCTGCAACGCATCTTCAACAGCCGGCATGTGGAGAATCTCTTCCGCGAATACTCCTCCATCAAGTTCTTCCTCGGCCGCGACAACATACGCGAAGTGCTCGTGATCCGGTAGAAGTCTCATGTCAGCTTTCCGGCGTTGCCCCCGCAGCTTTCGCGCGAACTCTTTCCTTTCCTGCGGCAAGGTTCTTGCGTAAGAACTGGGTAGGTCTGCGGGCAATATGCTCCGGCTGGATTAGCTGCGGGTTCAACCATTCGATGACCGCCGCGTAGCCAAGGCTTTCGGGATCGTCGGTTAGATAATGTGGAACCACCGCCAGGACATGAAAGCCTTCCTGCAACTGAAAGCTGAGCGTCGGGTCGTACTGGAGACCCTCCACGACCTCGGTGACGTATTCTTCGGGCTTCAAGGTGGCGGCGCATTCGTGATAGCCACGCAGTCGCGACCCAGCCCGGATCCGCCTTAACTGGCGCGATTCGGTCAAGCTGCGCCGGAAGCCATAGAGCTTGTCGCCAATGCCATGATGCTGCAAGGTGAAATCGACGATCACTTCTGCTCCATAAAGCGTGTGCCCGTTCCGCGGATCGTGATTGGTGAACATGCCGTCAGCGGTAAACTGCTCCCAACTGTCGAGCATGTCGTAACTGTCCCAGTCGACGATCAGGCTGGCCGTCATTCCCACGACCGTTTCGTCTGGACCGTACACAGCCACGAACTGACCTTCCGGGAAGACCCGTAGGTGCGACGAGAGCTGGTCGGCGTTCCAGGGCGGCGTCTCCGGATAAATTCTCCGGCAGAGCTCGGTGATGCCATTGAAGTCGCGCGGCGTGGTGTTGCGGACGGATATTTGCAGTGCCGGATCGGCCATTCGATCTGTCTCCCGGGTGGCTTCGTAAAGTCTGTGGATTTGTAGTTTAGATCGAAGGCTTCTCCATTGGCACCCGAATCACACGGCACGGCGGGTCTTTCGAATCACCCAGGGTAAGAGGCCTGGAAAACGTAACAACTCGAATACTGCCGATTGCGCGAAGGGCGGCAACGACAGCAAGGAGCGCACTCGTGAAGCGGCCGATAGCAATGGCGCAAATTGGCGCGAATACTCTTGCTGGTAACGGCCCACGGCTTCGTTCAGCGCAGCCGGGCCCGTCAGGAACGTGCAGATGCACTGCGCCGCCACTCGCCCGCTCCGCAAGGCGATGGAAATGCCGTCGCCGGCAAAGGGATCGATAAACGCGGCTGCGTCGCCAACAAATATCGTGTTCCCGCGTACCGGCCGTGGCTGGCGGTAGA
>PLYW01000179.1:8054-8216 GCA_003151875.1 Acidobacteriaceae bacterium
ACTGTGACCACCTGCCGGCTGCGACAATCAGCGCTTTCGCCTTAACGCTTCCGCAAGAGGTCTGCAGCGTGAATGGGCCGTCACCGTCGCTGCCAACCACCTCACAATTGGGATGAACCGCCGCTCCAGCCCGTCGCGCTGCATCCCATAGCAACGCATCAA
>PLYW01000161.1 GCA_003151875.1 Acidobacteriaceae bacterium
GGCACAGCGGAGGCGGCGGAGGCGGCGGAGGCGGGCACAGCGGAGGCGGCGGACATCGATAACGGCGTTTGAGGAAACACTTCAGCACTGGGCGGCCTACAACAGGCCGCCCTTTTTATGTCGCGTGGACTGATTTCTGTGTCCTCCGCTTGCCTCGCTTGTGACGCCTGAACATGGCGGGATGCGCCCTGCAGCTTATAATCGAAGTGTGAACGGTCCCACCGTCAATACAGTCAAGAAGATAGCCGAAGCCAATTTCCCCACTCGCTGGGGACAGTTCCGCATCTACGGCTTTGAGGGCGATTTTGAGAACCTGCTCGACAGCGTCTCCACCGAAGAGGCTGACCGCCTGGCGCGCGAAGGCAAGGCGGAGCGCCGCAAAGAGGGCGCCATTGCCTTGGTGATGGGCGACATCCACTCCACGCCGCCGCTGGTGCGCATTCACTCGCAGTGTCTTACCGGCGACGTTTTCCATTCCATGCGTTGCGATTGCCGTCAACAGCTTGAGCTGGCGCTTTCCATGATTGCCGAAGCAGGCGCAGGCGTCCTCATCTACGAGCAGCAGGAGGGCCGCGGCATCGGCCTGATGGCCAAGTTGCAGGCCTATGAGCTGCAGGACCAGGGTCTCGACACCGTCGAGGCCAATGTCGAACTCGGCTACGACAATGATTATCGCGAGTACAAGCTGCCGGCGGAGATTTTGCAGCAGCTCGGGGTAAAAGAAGTTCGCCTGATCTCAAACAATCCGGAGAAAGTCGCGGCCGTGGAGAACGCCGGAATCAAAGTTGTGGAACGCGTGCCCGCCGACGTCGAGCGCTACGAGCACTCCGAGAACTACCTGCGCACCAAGAAAGAGAAGATGGGGCACCTGTTTACGACGTGGTAGTCATTCAGCTACTTCTTGTCTTTGTTCGCGGCGATTAACTGATGCCTGCAGCAGAACCCAAAGAACAACACACCGTTCACCGAGCTTATCTGGCTGGTTTTCTCGATCCGGATACTGTCAAGGGAGATACGGGATATCTGTGGGTATACATGCCAGGGAAAAGCCCGTTTCGCCAGAAGCCCGAGCGGGTCGCAAAGCGCAATTACTACTATTGCTACGAGAGGAATGAGCAACGACAATTCGATGTTGAACACGGGCTTTCGAAGATGGAGGATGCCGCCGTTCCGATTCTCCGACGACTTAAAGGCCTTGAACTAACGTTGAGCACCGACGAGCGAATGACATTCGCCGGATACGTCGCTCTTTCCCACTGTCGCGTGCCGACTGCCCACAGGAACTTCGACAGGCTGAGGTCGCTAGAGTCTGCGAAGCATTTGGAATATCTGGTCAACAACCCGAAGGAGCTCGAATACTTGCTAAAGCGTCATGAGAAGGACACTGGCGAGGTTATTGATCCTGAAGAAATGCGAAAGGGCCTAACGGCAGGAAACGTGGTAGTGACTCAGGAGGGCCGCCAGTGGTCGCTCCTCATGATGTTTGCGCTGCTGCTGCCTCTACAAGAATTGATTTTTCGGATGCACTGGAGCTTTGTCGTAATCGGGCCAGATGACCCCGGTTTTGTAACGTCTGACAATCCCGTTGCCCTTTTTGATCCGAAGGCGAGTCCTATGGGTGGCATCGGATTCGCTAGTAGCAGGCAGGCGCACTTCACCTTTCCAATCTCCAGGGAAATATGCCTTATCGCTGGGCACGAGGAGCGCCCTCAAAGGGTGAGCGTTTCGCCACATGAGACCCGACAGCTTAATACGGCGGCTTTCATCACTCGTGCAGACTCCCAGGTCTATGCCCCGTTTAGAGAAGAGAAGATCCAGAGCTTAGTTGACCGACTGCCGAAAATAAAACCGCGCAAGGGCCGGGTTCTGCTTAGAAAAGGAACAGTGGTTGAGGAATAAGGCCAAAACGATAAACCCCTCATCCATCAAAACATTTTGCCCTGGCGCTTCATTTCACCTACGCTCATACTGTCCGGCTTGACTCGCCGGCGCAGCGCGCGCATGCCATCGACGACATCCTGATGGGAGAGCTTCCCTTGTACAGCAGCAATAGGAACCAGCCTGGCTGCGGGCACGCCGTGCCTCGTAATAATGATCGTCTCCCCCCTGCTGACTCGGTCGAGCAACTCCGCAAGGTGTGTCTTGGCCTCGAAAGCCCCTACCGTTTCCATGGCCTTTCTCCCGTTCAACTAGTCTGAACTGGTTTAATTGTAGCTCGGCGGGTGGTACGCCAGCCCAGTATCGCGAGGGGCTGCCCCATTATCTCTTGGCGATGAAAACATCCGCCGGGAGCTTGAACCGGGCGCGCAATTTTCGCACCTGCTCCATGGTCAGCTTCCGTAGTCCGGCGAGGAACATGGAAACCGCGCTCTCGGATCCGAATTGGGGGACCAGATCGCGCTGCTTAAGGCCCTGCTGTTCCATGAGGAACCGCACAACGGAGACCGGATTGGCGGCCGGAATCGGGTAATGCTTCTGTTCGTAGCGCTCCACCAGCAGGGTCAGTAGTTCGATGGCCTCGGTTTCAGAGGCTGAGGGCTTTTCCAAAGCCGTCAGTTGGAAGAGTGCAGCCGTATATGCTGCCAGCTCCTCGTCATTGTGGATTATGCGAGGAGCGCCGTGCGCGATCATTTTCGCAGGGTTGGCAAGGACTGTGCTCATTTTGCGCCGGAGCTCTTGTCCCAGTTACCGGGATTGTCATATTCCTTATGAGTCAGAAACGACCGGATGTAAACGTACCCACCGGTCTGTGTCTACTCCGTTGTCTTTGCGTAGTGGATGACGGTGATAAGCCTATACCTGTTTTGTCGGAGGTTGAAGATCACGTAGCCTTACCTCCTCCGCCAGACGCTCCACCACCGCTTCCACAGCCTGCTCAACTGCCGGCGAAAGATCGATGCCGGCGGCAAAGTTGGCGCCCTCGATGCCGTACACGACCAGATGCGCAGGCAGCTCGTCCAGAGAGCGGGCCAGCTCAACCGCTTCGGCCACGCTGAATGCGTGAGTGGAGTAGTGGAAGAATCCCATTGGCAGCGGCGCAGCCCGCGCGTCGAGGCGATGGATCGTTCCTGGCGATGCGCCTGACCGAACTGCATCCACCAGCATCACCCAAGCTGCGCCTTGCCATGCCTGCATCAACCCTGTGCCCTCGCCGCTTTCCTCCAGGATGGTGACACCAGTGGGAAACAGCGCGCGAAGGCGACGGGCGACGGCAATTCCGGCTCCGTCATCGCTGCGATATTCGTTGCCCACACCGATGACGACGATGCCTGGCTGCGCGGCGGTCATTGGGATTCAATGTGCAGTTTCAGGAAGTGAGTGGCGCACGAGATGCAGGGATCGTAATTACGGACCGCCTGTTCGCACTGCCACTGCAGCTTGTCCTTTGGCAGCGCCAGGCGGGTCTGCACAAACTGCCGGAGATCGCTCTCGATGGTCTTCTGGTTCTGCGAGGTGGGCGGAACAATCTTGCAATCCACGATGATGCCGCGGTCGTCGATGCGATAGCGGTGATAGCAGATGCCGCGGGGCGCTTCGGTGCAGCCGTAGCCGGTGCTGACACGCGGCTCGACGTTGACCGCCGGTGGGTCGGGCATCTCATAGTGCTCGATGATGCGCAGGGCCTCATCGCAGGCATACACCATTTCCACGCTGCGCACGATGATGCTCTGAAAAGGATTGCGGCACACCGGCCCCAGCCCCGCGCTGCGCGCGGCTTCCTGCGCCATGGGCGAGAGCTTGTCGAAGTTCAGGTTGTAACGCGCCAGCGGACCGACGAAGTAGGAGTTCCGCTCCGTGAGCCGCGATTGCAGCGCGTTGGAATGGGCGACGTGGTCCTCGACAAAGTACTGGTCGTATTCGCGAACCGCGATGTCGAGCCCTTTGTTGGAAACCAGCCGGCCTTCGTTAAACGGATATTCGTCAGGATGCCGCAGCGCGACGAACTCGTAGTCGCGGTCGAAGTCGGGGAACGCGAAGGTGGCCACCCAGCGCACGGTGGCAAGGGCGGCGTCACGCGCCCACTTAAGGTCCTCGGCGAGCGCGGAGAAGTCCCGCTTGACCGGCGCCTTGTAGAAGCCGCCGACCCGCACATTGATGGGATGGATTTCCCGGCCGCCGAGCAGGCGCACAATCTCGTTGCCGGCTTTTTTCAATCGCAGGCCACGCTTCACCTCGTCAGGGTGGTCCTTGGCCATGCGGATGGCGTCTTCGTAACCCAGGAAGTCGGGTGCGTGCAGCAGATAAACGTGCAGGGCATGGCTCTCGATCCATTCGCCGCAGTAGATCAACCTGCGCAGGTCGCGGATGGGTCCGGTGATTTTGATTCCGCATGCGTCCTCGAGGGCATGACATGCGCTCATCTGATACGCAATGGGGCAGATGCCGCAGATGCGGGCGGTAATGTCGGGCGCCTCATGAAACTTTCGACCACGCAGAAATGCCTCGAAGAAACGCGGTGGCTCGAAGATCTTCAACTTGACGTCCGTCACCTGATCGCCCTTGATCTTCACCAACAGGGCGCCTTCACCTTCGACGCGCGCCAGGTAGTCGACTTTGATGGTTCTACTTTTCATGCGCTTCGCTCTCTCTGCGGAAAGGCTCAGCGTAGGCGTTGAACCCGCGGAAGGCCCGCATCAAATCTCGCTCGCTTACGCCGAGCCCGCTCCACCACGCGCTCAGCGACGCGGTGTTCGTCGTTTCCTTCGGCCCAAAGCATCCGTAACAGCCGCGCGCGTACGCCGGGCACAGAGCGCCGCAACCAACCTGGGTCACCGGGCCGAGGCAGGGCGTGCCCTGCGCGACCATCACGCAGACCGTGCCGCGCAGTTTGCATTCCACGCAGACGCTGTGCGGCGGGGTATTCGGCTTGCGGCCATTTAGAAACGCGCTGAGCACCTCCACCAACTGATACTTGTTGATGGGGCAGCCGCGCAGTTCGAAATCGACAAACACGTGATCGGTGATCGGCGTGGACTTCTTGAGAGTTTCGATGTAGTCGGGCCGGGCGTACACGATGGAAATAAATTCCTTCACGTCCTTGAAATTGCGCAGCGCCTGGATACCACCCGCGGTCGCGCAGGCGCCAATGGTCACCAGGAATTTGGAGGCGCGGCGAATGCCGTGGATGCGTTCGGCATCATGCGGCGTAGTGATGGAGCCTTCCACCAGCGAGAGGTCGTAGGGGCCTTTGACCACCGCGCGCGAGGCCTCGGGAAAATTCGCGATCTCCACTGCTCCGGCGACCGCCAGCAGTTCGTCCTCGCAATCCAGCAGGCTCAACTGGCAACCGTCGCAGGAGGAGAACTTCCAGACGGCCAGCTTGGGTTTGCGTAACGCCATATCAGATCTCCGACTTGCCAAGAATGGCCGCGATGCTCGGCAACGCGAATACCGGACCGTCCTTGCAGACAAAGGTGGGGCCGTACTGGCAATGGCCGCAAAAGCCGATGCCGCATTTCATGTTGCGTTCCGCCGATAGATAAACGCACTCCGCCGCCACGCCGCGCTTCAGCAGCTCCATCACGGTAAAACGCATCATGATCTCGGGTCCGCAAAGCATTGCCAAGGTATTGGAAGGATCGAAAGGAGCGCGCCCGATCATCGTCGTCACCACACCGACGTTGCCCCGCCAGGTGCTGGCTGCGCGATCGACCGTCACCTGAATTTCCAGGTCGAACTTGCCGCGCCAGCGTTCCAGTTCGTGACGGTACAGCATGTCCTCGGGAGTGCGCGTGCCATACAACAGAACGATCCTGCGAAACTTGCTGCGTTCCGCCATCAGGCGATAGAGCGCAGGCCGCAACGGAGCGAGCCCGATTCCCCCCGCCACAATCACGACATCGCGACCAGTTGCCTCTTCCACCGGCCAATGGCTTCCGAAGGGACCGCGAATCCCCATGACCTCGCCGCGCTTGAGCTGTCGCATGGCCTTGGTTACCGTGCCGACCACGCGAGTGGTGTGCTTCAGCAAAGGAACATTGCCGGGGTCGCTGCTGATGGAGATGGGCACTTCCCCTACGCCGAAGACGTAGAGCATGTTGAACTGGCCCGGCGCAAAGGTGAACCCCTGGCTGGGATCTTCCGGCAGAATCTCCAGCGTGAAGGTGTCGCCCGTCTCCTGCTTCACACGCTGAATGCGGTAGGGCACGGGCAGCATGGGGTCTGGGACCGGGCCCGCAGTTACAGCCTCGGTTTGCTCAAGCATGGGTGCCATACATATCCAACAGCTGCAATCGGGTTGCCTCCAGGCGCTCGGTGACGACTTGCATAAAGCGCTTGTAAATGTCATAGCCGAGGTCGTGGTCCTCGTCGCACTTGGCGCGAAGACACTTGCCGTCAAAGGCCAGCGCATGGGTAGCCTGCTGCGCCCTTGCATCAAAATGCCAACGGTACGGAGGGAATAGCCACGACCATCCCAAGACCTCGCCGCCACCGACCGTCTGCACCGTGGTAAGGCCGTCGTGCGGAATCACGAACTGCACCGACACCAAGCCTTCGCGGATGAGATAAAAATGATCGGCTGGATCACCTTCGCGGAAGATGACCTCGCCGGCAGCGAAGCGAACGTTCTTGGAACATCCGGCGATCAAGCGGATGTGTTGCTCCTCCATCCCCTGAAAGAAGGGATGCTCTCGGAGAATTGGTTCGAGTGTTGTTTGTATCATGGCGAATCCTTGCTCTGGTCTGGCGGCGCCTTAATCGAATCGCTTGCGCGGATGGCGCCAGCCTCGACTGTAATATCGATTCCCACCGGGCACCACGTGATGCAGCGGCCACAACCCACGCAGCCGGAAACGCCAAACTGGTCAATCCAGGTGGCGAGCTTGTGCGTCATCCACTGGCGATAACGCGATCTTGGGGTGGCGCGCACGCTTCCGCCGTGGATGTAGGAGAAGTCCACCGTGAAACAGGAATCCCATCGCCGCCAGCGTTCGGCGTGTTCGCCGGTCAGGTCGGTGACGTCTTCCACGGTGGTGCAGAAGCAGGTAGGACATACGATAGTGCAGTTGGCGCAGGTCAGACACCGCTGCGTCACGTCGTCCCACCGGGGATGCTCGTAGTTGCGGTAGAGGAGTTCTTTGATCCCGAGCGTGTCCAATTGGCGGCCCATGTGGCGAGCCGTGTGGTCCAGAATGCGCTCAGCCTGCTGCCGATCAGCGTCGCTGGCCGGTTGATGCGGGACGGCTGACAGGATCTCGGCCCCGCGCACAGATCCCACTTCCACCACGAAGCAGTGCCGCCCATCTTGTAACAATTCGGTGAGAGCAAGATCGAAGCCGGAGGTCGCCTTCGGTCCCGTGTTCATCGAAGCGCAGAAGCAGGTGCCGCCGGCCTGGCCGCAATTGACCGCCACGACGAACAGGTTCTCGCGCCGCGCTTTGTAGCCGGGATCGACGAACTGACCCTCGAGATAGACTTTGTCCTGAATCGCAATCGCGTGGAGTTCACATGCGCGCACACCGAAGAAAGCATACTTCGGCTCGGCCTGTTCTTCTGCCGGCAGGATTTGCAGTCCTTTTCCATTGCGCGCCGCCTGCCACAGCCGCTGCTGGGGCGGAAACAGAAACTTTTTCCAGGAGTGCGGGCCGACAGCATAGCCAAATAGGGCTTGGTCTTGGCGGCGTTGCAAACGATACTTTCCGCCGGCCTGCTCGTCGGTCCAGCCCGAAGGCAGGTCTGCGGTCGACGTCAGGTGGTCGTAGACGATTGCGCCGTCGCGAAGGGTCGGGCCGACGAGCTCATAGCTCCGGCTGACCAATGCCTGGAGCAGTTGCTCCAGGTGCTCTCGTTCCACGACAAAACTGTCGCCGACGTGCGAGGGCTCTGCGGTCTTGGCTCGCTGTGTTGGCACCTTCACCAGCTTCCCTATTCAGGTTAGCCAATTGTCGGCTGGGATGTCGGTGACGTAGGTCACGTGGTGGTGCATCTCACAATTGTCTTGTATCAGGGCACGTCTTCACAGGCTGCGGAAAAGTGAAGGTCCGATTTATGGGATGACCCGTGAGTCTGCCTGTTACACTCAGCGCTGAATCACAGCCTATTCGGAAAGGACAACCTGTATGAAGAGAATGTTGGTGTGTTTTACGGTGGTTCTTATGGCGCTGGCCGTGCAGGCGCAGATGGGCAAGAACACGGGCAGTGTCGAGACATCAATCGCGAGCATGGAGCAGCAGTGGGTGACGGCCGCAAAGGCGGGCAATCCCGATGGCGTGGCTCCGCTGCTGGCCGACGGCTTCATCGGCCTGAACAGCGATGGGACCGCGCAGAGCAAGGCCCAGGCGCTGGCCATGATTAAGGGAAGCAAGTGGGAAATCAACGCTATCAGCGATGTGAAAGTAACCGCGTTTGGAAACACCGCCATTGCCACCGGCGCGTGGCAAGGCAAAGGTAAGCAGAGCGATGGCAAGGCGGTAGATGCCCACGAGCGCTGGGTTGACACCTGGGTCAAGATGCCGGGTGGCAAATGGCAGTGCATCGCCAGCGCCAGTGCACCGGCGAAGATGTAGCGCTGGCACGGACCTGCTCAAATGGCTGATTGCTATCTGCTAAAGGCTAACTGCTGACGGCTAGTCAGTACTTGCGCATGTGGATTTCGGTGCCGTTGCGCTCGAACTTCACTTCGTCCATGAGTTGGTTGATCAAATAGATGCCACGGCCGTGGTTGGAATATATATTTTCCCCGCAACAAGGGTCGGGGATGGCAAAAGGATCGAAGCCGCTGCCCGGATCGCGCACCACGATCAGCATGCCGCGCTCTTCCTCGCAGCCTATACAGCACTGGACTTTTTTGGTGGGATCGTTCTTGCAACCGTGAACAATGGCGTTGGCGAGGGCTTCGCGCAGGGCGGTTTCGATCTCAAATTCCTTGCCGGCGGCGCATTCCAGCCGGCGCGCCATCTCCATGATGCCTTCCACCACGGGACCGATGGCCGTGGGATCGGCGTTGAGCGTGACCTCAATGCGTATCATCAGTTTGCTGCGATCGAACTCCACCGTTGGAAAACAGCTGGGCTGCTCCATGGCAGGTCTCCAATAGGAATGGCGCTCGGTTACTCTTACAGAAAAGCGCAATCGGGTCAAGCGAGAATACACAAAACTGTGACATAACCCGGCAGCTTCGTGGCGGAAGGTGAGGTTCGTCTCGCGTCCCGACGACATTGAGGTTGCAGCACCCCGTGGAATTGTCATTACGAGCGAAGCGAGGAATCTGCTTTGATTTGCGGCTGGAACGAGGGCCGGGAGACAGCAGATCCCTCATGGCCTAAAGGCCATTCGTGATAACAACACGGGGGTGCTGGACACAGTGGTGATCGCCGGCTGCTTGCTTTAATCGCCTAGAATCGCGCATACTTTCCGATTTAATGTAAGCTAATCGACGAATGCGGACGATACTGACACTGCTTCTGCTCACAACGATCTTGGGTTCCGCGGCGCACACCCAAGACATTACCGTCGCGGCGGCCTCTGACCTGAATTACGCGCTGAAAGACTTGGCCTCGCGCTTCGAGAAAAAGACCGGCGACAAGGTCGCCCTTTCGTTCGGTTCCTCGGGAAACCTATATTCGCAGATTCAGGGCGGCGCTCCTTATGATTTGTTTTTCTCCGCCGACATCGCGTATCCGCAGAAGCTGGCCGCCGCTGGACTGGTCGAGAGTTCTTCGCTGCGCACCTACGCCATCGGCCACTTGGTGCTGTGGGTTCCCAACAGTTCCAGTCTGGATCCCCAAAAGCTTAAGATGGATTTGCTTTTGCAGCCTGCGGTGCAACGCATCGCCATCGCCAATACGCAACATGCGCCTTACGGCCGGGCTGCGATGGCTGTGCTCGAGCATTTCGGGTTGAAGGACAAAGTGGCCGGCAAGCTGGTCTTCGGCGAGAACATCAGCCAGGCTGCCCAGTTCGTGCAATCGGGCAACGCCCAGGCCGGGCTTATCGCGCTGTCGCTGGCGGTGTCTCCTGCGATGAAAGACTCCGGGCGATACTGGGAGTTGCCAACCGATTCCTATCCCGAGCTGCAACAGGGAATCGCGCTGCTGTCGGCTTCGAAGCACAAGCCAGCCGCAGAGGCATTTGTGGAGTACGTTCTTTCCGCGGAAGGCGCGGCGGTGCTGGAGCAATACGGCTTTCGCGTACCTCGAAGCAAATGATCGTTCAGGCACTCACGCTTACGCTGCGCTTGGCCATCATGGTCTCGGCCATCCTACTGATCATCGGCGTTCCGCTGGCGTACTGGCTGGCGTTTTCGCGCAGGCGATGGAAGTTTCTGATAGAAGCGGTGGTCTCGCTGCCCATCGTGCTGCCTCCGACGGTTTTGGGCTTTTACGTTCTGGTTGCTGTCGGCCCGCTCAGCCCGGTAGGGCGCTGGTATCAGGCGCTCACCGGCCACACTCTCGCGTTCACCTTTGAGGGTGTCGTCATCGGATCGGTTTTGTACAGCCTGCCCTTTGCGGTGCAGCCCATGGCGACTTCCTTTGCCGCGATTGACCAAAAATTGCTGGACGCATCCGCGCTTCTGGGCGCATCCCACTGGCGCACCTTCTGGCGCATTGTGCTGCCGCTGGGATTGCCGGGCGTGATGACCGGCCTAGTGCTGAGCTTCGCGCATACCTTGGGCGAGTTCGGCGTGGTGCTCATGATCGGCGGCAACATTCCCGGCGCGACCCAGACCGTCTCCATTCTGATTTACGACCAGGTGCAAGCGCTCGATTACGCCACCGCAAACCGCACTGCGCTCATTCTTTTAGTGCTCTGCTTCACCCTGCTGGCGATTCTTTACGGCTTGCGTCGCCGTGGTGCATGGAATGTGTGGGAGTGGAGATGAGCGGCGCGACCACGTTGTCAACCGCTGAGCAACTGACGGTTCGCCTTAAGAAATGCTTTCGCGGCGAAAGCCAGTTCGCGCTCGATGTCGAACTGGCGGTGGCGCCCGGCTTCACCATTCTGTTCGGGGCCTCCGGGGCAGGGAAGACCTCTCTGCTCGATTGCATTGCCGGTCTGCAAACGCCTGACGACGGCGCGATTGCGATCGGCGAGGCAATCCTCTTTAACTCGGTGTCGCGCGTGAATCTGCCGCCGCGCCGCCGCGCCGTCGCATACCTGCTGCAATCGCTGGCGCTATTTCCGCACATGACGGTCGAGCAGAACGTGCAGTACGGCCTGGCCGCGCTGAGCACGCGAGATCGCGACGCTCGCAGCGGCGAGGTGTTGGAATCGTTCCGCATCGCCGCGCTGGTTGAGCGGCGTCCCCGTGAGATTTCGGCTGGAGAACGCCAGCGGGTTGCGCTGGCGCGCGCGCTGGTGACGCGTCCGCGAGTACTGCTGCTGGACGAACCACTCACCGCGCTGGATGCGGTCACGAAAGCGCGAATCCTGGACGATCTGCGTGCCTGGAACCGTCGGCACCGCATTCCCATTCTCTACGTTACGCACGACCGCCAAGAAGTTTTTGCGCTGGGCGAAAGCGCAATTGTGCTGGAGGAAGGCCACATCCTTGCGCGAGGCTCGCCGCACGAAGTCTTGCACCGGCCGCGATCGGAAACCGTTGCGCAGCTTGCCGGCTTCGAGAACATCTTCGAATGCTCGGTGACCGGCTCGCATCCGGAGTACGGAACCATGACCTGCCGCATTGCGGGTTCGACCCTCAACCTCGAGGTTCCGTTGGTACGCGTGAATGCTGCATTGCCACTGCGCGTCGGGATTCGAGCAGGCGACATTCTGCTGGCGTCATCCAAGCCGCAGGGACTCAGTGCCCGCAATGTGCTTGATGGCACGATCGCCTCGCTCGAACAGCGCGATATGAAAGTGATTGCCATCGTGAGTTGCGGCCCGGACTTTGAAGTGCATCTCACGCTGGGTGCGCGCGAGTCGCTGCAACTCAAGCCCGGGGTGCGAGTGTGGCTGGTCGTCAAGACGTACTCGTGCCACGTGCTGCAGTAATGCGGCAGGCGGGCTTCTTATTCGTAGCGCAGGGCTTCGATGGGGTCGAGATTAGCGGCCTTCCAGGCAGGATAAATTCCGAACACCAGACCGATCATGATCGAAGCCAAGGTTGCTGTCAGCACCCACGACAACGACATGCTCGCGGGCAGGGAAGGAAACACCAGCGGGACCAGCGCCGTCAACGCGCCTCCAATGACGATCCCAAGAATGCCGCCTATGCCGGTGAGGGTGATGGCTTCCAGGGTGAACTGCAGCAGGACATCGCGCCGGCGTGCTCCGATGGCCTTGCGCACGCCAATCTCGCGTGTGCGCTCGGTCACCGACACCAGCATGATGTTCATCACGCCGACTCCGCCCACGATCAGCGCCACGCTCGATACTGCAAACATGAAGATAAAAATCCCTCCAGTGAGCTGGTTCCAGGTATCGCTCAGCGCGTCCTGGCTGAAAACGGCGAAGTTGTCGGGCTGATCGGGACTGAGGTGGCGCCGACGCCGTAGCAGCGCGCGCATTTCGTCTATCGTGGTGTCCATGTCGGCGTGCGACGTGGACTTCACCGTGATCCAGTACTGTTTTTGCTCGGGATGCAATTTGTGAAGGGTAGCGACAGGCATGCGCACAATGTTGTCTTCCGGATTGGAGCCGTTGCCGAAGGCCGCTTTGCGCTTGGCCATCACGCCGATCACCTGAAGCAGTTCGCCTTCAATGTTGATCTCCTTGCCGACCGGGTCCGTGTCTTCGAACAGCTTGTCGGCGGTGTCGCTGCCCAGAATAGCCACCAGGCTGTGATGTTCATTCTCGGTTTCCGTGAACCAGCGTCCGCGAACAATCTTCAGGTCGTCCGTTTGGATGGTGGCAGGCAGGTCGCCGTCGAGGATGGTGTTCTTGGTCCTGCGTCCCTCATATTTCACCGCGTAAGTTCCCGTGCCGAACTGCGGCAGCATGATGCGCAGGCTGGCAGTGGCCGCCTTCACATGGGGCAGATCGCGCATCGCCAGCCCATCCTCGAGGGTCAACTCTTTGCGGGTCAGCATCTCGGTGGTCGGCCGGCCGAAGGTGAACGGCGAAAAGTGGTAAGCGAAGACCTGGTCGGAGCCCATGTCCTTCAACATGCCCTCGACATTAGAGTTCAATCCCCGCACCACCGACGAGATGACGATGACCATCATGACGCCGATCACGATGCCCAGCACCGTTAGGCCCGATCGCATCTTATTCTTGGCGATGGTCTGCAGCGCCATGCGCAGGATCTCTTTGTAGTCGCTTCGCCGCATAAATTACCGCAGACGTTCAGCCAGCTTTGTGCTCGCCTGAAAAATCACAGTTCGAACCGCAAGGCCGCAATCGGGTCCAGTTTGGCGGCCTTGCGCGCCGGGTAAACGCCAAAAAAAACACCCACGCTGGCCGCAACCGTCAGCCCGGCGGCGACCGCCCACAGCTTGATGGCGGATGGCATCCCGATCGCCAGGGTCACCAGCTTGGCAACACCGATGCCGCCCGCCACGCCAATCAGTCCGCCAATCAGCGCCATGGTGATGGACTCGATGAGGAATTGCCGCAGCACGTCGCGCGGCCGCGCTCCTAAAGCTTTGCGAATGCCGATTTCCCGCGTGCGCTCCGTCACCGACACCAGCATGATATTCATGATCACGATGCCGCCGACGATAAGCGAAATGGAGGCGATCACGATCATCACGATGAAAAATGTGCCGCTCAGGTCGGACCAGATCGAAAGGAAACTGGCGTTGGTCTCGACGACGAAGCTGTCTTTTTCACCGACCCGGTCGTGTCTTCGCGAGCGCAGAATCACCCGCGCCTGGTCGATGGCTGTTTCGAACGATGTCCCGACATCGTCGGCTTTCCCCCAGATGTAGACACTGTTGTGGGCCCCGTAATTCTTGAGCCACGTCGTGATGGGCATGATCACATAGTTGTCGCGGCTCTGGCCCAGGGTCTTGCCTTCTTTCTTGCCCACCCCGACTACCCGGAACACCTTGCCATCCACCCGAATTTCTTTGCCCAGCGGATCCGTGTCGCCCAGTAAATTCTCGCGGATGTCCTGCCCGATGATAGCCACAGCCGAAGTCGCGTTCTCGTCCGAGTTGTTGAGCATCCGCCCGGCCACTAGGTCGAGGTCATAGATCTGCGCCATGGTGGGTGTCCAGCCGCGAACCATGGTGTCGGTGCTGCTCTGGGTGCCGTAAACAACCTTGCTATTGAACTGACGGATGGAGGCGCCCACCACCTTGCACGCGTCACATCCTTCCGCGACTGCGTGGTACTGCTCCATCGTCACGTCTTTGCGCTTCTGCGATTCGATGAACTGGTCGACATCGGTGACCACATTGGGCGTCTTGCCGATGATGAACACGTCGGTCCCGAGGTTGAAGATTTTCTCGGCAACATATCCGTTGATGCCGTTGACGAAGGTGACCACGGCAATCACCGCCGCCACGCCGATGACCACTCCCAGGAGGGTCAGCACGGAGCGCAGTTTGTTGGCCCAAAGCGACAGCAGGGCGACCCGGATGGCTTCAGCGATATTCATGATGTGGGCGATTCCAACTGTATCCCAAATAGCTAGTTTTGTATCAGGGCACGGCTTCAGCGGTTGCGGAAGAAGCAAGTAAGCATAACCCAAACCCTGTGTCATGCTGAGCGAGCGCGGCAGTGGTTGGCCGCGCGAGTCGAAGCACCCCTATCGGATCCATGAAGTTTGGGCAATCATCGGGACCCTTCGACTCGCGGCAAAGACAGCCGCTCGCTCAGGGTGACACCACAAAGACTTTTTCAGCAGTCTCGACGTGGCGCAACGGGCCCCAGCCTCCGCAATCTCCCATTCAGGAGCGGCTTGTGTATGCACAATCAGAACCAGGTTTTGGATTTGTAAGCGCGATAGTCATCACCGAAGGCCGCCTCGAGCACCTGCTCCTCACGCTTGATCCGGAAGTACTGGCCTAAGTTAATGATCACCAAAACCGCCGCCCACATGTACCAGCGCAGAGCCGCGAACTCCCCCAGGAATGCGAGGCCGCCGAAGAGATAAATTGGGTTGCGGATCTTGGAATAAATTCCGTGCGTCACAAGTTTTTTGGCCTCGGCCCGCACGGCGAAGGATGAGCCAAGCTGATAACGCGCCAGCATCCACAAAACCAACGCCGGCAGTGAAATGGCAGCGCCAATCCAGTGATGGCGATCGTTCTGCCAATGCTGGGCTGTAACCACTGCAAGTACGAGGTAGGCGCCGAGATCGACGAAGCGCAGCCAGTTCATTCGAGCACAATCTCCGTTTTTGATTCCAGGAGTAGAGGCATTTTACGCCAGCGTGTCTTCGTTTGGATCAGCTCGTGCCATACCCAATAAGTGGTAGGAAATTCCCTTAGCTTTCGGCAATTTAGTGAAGAATCGAAGCACAATTGTGTTGCACGCGGGTTAGACCGTTGTAGAATTCTCGCCTCTTGGAACCCCGACCTGGCAGCCTGGCCTACCGTTGCCAGTCCTTATGATGCTTGTTTTTCCGACGCTTCTCAGGAGATTGCGATGACTAAGTACAAATCGATGTTCGCGACTTGTTTGCTTTTGCTGCTGGGGCTTTGGCTCGCCGCAGCTACACCTCTTGCCGCGCAAGTTGTCCAACAAGGCCCGACCACGGTCCGGGAAAATGTTTACCACGACGTCTCCCCGCCACTTCGCGATCTGATCAAGAACGCTCCTCCACCGTCTCTGGAGAGGCACGAGGCTGAACCGGTACGCCGCATCCCTCCTCCGCCGGGCTTGGTGCCGTTACCCGAGGACCCCATCCGGCAGTGGACCACCATACCGCTCACACCCACGGTGGGCTTGAGCTTTGAAGGCCTCGGCCAAGGACAGTATGGGTTTAGTGTGACCAGCGCTCCACCTGACACCAATGGAGCTGTGGGCGCAACCCAGTATGTGCAGTGGGTGAACACCTCCTTTGCCGTTTTCAACAAGTCCACCGGCGCCTTGGTCGCCGGCCCGACTGCGGGTAATACGTTATGGTCGGGATTCGGCGGCGGCTGTCAGACCAATAATGATGGCGACCCCGTTGTGCTTTACGACAAGCTTGCCAACCGCTGGGTGATGAGCCAGTTCTCCGTCTCCACGACTCCTTATCTGCAGTGCATTGCGGTGTCCACGACGTCGGACGCTACCGGGACCTGGAACCGTTACTCGTTCCAGTATTCCAACTTCGATGATTATCCCAAGATGGGCGTCTGGCCCGACGGCTATTACGAAACCTTCAACATGTTTCAGGGCGGGACCACCTTCGTCGGCTCCGACGCTTGCGCCTACAATCGCACCGCCATGCTGGCCGGCCAGTCGGCGACGCAGATCTGCTTCCAGCAAAGCTCTTCCGTGGGCGGGCTGCTGCCCGCGGACCTCGACGGCACCACCGCTCCGCCCGCGGGTTCGCCGAATTACATGGTCTACTACGGGACCAATTCGCTCAACCTATATAAGTTCCACGTGGACTTCGGCACGCCGGCAAACTCAACCTTTACCGGACCAACTGTCATCAACGTGGCGGCGTTCAACGCGTTGTGCGGCGGAGGCACCTGCGTTCCCCAGTCCGGCACAACCAACACGTTGGACTCGTTGGCCGACCGGCTGATGTTCCGCTTGGCGTACCGCAACTTCGGCACGCACGAGTCGCTGGTGGTAAATCATTCGGTGGCAGTAAGTGGTGGCGGTGGCGTGCGCTGGTATGAAATTCAGAATCCCAGCGGCACCCCGACCGTGGCGCAGCAGGGGACCTACGCGCCCGATTCCACCTATCGCTGGATGGGAAGCGTGGCCATGGACAAGGCCGGCGATTTGGCCGTGGGCTACAGCAAATCCAGCAGCTCGATGTTTCCATCAATCGCCTTCGCGGGTCGCGTTCCTACCGACCCATCCGGCACGCTGGAAACCGAGACCAGCGTGGTCAGTGGGACCGGCTCTCAGACGGGGACCCTGACTCGCTGGGGCGACTACAGCGCCATGACCGTCGATCCCACCGATGACTGCACTTTCTGGTACACCCAGGAGTACATCAAGACCAACGGCACATTCAATTGGAGCACACGGATTGCCAACTTCAAGTTTCCTGGCTGCGGTTCCAGTGGCGGCACAGTGACACTCACTCCCAGCAGCCTGAACTTCGGCAACCAGACGGTAGGCCAGCCCAGTCCACCGCAGGCCGTGACCCTGACCAACAACCAGTCGGTCAGCCTCACCATCACCAGCATCACCACCAGCGGCGATTACTCGCAGACCAACAATTGCGGATCGTCGCTGAACGCGAATGCGAGCTGCACCATCAACGTCGTGTTCACGCCCACCGTGACTGGAACCCGGACGGGCACGCTGACCGTGAACGACAACGGCCCGGGTAGCCCGCAGACCGCCAGCCTGACCGGCGTCGGAGTGCAAGGAGGCAGTTGCGTTCCCGGCACGCTCTCTAACGGCGGCTTCGAAGCCGGGAGCCTGAGTTGCTGGACCACAGGCGGTGTGTACACCCCGTTCACGACCACGGTGCAGAAGCACGGCGGCAGCTATAGCGCCCAACTGGGGGCTTCGACTGCGCCGGAGCCAAATGGCGACTCTTCCATCTATCAGACGGTCAACGTTCCCAGCAATGTAACCACAGCGACGCTGACCTTCTGGTACTGGCCCGCAACCACGGACACCGTCACCTACGACTGGCAGGAGGCGCAGGTCCGCAATACCAGCGGAACCATGCTGGCGCAGATCTTTAAGCTCGCTTCCAACACCCAGACCTGGACGCTAGTGACCTTCGACTTGACGCCCTACAAAGGCCAAAGCATCCAGCTCTACTTCAACGCTCACGGCGACGGATACGGCGACTTGACGTACATGTACCTCGACGACGTGAACGTGACCACCAGCAACGACACCACGGCGCCGGTGGTCACCGTGACCTCGCCGCTAAACGGCGCGCAGGTGTCGGGCACGGTGACCGTGTCGGCCTCGGCCACCGACCCGGACAATCCCACCGTGTCCTCCATGCAGCTATTTATCGATAGCGTGATGGTGGCCTCGAACACCAACTCGAACACCATCAGCTACTCCTGGAACACCACCACCTATACCAACGGACAGCACAGCATCTACGCCAAGGCTTATGATGCCGCCGGCAACGTAGGTACGTCGTCCACCATCAACGTTACGGTGAACAATACCTCCAGCCAGTTGATCGTGAATGGAGGTTTTGAAACCGGGAACTTGAGCAGTTGGAGCGCAGGCGGCGTCTATCTGCCGTTTGTGGTCACCGGCCATGCCCACGCTGGGACCTATAGCTCGCAACTGGGCGCCAGCTCAGGAACGGAGCCGAATGGCAACTCGTCGCTCTACCAGACGATCACCATTCCCAGCACCGTAACCAGCGCGACTCTTACTTTCTGGTACTGGCCTTCCACCACCGACACCATTACCTACGACTGGCAGGAGGCACAGGTGCAGAACACTTCCGGCACCATGCTGGCGCAGATCATGAAGGTCGCCTCCAACAGTCATACCTGGACCCAGAAGACGTTTGACCTGACTCCTTACAAGGGTCAGACCATCCGCATCTACTTCAACGACCACCAGGACGGCTACGGGGACCTGACGTATATGTACCTCGATGACGTTTCCGTGACGACCCACTAAAACCGTTCATCTACCGGGCGCCGCATGCACAAGCGTGCGGCGCTTTTTTCTTGCCGTAGAGACTCTACCGGTTTCACCTCGAACGCCCTTCTGCAGCCAGCCTCCCCAGCCGGCCGGTCTGGCCAGGGGCCGCACGCTCCCTTGACACTCGCCTCCCGTTGTTATAAATATGCATATGCTTGTATATTTATGCTATGTCGAAACTCTCGCGCCATACTGCCGTTCGCGATTTGGTTGCCAACCGCAAGGTGGCCAGCCAGGAAGAGCTGCGGCGCCTGCTCTACAAGGGCGGACACCGGGTGACGCAGGCGACCCTGTCGCGCGACATCCATGAATTGCGGCTGGTGAAAACCGCGGAAGGCTACAAGCTGCCCCAGGGTGAGGTGGCTGAGGCCTTTCTGCCGTCGATCGAGCGGCTGATTCACGAGTTTGTGTACGAGGTAAAGACCGCGCAAAACCTGGTGGTGGTGAAGACCAGCGCCGGCAGCGCGCAGCCGGTATCGGCGGCCATCGACGCCGAGGAGTGGGATGAGGTCGTGGGGACCATCGGTGGCGATGACACCATTCTGGTCATCGCGCATGACGCCAGAGTCGCAGAGAAGCTGGCCCGGCGTATTCGCGGATATTTCGCGTAAGGGTCGGGAAGGGGCACGCCTTCAGCCGTGCCGTTATGAGTCTTGGAGAGTTGGGCTTTAGCCCCCGAGGGAACTCGTACTTCGTTTCAACACCGAGGTCCCTCCGTGGCTAAAGCCACCATAAATGGAGGCAGTTATGGCACGGCTGAAGCCGTGCCCTTTCAAGAAAGATGAATGCCGCTCTACAACCCGCGGTGTTTGGCGCGACCGGTTACTCCGGCTTGGAGCTGGTGCGCTTGCTGGCGCATCATCCCACGGTCAAGAAGCCGCTGCTCTTCTTCGTGCAGCGCAACGGCGATAGTGCTGGCGTCACCGATTTGAGCGAAGCTTATCCGCAACTGGCGGGCAACGGTGGATTTCCCATCGAAGCCTTCTCCTGGCAGCGGATGAAAGATGCCGGGGTGGACGTCGTATTCCTGGCGACGCCCCACGAATTTTCGCGCGAGTGGGTGCCGGAGGCTATTGGGCGCGGCCTGCGCGTAATCGATCTCAGCGGGGCGTGGCGGTTGAAGCAATCGGCGAATCGTGAGGTGTACGGATTCAGCGATGCCAACGCACTCGACGCATCGCTACTTGATGAGGCTGCGGTGTACGGATTGCCCGAGTTGCACGCTGAGGCGATCAAAGACGCCGCCTTGCTGGCGAATCCGGGATGTTATCCGACGTCGATCATTCTGGCGCTGGCGCCGTGGATTCGCGCCGGATACGTGGATGTCGAGCACGGCATTATATGCGACTCGAAGTCCGGAGTTTCGGGGGCAGGGAAGACGCCGTCGGCGAAGACGCACTTCGTGGAGGTTGACGGCGACTTCAGCGCTTACAACGTCTTCGGGCACCGGCATACCGGCGAGATGCTGGAGCAGCTTGGGCTCGAAGATGGATCGCTGCAGTTCACGCCGCATTTGTTGCCGATTCCGCGCGGCATTCTCTCCACTATCTACGTGAAGCTGGCGAAGCCGGTGCCGGCAGAAGAATTGGAGCAATGCCTGCGAGAGTTTTACGGCGGCAAGCCCTGGGTACGCGTCTTCGGCGAGGCGCGGCTGCCGCAGATCAAGTTTTCGCGCAACACCAATTTCTGTGACATCGGATTTTCGCTCGCGCCCGACGGCAAGCGGGCGGTCGTGGTGTCGTGCCTCGACAACCTGTTGAAGGGCGCCGCCGGCCAGGCCGTGCAGAACATGAACCTGATGTTCGGCTTCAGCGAGAAAGAAGGGCTGCAATGAAACTGGTGATCAAGATTGGCGGCGCGGCCCTTGACGACAAAGAGCTGGTCAAGAAATTTGCCAAGACGGTCCCCAGCCTCTGGCGCGAAGGTCACAAACTGGTGATCGTTCACGGCGGAGGCGCGGCGCTCAGCCGCACCCTGAAGCAGCTCGGTTGCGAAACTACTTTCGTTGACGGTCTGCGGGTCACCGATGCGCAGACTCGCGACGTGGCCGTGATGGTGCTGGCCGGACAGCTCAACAAGCGGCTGGTGGCGTCGATTGGCGCGGCGGGACAGCCATCGCTAGGCCTGTGCGGCGGCGACTTGCAAATGTTTCGTGCAACCAAAAAACAGCAACCCGATCTCGGCTATGTCGGCGAAATCTGCTCGGTTGACGCGCAGTGGATCGAGCGACTGTGGAACGCCGGCATCGTGCCGGTGGTGTCGAGCCTGGCGCTCGGCGTTGACGACGAGTACTACAACATCAATGCCGATCACATGGCGTCGGCGTGCGCGGTGGCGTGCGGCGCGGATGCGCTGATCTATCTCACCGATGTGGCCGGCGTCAAAGATGCCGAAGGCGCCGTCATTCGCTGGCTCGACGTGAAATCGATTGCCGCCATGGTCCAGCAAGCGACGGTCAGCGGCGGCATGTTGCCCAAGCTGGAGGCTTGCATCAAGGCGCTGAAGCGGGGCGTCGCGCGCGTTCGCATCCTGCCCGCGGAACACGCCGAAGTGTTGCCCGGCTTCTTCAGCGATCCGATTGAATGCGGCACCGAAGTCATTGCGAGCAGCTAGCAACTAANNCCTAGGCCCCCAGCCGTACACGCGGCGCAGCGTTTCCGGACGCGATCTGATCTCGATTCAGGACTTCACGCCGGAAGAACTCGCCTGCACGCTGGAGCTGGCAGCGGCGATGAAAGCGCGCCCCGCGGACTACCGCGGCACTCTAGCGGGCAAACAGATTGTCTTGTTCTTCGAGAAGCCTTCGCTGCGCACCCGCTTGACGTTTGAGGCTGGCATCAACAGCCTCGGCGGCGTGTCGTTCTTCGTCGATCAAACGCAGTCGCGGCTGGGCGCTCGCGAGAGTCTTAGCGACGTGGCCCATAACCTGGAGCGCTGGGTTGACGGCGTGGTGCTGCGGACATTCGCGCATGAGACTGTCACGACCATGGCAACACACGCTTCGATCCCGGTGATCAACGCGCTCAGCGAACTGGAGCATCCCTGCCAGGCACTAGCCGACATGCTGACGTTGCAGGAACATTTCGGCGACCTGCGCAATGTGCGTCTCGCCTATGTCGGCGACGGCAACAATGTGGCGCACTCGCTGATGCTGGCGGCCGCCAGCCTGGGCGCGACCATCTCGGTAGGAACGCCCAAGGGATACGAGCCGAGTGAAGCCGTCTTGAGCGCGGCGCAAGAGTTGGCGGCGGCCTCGGGTGGCGCAGTGCAGGTGGTCAACGATCCCATTGAGGCGGTCGCTGGGGCCGACGCGGTGTACACCGACGTGTGGGCCAGCATGGGCCAGGAAGACGAAGCCGCCGAGCGCCGCGAGATATTCTTGCCCTTCCAGGTGGACCCGAAGCTGTTCTCTTATGCCGCGAACCATGCGCTCTTCATGCACTGCCTGCCGGCGCATCGTGGAGATGAAGTGGCGGCGGCGGTGATCGATTCGCCGCGTTCGGTGGTCTTCGACCAGGCGGAGAATCGCCTGCACGTTCAAAAAGCCATCATGGTTTTGTTGCTGGAAGGCGGCGTTCATCGCTTTCCGCCGAGGAGTTCCTATGCGTGAGAAAGTCGTACTGGCGTATTCCGGAGGCCTCGATACCTCCATCATCATTCCGTGGCTGAAGGAAAACTACGGCTGCGAAGT
>PLYW01000177.1 GCA_003151875.1 Acidobacteriaceae bacterium
GGCGATCCGGCAACCTGCTCCAGGGTCCGCGCATATTGTTTGGCGGCCGCTTCCAAGTCAGGCGATTCCACCGGCATGGCATAGATCTGTTGCGGCGGCAGCGGCGCGTGTTCGAGCAAGCTGGCGCGCAGATGTGTCAGGTTGCGATCCGGATTTCCGGCGGGTGCAATGCGCTCGTCAACCTGGAAGACATGCACATCTTTCCAAGGTACCTCTTCGCCCGCGAGTGCGCGCAACATGACCCATGGCGTCTTGCCGCCGCTGACCGCCATGATGAAACGTCCGCGAGCAGCAACTGCGGCGCGCGCGTCGGCTGCAATGATCGCCGCCGCGGCCCGTGCCACCGCCTCGGCATCTTCAAATACTTCCAGCTTCATTCAGCTTCTCCAGCTCACCGCATTTTATTATCTTCGAGGTTGAGATGGAGGAGGGGGTGATTATGAGTTGTCATCACGAACGGCCGAACCGGGGTCCCCAACAAGCGCCATTTTTGCGCTTGTTGGGGTAAAGTTCAGGCCGTGAGGGATCTGCTTTTCCTTCAACGGTCGTTCCAGCGCTAACGAAAGCAGATTCCTCGCTGCGCTCGTAATGACAACTCCGGAGACGAATCGATCATCCGCATGGCACGTTACTTACACAGTGATCCATAANNAAAACGTCGCCTTTGAGCAGGAACTGATAATCGCGCGCCAGCGCGTCTAGCGCGTTCTCCAGCGATCCCGGCATGGATGGGACCTTCGCCAGTTCCTCCGGACCCAGATCGTAGATGTCCTTGTCGAGCGGCTGACCCGGATCGATCTTGTTCTCGATGCCATCGAGCCCCGCCATCAGCATCGCCGAGAAGGCGAGGTACGGATTGCAACTGGGATCGGGCGGGCGGAACTCCACGCGCTTGGCTTTGGGCGAAGCGGAATACATCGGAATACGACACGCCGCCGAACGATTGCGGCGGGAATAGGCCAGGTTCACCGGCGCCTCAAAGCCCGGCACCAGGCGTTTGTAGGAGTTGGTGGTGGGCGCGATGATGGCCGACAAGGCCGGCCCGTGCTTGATCAGTCCGCCGATGTACCACAACGCCATCTGCGACAAGCCCGCATAGCCGTCGCCGGCGAACAGCGGCTTCCCTTCCTTCCACAGCGACTGGTGGGTGTGCATGCCGCTGCCATTGTCCTGGAAGAGCGGCTTGGGCATGAAGGTCACCGTCTTGCCGTATTGGTTGGCGACATTCTTTGCGATGTACTTGTAGAGCATCATGGCGTCGGCCGACTTGATCAGCGAATCGAACTTGAGGTCGATTTCGGTCTGTCCGCCGGTGGCGACTTCATGATGATGGCACTCCACCGTGAGGCCGCAGTCCAACATGGTCATCGCCATCTCGGTGCGCAGGTCCTGGTAGTGGTCGGTCGGCGGCACCGGGAAGTAGCCTTCCTTGTAGCGCGGCCGGTAGCCCAGATTGTTCTCGACGCGCCCGGAATTCCAGCGGCCTTCTTCAGCGTCGATGAAGTAATAACCCTCGTGCTCGTTCTGATCGAAGCGCACGTTGTCGAAGATAAAAAACTCCGCTTCCGCGCCGAAATAAGCGGTGTCCGCAAGGCCGGTGGAAACCAGATACATCTCGGCCTTGGTGGCGACGTAGCGCGGATCGCGGTCGTAGCGCTGCTTGGTGACGGGATCGATCACGTCGCACACCATCACCATGGTCGGGACCTCGGTGAAGGGATCGAGCATGTACTTCTTGGCATCGGGAATGAGCAGCATGTCGCTCTCATGAATGGCAGCCCAGCCGCGGATCGATGAGCCGTCCATGCCAAAGCCTTCTTCAAACGACGACTCGCTTAGTTGAGCAATAGGATAAGAGACGTGATGCCACAGTCCGGGGAGATCGGTGAAGCGCAGATCGAGCATCTGCACGTTGTTCTCCTTGACAAATGCCAGGACTGCTTTCGGATCAGGCTTGGTATCAGGCATTGGGATTCTCCTTATTCGTCGCTCGGCCCGAGGCACACGCGTGTACGTGGTGCGAGGACGGCGGTTGGGTTGCAGTGAAGACTTTGCGGAATGTCATGCTGGTCCCACCCTTTCGCCAAAGGAGGGCGAAAGGATGGGGCACCCGATCTTCGCCAGCTTGCCCGGCGGAGCGGTGCACCCTTCCGGAGTAGGAATTCGGAACTGCGAACTGCATTGGTTAGGAAATTGGCGTGGCTTTGGGTGATCACCGAAACGCACACAAGCAGCATACGCGCCGCCGCAACCCGCAGCTCATACAATGTTTTTATGACCGGCATAACGCGAGTTTATGCGACGCAAATATCTGATTCTGCTGACGAAACGCGTCGCGCTCCCGTAGAATCAAGGTTGCCCCAATAAAATTCAAGGTGCGAGGGGGCCTTGTCCACTGCACAGAAGTGAGCCCCGGCCGTTGTGATTGCGCACACTGAGTGCTGAATGCTAACGGCTAATTGCTAGTTGCTAATTGCTGCTTTTCCCATGGACTTCGATCAGCTCGAGACATTTCTGGAGGTCGCACGGCTCAGCAGCTTCTCGCGAGCAGCCGAGCGGCGCTTTCGCACCCAGCCGGCGATCTCATCGCAGATTCGCGCCCTGGAAGAAGAAGTCGGGGCCAAGCTGCTCGACCGCAGCGGCGGAAAGGTGGCCGTGACCGGTCCGGGCAAAGTCTTCCAGAAGTATGCCGAAGACGTGCTGGAGCAGCGCCGGGTCATGCTGGTGGCGCTGGCCGAGATGCATCGCGTGCCTCGCGGCGAGCTGGTCGTCTCCGCCAATGAAGGCACCTGCCTGCACATCCTGCCGGAAGTTTTCGCCGAGTTTAAGCGGCAATACCCCAGCGTCGCGGTCAGCGTGAAGCGGTTGGAGCACAACAAGATTCTGGAGGCGATCATCGAGAACTCGTGTGACTTCGGGGTCGTGTCCATGCCGGTGCCCGACAAGCGCCTCACCGTGGTGCCCATCCATCGCGACGAACTGATCGTGATCACGCCGCCGCATCATCCGCTGGCTGGACAGAATAAAGCGAGCGTAGCGGAGGTTGTGGAGTATCCGCTGCTGCTGCCCAAGGTGGGCCGCACGCGCGACGCGCTGGAAATGCTCTTCCACGAGCGCAAATTGAAGCCAAGGATATCCATGGAGCTCGACTCCAGCGAATTGCTGAAGCGCTTCGTCGCCGCCGACGTGGGCATCGGATTCATCCCGCGCTCCCACGTGGCTGAGGACCTGCAAGCCAACGCGCTGGCTGCGCTCACCCTGGCGGACGCCAGCATTCAACGCGAGTTGGCGCTGGTCTTCCGCAAAGACAAGGCGCTCAGCCGCGCCGCGCTGGCCTTCATCGACATTGCGGTAAAGCTGAAGGCGGCGCTGGCCGCGGCGATCACGGCCCGATGACCCATTACGGACATCTTTCTCAATTCTTATTGTTGTTTTCACACAATCGTCACGTTCTCGTGTGTTATTTTTGACGATCCGGTTACAACTATCACTGCTTTGGAGAATATACATTGGCGAAAGACATGGTCCCCAAGCGCATCTTCCTCACCAAGGGCGTGGGGAAGCACAGGGAGCGGCTTACCTCCTTCGAATTGGCGCTGCGCGATGCAGGCATTGCCGCCCAAAATCTGGTGCGGGTGTCGTCCATCTTCCCTCCCAACTGCAAGCTGGTTCCGCGCAAGGACGGACTACCGTACCTGTCGCCGGGAGAGGTCACGTTCGCGGTGGTGGCGGAGAACTCCACCCGCGAGCCGCACCGCCTTACGGCCGCCTCGATTGGACTGGCAATTCCGGCTGACCGCAGTACTTATGGCTATTTGAGCGAGCATCATTCGTTCGGCGAAACCGACGACGTCGCCGGGGACTATGCCGAAGAACTTGCCGCCGAGATGCTGGCCACCACGCTCGATGTGGAGTTCGACGCTGACAAGTCATGGGACGAGAAAAAAGAGGTCTATCGCCTGTCGAACAAGATCGTGCGCACCGCTAACATCACGCAGAGCGCCGTTGGTGACAAGCGTGAACGCTGGACCACGGTGATCGCGGCCGCGATCCTCATTTTCGAATAGATTCACCACAGAGACACAGGGCACGGAGAAAAACCAAGGGCACGATTGCTGGCGCCTTCGTATCCATGCATTGTCATCCTGAGCGAGGTCGCCGCGGCGACCGAGTCGGAGGAGATGCGGTTCGCTGGCACGCAGACTCCTCCATCTCAGCCTGCTAATTGCCACCTGCCAAGAGCTAGTCGCTAATTGTTAGTTGCTTCCTCTCGCCTTCGCGAACTCATCGCCGGGCCGCCAGCCTACCGTTGCCGGCTGGTTTGCGGCCTGCCAACCCAGGGCGATTCCGAATTGTGCCAGCACCGCGTCGCCGCGGAAATCCATCTCCGGATAGTACTCGTCGCTGGGTTGGTGATAGTGCTTGGCAACATAGTCGCGGGCCTGCTGCTTGCCCCACTCCGCCTCATGACCCTGGTACTTGTCACCTTCCCCAAGCGAGAACGCAGGTACTCCCGCGCGCGCAAAGCTGAAGTGATCGGACCGATAATAATGTCCTGCGCCGGGTTGCGAATCAGGCACAATCGCCAGGCCAAACTCTTTGGCGGTACGTTCGACCGTGGGATAGAACGTGGTGCGCTCGGCGCCCGATACGTTGACCTGCTCCGGCACTCCGAGCGGGGGCAAGTCGTCGTAGTTCAGGTCGAGCGAAATCTCCTTCGCCGGAACGGGCGGATGCAAGCTTAGATACTGGGAGCCGCGCAATCCCTGCTCCTCTGCGGTGACCGAAGCGAAGTATACGGAACGCCTGGGCGACTGCGGCGCTTCGGCAAAGGCGCGCGCGATCTCCAGAAGAATGCCGACACCGGTGGCATTGTCCTGCGCGCCGTTGTAAATGTTGTCGCCGGCCATGCCGGGCACGATGCCCAGGTGATCGTAATGCGCGCTATAGATGACGGCTCCGGTCTTCAACTTGGGATCGGAACCCTCGCGCTTGGCGATTACATTGCTCGACTCAAACGGCCGCACCGTGCTGACGATGTGGGCCTTCAGCTTGGCCGGCAAGGTGACCGCCTTGAAGCCCGGCTTCTGCGCCGCGGCCATCATTTCGTCGAGGTTCATGCCGCAAGCCGCGGCAAGTTTGGCGGCAACTTCAAGCTGAATCCATGAGGCGACCTTCAACTTGGGAGCGGGATCGTCACGCAAATACGCGCGCTCGCCCGACCACGAGTTGCGCACCACGTTCCAACCGTAGCTGGCCATGTCGGTCTTATGAATGAGGATGACGCCGGCCGCTCCCATGCGCGCCGCCTGCTCGTACTTGTAGGTCCAACGGCCATAGTAGGTGAGGGCCTTGCCGCCGCCGAAAACTTTGGCATCGTCCGAAGGCGGCTGGTTGACCATCATGAGCAGCACCTTGCCCTTCACATCGACGTCCTTGTAATCGTTCCAGTTGAACTCGGGAGCGTCGATGCCGTAGCCCATCCATACGATGGGAGCGTCCACGTCGTCCACCGTCCTGGTGGTTTCGTCCATGGCAACGACGTCCACGCGGTTGCGCAAGTTCATGGGCTCGCCCTTGTCGGGAACGAGAGCGAAGGCGGAGTCATCGTGAGTGGCAATGCCCAGCATCGCCACCTTCTGCAGATAGCCGCCGTGGTCGCCAGCCGGCTGCAGTCCGTACAACGCAAACTGGGTGGCAATGTACTCGGCGGCGATATCGCCGCCCCGCGCGCCGGTGCCGCGGCCCTCCAGCAGATCGCTGGCCAGAAACTTCACGTGCGCGCGGATCTTCTCCGGATCGACGGAAGCCATGGCCTGTTCCGCCGCCGGAGGAAGCGCAGCGACGTGCGGTAGTGGCATCGTGGCTCTCGTGGAACTCTGAGGTGCCTGGGCCAGCAGGGGAACTGTGATCAACGAAAGGATGAGGACGTTCAGTGCGGTTCTGCGCATAAGAGGAAGTCTCCGGTGGAGTCAGGGATGAATGTAGAAACCCATCATTCTACGCGAAAAGGGTGAGGTTATTTTGTGGTGTCATGCTGAAGCGAGCGTTCGCCGGGTTTAGCGAACGCGAGTCGAAGCACCCCTATGGTTGAGCAAGTGTTTGTCGCAGCTATAGGGATCCTTCGACTTCTCGTCCAGTCGCCGAGGCGACTGGACTCGTCGCTCAGGATGACAGGGGTGCAGAGTCGGGCTACCAAACTCGGCAAGCGGGTTTGCGCACCATGGGCGCGTCGGACTTGCAGTTGTACGCCTTCTGGAACTCGGGCATGTTTCCCACCACGCCGTTGACCCGGAATTTCCCCGGCGAGTGCTCATTGACTCCCGCCATCATGCGGGCAAACTCAGGACGATCATTCTCGCACCAGACCTGGCCCCAGCCGACGAACAGGCGCTGCTCGGGGGTGAAGCCGTCGATCGGCTTTTGCGGAGCCTTACCCAGCACATCCAGCAAGGCCATGTCGGCAATGCGCAGCCCGCCGTTGTCGGCGGTATTTTCGCCCAGCGTTAGCTGGCCGCGAACGTAAACATCATCTACCGCAACGAAGCTGTCGTACTCGTTAACGACGCACGCCTCCAACTTGTCGAACTGTTCGCGATCTTTCGGCGTCCACCAGTTGCGGAGATTTCCCTGGGCATCGAACTGGCTGCCTTGATCGTCGAAGCCGTGCGTGAGTTCATGGCCGATGACCGCGCCGATGGCTCCGAAGTTTACCGCATCGTCAACTTTGGGATCATAGAAGGGCGGCTGCAGAATGCCGGCCGGGAAGTTAATGTTGTTCTCCTGTGGATTGTAATAAGCGTTGACCGTGGGTGGGGTCATGCCCCATTCGCTGCGGTCCACCGGCTTGCCAATCTTATTCAACTGCCGCGTGAACTCGAATTGATTGGCGCGCAGCCCATTGCCCAGGGCGTCGCCGCGGACGATGGTCAGCGTGCTGTAATCGCGCCATTTGTCGGGATACCCGATCTTGTTCTCGATGTGCGCCAGCTTGTCGAGCGCCTGCTTCTTGGTCTCTTCGGTCATCCACGACAGCTCGGTGATGTCGGCCTTGAGCGCAGTCTCCAGCTCATGGACCATCTTCAGCGTGGCGGCCTTACTCTCGGGAGGAAATGCTTCGGCGACATACGCCTGGCCCAGGGCCTCGCCCAAATCTCCGTTGGTAAGCTGCACGCAGCGTTTCCAGCGGGGCCGCAGCTCCTTTTGTCCGGTCAGGATTTTTCCGTAGAAGGCGAAGTTTTCATTCACAAAGGCCGTGGGCAGCAACGGCGCGGCATGATGTACCGTCTGCCAGCGCAGATAAGTCTTGATGTCGTCCACACTGCTGCTCGCCACCAGTTGGTTCATGCCCTTCACGAAATCGGGCACGGAGACATCGAGGCTATCGAAGCTGGGGCTGGCGATCGTAACGAAATATTCCTTCCAGGTAAAAGCGGGACTCAGTTGTTGAAGCTGAGCGGTGGTCATTTTGTGATAGACCTTATTGGGATCGCGCCGCTCCACGCGATCCATTGCCGCCTTGGCCAGCTCAGTCTCGAGGGTCAGAACGGTCTTGGCATCGGCCGCAGCTTTCTCCGGCGACTCGCCCAGCAACTGGAACATGTTGGTCACGTGCTGGACATACTGGTTGCGTAGTTCGACGGATTTCGCATCCGTCTTCAGGTAGTAATCGCGATCGGGAAGGCCGAGCCCATCCTGGTCGGTGCCGGCAATTTCCATCATGGAGTCTTTGGCGTCAGGCTCGGAGCCGAAATCGAAGAGCACGCGGACGCCGTTGTTGTGCAGTTCGCCGATGAGCGCCGGCAGTTGCGATTTGTTCTGCAGGGCGGCAATGCGGTCCAGCATCGGCTTCAGCGGCGCCGTGCCCTTGGCGTCGATGCCGGCCTCGTCCATGCAGGAGTAGTAATAGTCGCCGATCTTCTGGTCGTTGGAGGAACGGCCGGGATTGTCGGCCGCGGTCTTGTCCAGAATGTTGCGCAGGACCATCTGATTGCGTTCGTGCAACTCGTTGAACCGGCCCCATTCCGGTTGGTCGGCCGGGATGGCGTTGTTCTTGATCCAGTTGCCGCAGGCGTACTGGTAGAAATCGACGCAGGGGTCGGCGGACTTGTCCATCGCGTTCAGATCGAAGCTGAGGACGTTTTTAATTTGCTCAGGGGAGGAGCTGGCTGGGCTTTGCGCCTGCGCTGCGATTCCAGCAAGCAACAGAACGCAAGCTACCAGAGAGAGATGTCGCATGTATGACCTCATTTTGAAGTAAGAGCAGAAATAGAATCCGTTCATTCGAGAAAGAGCGCTTAGACGCGGAGCTGAAGCTAGGTTATTCATAAAGATCTCACGCTTTGAAGAGGCACGGCTTCAGCCGTGCCGTAACCTGCCGGCATTATGGTGGCTTTAGCCACTGAGGGACTTCGATATTTGAAACGAATTGCGAACTTCCTCCGGGGCTAAAGCCCAACTCTCATACGCACGTAACGGCGCGGCTAAAGCCGCGCCCTTTCAAAGCTTGCTATGTGCAGCACCAGAAATCGACGACTAATTCAACTGAAAGCCACACCACCCTGAGTCGTTAGTCAACGGTGGATACGTACTGACCACCGCACAAGTTCGGCAGGAACTGAAAGCCCTGCCGAACGTCTGAACGTGTTATAGCCTTACCAAACCCGGCAGGCGTTCTCGCGCACCATGGGCTGGCCCGCCTTGCAACCGAATGCCTCCTGGAATGCAGCCGAGTTCTGCACCGCCCCATTCACCCGCCAGCGTCCGGGTGAGTGCGGGTCGGTGATGGCCAACACTCGGGCCTGCTGGTCGGTCACGTTCTGGCACCAGATCTGGCCATACGCCAGGAAGAAGCGCTGCTGTGGCGTGTAACCGTCAATGGGCTTCACCGGCGTGTTGCCAAGGATATTCATCAGCGCCATGTAGGCCAGCTTAAGGCCACCATTGTCGGCAGTGTTCTCGCCCAGCGTGAGTTTGCCGTTAACATGCACCTCACCTTTGTCGTCTTTCACGGCGACGAAGCTGGAATATTCATCGGCGGTGCAGCCCGCGCGTTCTTCGAAGGCCTTGCCGTCCTGCGCAGTCCACCAGTCCTTCAGGTTTCCCTGAGCATCGTACTTGCGGCCCTGATCGTCGAAGCCGTGGGTCAGCTCGTGGCCGATTACGACTCCGATGCCGCCATAGTTCACCGCCTCGTCCATGTTCATGCCGTAGAACGGCGGTTGCAGGATGCCGGCAGGAAAGTTGATGTCGTTCATCGGTGGACGGTAATAGGCGTTTACCGTCGGCGGAGTCATCGACCAGTCCTTGCGATCAGTGGGCTTCTCCATCTTGTTGTACTGGCGATGGGTCTCGAAGGCAGCGGCGCGCGTCGCGTTGCCGGCGTAATCGTCGCGGTTGACGATGACCGTGCTGTAATCCCGCCAGGTGTCGGGATAGCCGATGTTGTTGACGATCGCAGCCAGCTTTACGTACGCCTGCTGCTTGGTGGTGTCGGACATCCAGGTCAACTGCCCGACGTCGCTGTGCATGGCCTGCTCGATGGCTTGCACCATTTTGACGGTGCGCGCCTTATTGTCCGGCCCAAATACCTTGTCCACATAAAGCTGGCCCAGGGCCATGCCGAGGCTGCGGTCGGTCGAACGGATGCAACGCTTCCAGCGCGGCTCAATTTCTTTTTGCCCGCCCATGTACTGGCGATTGAACTGAAAGTCTTCGTCCACAAATGCCTTCGTCAGCAACGGCGCGTAGGTGGCGAGCGTATGCCAGCGGAGATAGGTCTTCCAATCGTTGAGCGCCACCGCGTCGAGCTGCTGGTTCACTGCCTTGAAGAAATCCGGATTGCCGACGTTCAGGCTGGTGAACTTCGGCGAGCCGTTGTCGGCGAAATAGCGAGTGAGCTCGAAGTTCGGAGCCAGCGCGGCGATCTCCGTTGCCGGCATCATGTGGTCGCGTGTCTTCGGATCGCGACGCACGGTGCGGTCCATGGCGGCCTGTGCCAGCCCGGTTTCGACGGCCAGCACCGTCTTAGCTTCGGCGGCGGCGACTTCCGGTTTATCGCCTGCCAGCTCGAACATCTTCTGCACGTGCTCTTGATACTTTTGCCGCGTCTCCACCGACTTGGCATCGTCTTTGATGTAGTAGTCACGATCGGGCAGCGTGATTCCACCCTGGTCGAGGTTCGGGATGGTCAAACTGGAATCGTGCATGTCCGGCATGGGATAGAAGCTGAACAGCACGGGGATGCCATGGCTGTGCATGTAGGCGACCTGGGGAATGATCTCCTGCTTGGTCTTTATGGCTGCAATGCGCTCCATCTCGGGCTGCAGCGGTGCGCGCCCCTTCTTCTCGACTGCGCTCTCATCCATGCACGCCGCATAATAATCGCCAACTTTCTGCTGGATGGCGCTGCGTTTGCCCGGCGCTTGTGCCTGGTCGAGCAGATCGCGCAGAACATAGAGATTGTGCTCGTCCAGCTCATTGAAGCGGCCCCACCTTGTCTTGTCGGCGGGAATGGGATTGTTCTTTATCCAGTTACCGCACGAATAATGGTAGAAATCCACGCAGGGATCGACGGTCTTGTCGATGGCCGTCAAGTCAAAGTTGGGGATTTGCTTGGGAAGCTCGGAGGAAGGGGCAGCAGAAGGCGCTGTCTGGGCCACGGATAGTGCGGCAGCCAGCAGTAATGGAAGAACTGCAAGAGAACGGATCCGCATATTTGCCTCGTATATGAATTGGCGCTCCACGGCAAGCCAGTCAGCTTGCGAGGCGCGCTGACAAAAGATAGGACAGAGTGCGTCCTGCAGAGACGAAGAAGGTCTCCACAGGAAACACTACTACAACGGCTATTAGACTGGGAAATTAGTGCCGGGTGAGCAGGAATAAAGTGACAGCGGTTTAGAACAGCTTCAGGTGGATGGTCAGATACTTCTTGGGATCCTGACGGACGGCCTTGATGAGGTCACGCGTCTCTACCAGCAGCTTGTTGGTATTGTCGTACATCGAAGGATCTTTCAGGAACTTGCCGGCGCTGCCCTCGCCCTTGTCCAGCCGGTCAGCGATGCTGTTGAGACGAGTGATGGTGTTGTCAAGCTTGCGCGCCAGCTCCTCGTCCTTGGCAAACTTGCCCAGCGTGCCCTTTCCGGCGTTGATACCGGAGATCAGCTCGTTGGATTGGGCGACAGCCTTGTTGGCGTTGTCATAGAGAGAGGGGTCTTTGAGAAACTTGCCGATGGTTCCGTTGCCGTTATTGACCTCATCGATGATCTTGTTGAGGTTGTCGATGGAGGCATTGGCCTTCTGATAGAGTTCGTCGCTGTTGATGAGCTTGCCGATCGTCCCGTTCGGCGAGTTAATCTGGCTCACAACCTGCTGCATCTGGCTCAGCATGTCGTTGGCTCGATTGAACAGTGAGGGGTCGTAGATGACCTTGCCGATGGAGCCCTGGCCGCTCTGGATGTAGGTAAGAATGCTGTCCAGCCGCTTCACCAGAGTGTCGACATTTTCCAGCGTGCCCTGACTGGCGCGCACCACGTCCTGCAGTTGCGGCACATCCTTGGTGGGCAGCTCAACCCCGTTTTGCATGGGGCCGCCCTGTGCCTGGCGGCAATCCATGTCCACGAAAACTTCGCCCAGCACGCCGGCCGTTGTCAGCTCAACCTGGCAATCACTGCGCATGGTGTCGGCGTATTTGGTGGTGATCTTCATGGTCACTTCCACCGGCGCCAGGCGGCGCTTGGGATCGGCCACCACGCGAATTCCAGTGACGTTGCCGATGTCCACGCCCTCCAGTCGCACCGGTGCGCCAACCCGCAGGCCACCCGCGTTGTCCACGTAAGAACGAACTACAATTTTCTTGGTGAAGAGACCGGTGGTGCCGGTCATGACGAAGATGAGAACCGCGAGGGTCACGAGGGCGACAAGCACGGTCAGCCCCACTCGGAGCTGCGACCATTTCACCTGTTTTTCGCTTGGCACGTTCTAGTAATCGCCCCTTGCAGGCGCCTGCCGCACCGCCCCGCGACAACCGCTGCCGATTGCACTTCTGCAAGCTCCCGATCATAACATGAGAGGCAAGCGCGCCAAGCAAAAGTGCACTTAGCGTTTGGCCGGTTTGCGGCGCGCCGCACGGGCATGGAGTCTCTGTCGGACCACCTCGACCATCTCGGGCGTAACCTCAATGGGGTCGCCGGAGTTAACAGCGTCAAGCAGGATCTGCTCCAGCTGCTCTTTGGCATGGCGCTTCTGATGAGCACGCAGCAAACCACTCAGATATTCAGCTCTCATAACTCCAGCTCGGCCCGGATGGTGTTGTCTTCCATACTCGAGAACATCTTGAACCCGTGCTTGACGCACACCGCCCGCATTTCGCGGTTCTCGGGAAGCATGGTGGAGACGACCCGTTTAAGTTTCTCGTCGCGGGCAAATTCAATCATGCGCCGATAAAGCTCTGATCCCAGACCCTTATGTTGAGCGCCGTCGGTAGCCACGGCGGCCAGTTCGGCTTCATCCTGGCCATGCAGTTTGCTGAGCCGGCCGACCGCCAGGATCTCGCCCTCGCCCGCTTCGTTCTTGCGTTCCGCAACCAACGCCATCTCGCGGTTGTAGTCAATAAAGCAAGCCCGGGTCAGGCGCTCGTGAGCGGTGCGCTGCGTCAGCTTCAACGGCTGGAAGTACCGCAGATAGACGCTCCTTTCCGACAGCTTCTTGTGGAACTCAATCATCATCGGCTCGTCTTCCGGCCGGATAGGCCGGATCACTACGTCGTTCCCGTCCTTCATCTTCCAGGTCTTGACCAGGTGAAGCGGGTAAGGACGAATGGCGGAGGTAGGCAGCTTGTCTTCCGTCATGTCCAGACCATGGACCACCACCCGCGCGTCCAACGCAAGGATGCGCTCCGGTGAAGCCAGCAGCGGGTTGATGTCAATTTCCTTGATCCACGGCTGCTCGACGACGAGCTGGCTGAAGCGCACCAGCAGATCTTCCAATGCCGAAAGATCAACCGGCTTGCGCCCGCGAACTCCCTTCAGCGCTTTCAGGATTTTGGTCTGTTCCATCATGCGGCGGGCGAGGGTGGAATTCAGAGGCGGCAGGGCCAGGGCACGATCTTCAAAGACCTCGACCAACTGTCCCCCGGTCCCAAACAGGATGACGGGACCGAATTGCTCGTCGAGACTGCTGCCGACGATCAACTCGTAGCCATCCAGCTTCACCATGGACTGCACCGTAACACCTTGAAAGTGCTCGGCGCCGGCTTTTTCGGTGACCGACTGCTGGATGGCCTGAAAGGCGGCCTTTACCGCGCCCGCATCGCGCAGATTCAACTGCACCCCGCCCACATCCGTCTTGTGTGTGATGGTAAGCGAGTGCAGCTTCAGCACGACGGGATAGCCAATCTCGTCGGCAGCTTGCAGCGCTTCCGGTTCGGTGATGGCTATGCGGGTGTCAACCGTTGGAATGTCGTAGGCCTTGAGCAACTGCTTCGATTCATACTCCGTCAGGATAGTGCGGCCCGACTGACGGGCCTGCTGGATGATGTTCCCGGCTTTGCCGCGTTGCACGTCGGCCTCGGCATGTTGCGGCAGCGCTGGAGTTTCGTACAGCCCCTTCAGGTTGTAGGAATAACGCCACATATAGTTGAAGGCGCGCACCGCGCTATCGGGAAACTGGAAGGTCGGAATGCCCGCCTGGTTCAGTATCTGCTCGCCCGCCGCGACCTCGGCGCCGCCCATCCAGCTCGCCAGCACTGGCTTATTAAGTCCCTTGGCGTACGGCTTCAGCTTCTCGGCAATCTGGGTCGGGTTGGTCATGTCCTGCGGGGTCAGCACCACCAGCATGCCGTCAATGCTGGGATCTTTGGCGGCGATCTCCAGCGATTTGGCATAGCGCTCAGGTTCGGCGTCGCCCAGGATATCCACCGGGTTGTTGTGGCTCCACTGCGGCGGAAGAATCTTGTCGAACGCGTCTAGCGTCTCGGCTGACAACTCGGCCAACTCGCCGCCACCCGCAACCAAGGCGTCGGTGGCCAGCACGCCGGGACCACCGGCATTGGTTAGAATGCACAGCCGCTTGCCCCGAGGCCGGGGCTGCTTGGCCAAAACATCGGACATGAAGAAAATGTCGGCGATGCTGTTGACGCGCAGTACGCCGCTGCGCCGGAAGGCGGCATCGAACACCTCGTCGCTGCCGGTGAGGGCTCCGGTGTGGGAGGCCGCCGCTTTGGCCGCCGCAGCCGTGCGTCCCGCCTTGATCACAATCACCGGCTTGGTCAGCGAAACCTCGCGCGCGGCGGAGAGGAACGCGCCCGCGTCGCCAATGGATTCCATGTAGATCACGATGCTCTTGGTGCGTGGATCATTGCCGAAGTAGTCCACCAGGTCGCCCCAGTTCACGTCGAGCATGGAGCCGACGGAGACGAAGCCGCTGAAGCCCACATTCTCACGCAGGCTCCAGTCCAGCACGGCTGTGCATAGTGCACCGCTCTGGCTGATGAAAGCGACGTTTCCCGGCCGCGCCACGGTGTGGGCAAAGGTCGCATTGAACCCGCGAACCGGATTCATGACCCCCAGGCAATTGGGGCCGATCAGGCGCATCTTGCCGCGAATAATCTCTGAGATCCGCCGCTCCAGTTCTTTGCCGTGCTCACCGTGCTCCTTGAACCCGGCGGAGATCACGATGGCGGCGGGGATGCCTAGCTCCACCGACTCGGCAATGAGGTCGGGTACGGTATCGGCGGGGGTGGTGAGCACTACCAGGTCCACTTTGTCGGGAAGGTCGCGGACGCTGGGATAGGCCTTGATACCCAGCACATTGGGACGCTTGGCATTGACCGGGAACACCGTGCCGCCAAATGGGCTGCTGAGCAGGTTCCACAACACCGAACGGCCTACGCTGCCCGCCCGCTCCGACGCCCCGATTACGGCTACGCTTTGGGGAAGAAACAGGGCATCGAGAGGATGGACTTCCGAGCGGTAAACGTCGGACGAAGGATCGGCTTTGATGACGCCGGTACTTCCGGGTTTGGCGGCGGTAACAGTGGTCATGATTCCCTCACAGGATTAAATTCCAGTTTAAGCCCTGGCGGATTGTGCCGGGAGCAGCTTGTCGCAAAAAGTCGTGCTGCCGATCACAAAATTTCCCGTATTGTGCCTTGCAAGAAATGAACTGGAATGGCGTCTTCGCGGACTGCGGAAAAACTCTGGGGAAGGCTTTTGGTGGGAGCCCCCTGCTTCAGCAGGGGGGAGCTGGACTTCAGTCCAGCGGAGAAGGAGCGACTTTTGAAATGGGCTTTAGCCCCGGGTTTTTCGATTGCCAGCGCTAAAGCGCGTGATCGGGGCCGAACTCTTCCCGGAGCGCTGAAGCGCTCCTTCCCCCGCATAAATGCGGGGGCTTCCACCAAGACTGCTTTGCCTGCTTCGACCTCTGCGCCGGAAACACCTAGAACAGCCCAGCCAAAACGCGGAATGATACAATGCCCTTTCCCGCGTAACAATCTGCGGCGATGCGCTCCCTGGACTGGACCCCGACACTTGGCACAACAGACGACCGAAACCCGGACCATCACCTACGCCGACGCGGGCGTGGACATCGCGCGCGCCAATCGCACCAAGCTACGCATCAAATATCTGGCCCACAAGACCTTCAATCGCGGAGTGTTGAGCGAGATTGGCGGCTTTGGCGGGCTGTTCGCCATCGACAAGAAAAAGTACCTGGATCCGGTCCTGGTTTCCAGCGTGGACGGGGTCGGTACCAAGCTGAAGATCGCCTTTGAAATGAACCTGCACCACACCATCGGCGCCGACCTGGTGAACCACTGCGTGAACGACATCGCGGTGCAGGGCGCCACGCCCATGTTCTTCATGGACTACTTCGCCACGGGCAAGCTGCAGTCGGAAATCGCCGAAAAAGTGGTGGCCGGAATTGCCGATGCCTGCAAGCAGAACGGGTGCGCGCTGATTGGCGGCGAGACCGCTGAAATGCCCGGCTTTTACCCCGACGGCGAGTACGATTTGGCGGGATTCATCGTCGGCGTCGCGAACCGCGACAAACTCATCACCGGCAAAGCGGTGCAAGCCGGCGATGTCCTGATCGGCCTGCCTTCCACCGGACTGCACACCAACGGTTATGCCCTGGCCCGCAAGCTTTTCTTCTCGGTGGCGCATTACACGCCCGATTCTTACGTCAACGAGATCAAGGGCAAAGTGGGCACCGAGTTGATGAAGACCCACAAGAGCTACTGGCCGATTATGCGGCGCATGATCGAAGCCGACGCGGTTTCTGCCATGGCGCACATCACCGGCGGCGGCATCACCGAGAACGTGCCACGGGTCCTGCCCAAGGGCGTGGGCGCGATTGTCGAGATCAATTCCTGGCCGGTACCGCCCATCTTCGAACACCTGCAAAAGATCGGCAATGTTCCCCAGGACGAGATGCTGCGCACCTTCAACATGGGGATCGGCATGGTCCTGGTTGTGCCCGCCAAAAAGTTCAAGAAGGTACAAATCATCCTGGAGCGCTGCGGCGAGAAGGGCTACACCATCGGCCGCATCGTGAAGGGCGAAAAAAGAGTTACCTACCAGTAGGAAGCGATTAGTAGCTTTCTAGCTACCCTTATATACCGTCTTGTATCAGGGCATGGCTTGAAAGGCGTGCTCCACCCGCTGCCAATATACCGAGAATGAAACTGCCTACTCCCGGACCGCGGCGGAACTTTGAGTCTGCCGTCGGGTTGCTATGATCAAATCCATATGCCCGACAAAGCTACCGTAGAGTCCATTCCTCCCCTGTCTTCGCGCGAGCGCATTCTGATGGCGGGCAAACGCCTGTTCGCGCGCAACGGCTACGAAAACACCAGCACGGTGGCGATTTCGCGCGAAGCCGGCACCAGCGAATCGCAGATGATGAAGCATTTCGGCAGCAAGCAAGGTTTGTTAGCGGCCATTTTTGATCGCGGCTGGGCGACGATCGCCGAGCGCGTGCAAATGGCCCAAAAGAATGCCTCGCTCTCGCAACGGCTCTTTGGAACGCTGGAGGCCATCGCGGTCGAGCTGGATAACGATTCTGATCTGAAGGAAATCATGCTGCTCGAGGCCTGGCGGGTGCGCAAAGACAACCGGGATGTGCTGCTGAGCCAGGGATATCATCGCTTTGCCGAGGTGGTGGACGGCATCCTGAGCGAGATGAGGGACCGCGGCCAGATTCGCTCGGATGTGAACCTGCAAGCGGTGCGCGCCGCCTTCATCGGGATGACGGAAGGCCTGCTGCGCGACCAGGTGGTGGCAAAACGCTCTGAGTTTATCGCCGACTACAATTTTGACGATGCCAGAAGGGTGCTGGAAATTCTGGTGGCGGCCTTCCGCGGGGAGCCGGCCCAGTCATTGAAAGCGGTCAACGAGTAGGCGACTAACCCCCAACAGCTATCTTGCTAGAGCCAGCCGGCTGGCGTCCCAGATGCCTCCGCAATCGAAGGCCTTTTTAATCTCTGTCATCCTGAGCCAGCGTAGCGAGTCGAAGGACCCCTATAGCTGCAAGAAACTAAAGTCTGCACGCTTGGCACGGCAAACAAGTCCGAAATTGCTGGGCGACGATAGGGTTCCTTCCCAGGATGACACAGCAAGAAACCGCTCTACAGCTTCTTCAACACTTCAAATATGTCCTCATTGCTGGGCAGCTGGCCGAGGGGATAAATCTTGGCGAACGTCAGCCTGCCATTTTTGTCCACGATAAAGATCGCCCGCTCATTGACCCCGGGGAGCGGATCTCCCTCGCGCTGAATCCCGAACATCTTGGCGACCGCCCCGTGCGGATAAAAATCGCTGGCCAGAGGGAAGCTCATGGTGCCAATCTCTTTTTTCTGCCAGGCCGTGTGGCTGGGGATGGAGTCGGCGCTGATGGCCACGACTTGCGCGTCGTAGCCGGCGAGCCGTTCCGTCTCCGCGCTCAGAGAGGGCAATTGCGAGGCGCACACCGGCGTCCAATCGGCAGGGTAAAAAGCCAGGACCACGTTCTTCTTTCCACGATAATCGCTAAGTTTGAATTGCTGCTTGATGCTGCCCACCACCGCCGGCAGTTCGAAGTCCGGCACTTCATCGCCGATGTTCAGTTTTGCCATTGTTGGCCTCCAGATTCTGGTTTGATGTAAACAGCGATTCTAGAGGCCACGCCGCTTGACGAGCAAGTTGCAACGGCCGGACGGTGTTGCAGTTTGATGAATGCGAAAAGGCACACAAGTGATGCTGAGTTGGCTGGCGCTAGCGGCCCCTCCCAAGTACGACTTCGTCCGTAAGTCCGATTGCAATTGCCGACAACTCCTGGAAAGGACGCCCTGCAAACAGTGTGTTCGACCCGGTTTCATGCAGAATGCCCGCCACCGACGTGCGAAGAGCACGATAGATAGCTTGCATCTGCGGCACAGTGGGACGGGGCTGTGTCCTCAAGAAGGCGTTGCCCAATTGCGCGAACACGCCATCCAGCCTGCCACCATGAATGTAGACATCGGTGCCGTTCAGGTCGGAGAGCGACTTCATGATGCGGCGGTCCATGCTTTCAAAGACGAACCACGCGTGCCGTCCGCCCGACTTCTCATAAGCGACCGCCAAGCCCAACTCGAAGGGCATATTGAACCGAGGTGTAGCCGGAGCGTTCCTATCCAGTTGCACCCGCGACAGATCGTGGATGGAGTAGGGACAACTGGAGATGAGCTCGAAAATACGATCCAAGCGGCGTGCGCTACCAGGAATTTCCAGGGTCGCATGGGGCGTCATGCCAAAGGCGGTTACTCCGGCGATGTAGGCCAGAAATAAAGGCTCAAATTGTCGATCATAGGGCAGGTTGAGGAAGACGGAGGGACGGGAGACGTTACTTCTCGCCTGACGCCCGGGGTTTCGTGTGGGCATATTGGGAGCCCTTCTTGGCCCGCGACCGGGTGGGGATTATCCTCGTTTTGCGGGCAGAGATTCTGGCCGACGACAAAGATGCCGTCTTCTTCCGCCTAGGCGACAACAAGCCTGCCACCATTTTCCTCAGCCGCTCCAGTCTGGAGGAAGAAATACCGTACACTTCCGCCGCTTCTTCCATCGTGGGATACGGACTCGCGAGTTTTACCGGACTACTCATATAGCCTTAAGCATAGCGCTCAGTTTTGAGATGCGCAAACCCTGCCTCGGGGCTCCAAGTTGGACAGAGCGGGATTCTGGACCTCGGCCCGTCTCGTGACAATTATCACTTCGACCGAAGCGAGGAATCTGCTGTTTCGTAGCTTGCCCAGTGAGGTTTGGCAAACCGCAAATCTCTCACGGCATTGCAAGGCTGTCCGTGATGACGTGTGCCCGTCGGAGGCTGCGGTAGAAACTGCAACCATACGGTTGCATTGTAGGCCGCCTTAGACTAATATGCAACCTGGAGGTTGCTTAAGATGAATGACAGGATTGAGAAACGCATTGAACTCAAGGCCTCGGTTGCCCGGGTCTGGCGTGCGCTGACGGATTACCGCGAGTTTGGCGAGTGGTTTCGCGTAAAACTGGATGGCCCATTCGTACCGGGTCAGGTCTCGCGCGGCCAAATTACCTATCCTGGCTACGAGCACCTGAAGTGGGAGGCCGTCGTGTAGAAAATGGAACCCGAACGACTTTTTTCTTTCACGTGGCATCCTTATGGCGTCGATCCTAAAATAGATTATTCCAAGGAAACGCCCACCCTTGTCGAATTCAGGCTGGAGGAGACCGCAAGCGGCACTCTGCTTGTGCTCACGGAGTCTGGCTTCGACAAAATCCCCAGCAACCGTCGCGACGAAGCGTTCCGCATGAACGACGGCGGTTGGACCGAGCAAATGAAGAACATCGAGAAGTATGTCGCAGAAAAGTCGTAGGCGCATGGCCGCCAAACGGCAGACCCGTGCCCCGGTATTTGCCGCGCTGGGCGACGAGACGCGGCTAGCGCTGGTGGCGAAGCTCTGTGGTGGGCGGCCCTGTTCGATCTCCCAGCTAACGCGGGGTTCCAAGCTGACCCGGCAGGCGATCACCAAGCATCTGCGGGTGTTGGAGAGTGCAGGCGTCGTGCACAGCATCCGTATGGGTCGCGAGAGCCGATTCGAATTCGATCCGCAGCCGCTCGAAGGAATTAGGAAATACCTCGATTTCGTCTCCGAGCAGTGGGACCAGGCTTTGTCCAGGCTAACGTCGTTTGTCGAAGACTAACGGGGCGCCTTAAACCGAAGGCTTGAAACTTTTCGCAAGCGAAGATAAGCTTCCTGACCATACGGCCCACGACACCGCCCCTGATCTATGGTAAACATAGGTCCAATTACAGGGACCGGGCAGTGGTTGGCGGCAATGGCACCCCATTTTGAGAGGTGGCGGACTTGAGTTCAGACACTTGGGCAACCTATCCGGCGCACCCGCATGCGCTCCCGTTCCGCACCATCTTCGGCGAATACCGTGTGCGGCGTCCGCAGGAGCTTGCCGGCAAGGTGCTGGAGGACATTCTGAAGCCGGAGCGTATTCCGGAAGACCTCGGCAAGGCAGCGCTGGCAGACCTTCTGAAATCGGCACGTAGTCTGGAAGATCTGGCCGAAGCCGTAGCCAAGGAAATTCTGAAAGTGCAGCATACGCCTGGGGACTTTGCCACCGTGGTGGCGAAGCACATTCTGAAGTTGGAACTGACCCCGCAAGACCTGGCGACGATGTGGACGAGGCTGGATGCCGACATCACAAAGTCTGAGCAAGCGTACTGGGACCTGGGACAAGCGAAAGAACAGTTGCAAAACCTGCGGCAGAAGCGTGCCGAACCCGCCGCGAGGTTCAAGGAAAGGCTCGTCGAAGATTACGAGCGAGTCCTCCTGGCGGAAAGTCGTTGCCAGTTTCAGGATGGACCGCTGTACTCCGTTCTTTACGCCATGGAAGGTACAGCCGTGTGCCTGTCGGGCGGCGGCATTCGCAGTGCAAGTTTTTCGCTGGGCATTCTCGAAGGACTGGCACGGTTCAGCCGGCGGGCGGCGTGCGTCGAGAAGCAGCGGCCCCTCCTGGATACGCTGGATTACCTATCTACCGTTTCCGGCGGGGGCTACATTGGCAGTTGGCTGATGGCTTGGTCGCAGAGAAGCGACTACCATCAGGTGATCGACCAATTGGCCGCCCCAGCGCCGACCTCGGGCGATCCCGAGCCGCAACCCATCCGCCACCTGCGCGAGTACACCAGCTACCTTTCGCCGCGCTACGGCTTCACCCTGGACACGCTGACGCTATTGTCCATTGTGATGCGCAACATGATGCTGAACTGGCTGATTCTGGTGCCACTCGTCGTGGCGCTATTCTGCCTGCCCCAGTTCCTCTATGACTTCTCGTACGGCTGGGCGTTTGAGAGCGCACATTCCGGCCGAGTCTGGTTCGTTGTAGTGATGGCCCTCGCCGTCATGGGTNNAGTTGGGGACAACCGGTTCGCAGACGGAGGGTAGCACCTCGGTCGAGCTTTGGTTCTTCGCCCTGCCGATCCTGCTGAGCGCATGGCTGGTCGGTGAGGCTTCCGCACGAGCTTACGTTAGCAACGCTTTGCACGGGTGGTCTGTCCTGCATTTGACCCTGTGGCTGATGGCGTACACTGCCCTTCCTCCCTTGTCCATGGCGGCGGTGCGTGCGAGCTTGCTTTGGCACAACGATGGCGAGCTGTTGCCCAATCCCTTCCGCAGACACGATGGCAGTGGGCAGGTAGAGTGGGGGAGACTGGTTTGGTCGTTCGTCGCACCGCTGATCGTGGCGGCGCTAGCGGCCTTGCTGCTGGCCGAGTGCGCCCTGCGAGTGGGTAGCCGCTTGGTGGAAACCGGCCGCTGGCATCCTGTGATCGGCCAGAACTTTGTGGTCCTGGTCGTCCCCATCGTGCTCGTGGTAATGATGCTGGGTTCGACCGTGCTGACAGGATTGTTGACCCAGATCGAACGGGAAGAAGAACGGGAATGGTGGGCACGCGCCGGAGGCCTGCTGTTTGCCTGCCTGTTGTGTTGGCTGGCCTTGAACAGCGTCGCCTTCTTCGCCAAGGACTGGTTACACTTCATGAGCGCCTCGATCCTGGGCGCGGCGGGCCTAGGCGCGGGATACATCGGCAGCGCGGCGGGGCTAAGTGCGGCCACCAGCTCCGGCCTCAAGCGCGTGAAAGCCGAGCAGCTTACGACTTTCGAGAAGTTCCTGAACAAGCATGGAATGATTGCGCCCGTAGCGTCGGGCATCGCACTGCTGTGTCTCGCCCTGATGCTGGCAGCGCTCACCAGTTGGCTGCGCGTGCAACTCTACGACCGCCTGATGGCGGTGGTGCTGTCGCCGGAGTCGAGCACCTTGCAGCACGCCTTGTTGCGCTATCTTGGGATGACCGTTCATGTCGGGAAGAAAGCTCTCTGGGTCGGGACAGTTGACCAGCTGAAGGTCGACGCCCTCGCCACCTTCGTCGTGTTTGCGGCGGTTTGCCTCTTGGCGCTTTTCGCCAACATGTTCATCAACATCAATACTTTTTCGTTGCATGGCATGTACCGCATGCGGCTTACGCGCTCCTACCTGGGCGCCTCCAACTTCGCTCGCCATCCCGATGCCTTCACCAACTTCGACAGCAGTGACAACATGTACGAAGCCGACATGACGTGCACCGACGCGCCCCTGCACATCATCAACACCGCGTTAAACCTGGTAGCCACACGAAACATGGCCTGGCAGCAGCGCAAGGCTGAACCCTTCACCTTCAGCCCGATCAGCGTCGGCAGCTGGCGCCTGGGGTACTTGCCCACGAAGGATTTCGGCGGCTCCAAGGGTGTAACCGTCGGTACAGCGATGGCCATCAGCGGGGCTGCCTTCAATCCCAACATGGGCTACAATTCTTCCCCACTAGTCACGCTCTTGATGACCTTCTTCAATGCTCGATTGGGCTGGTGGCTTCCCAATCCCCTTTGGCCGCATCTGCGAAAATGGCCCGCCGATAAGAAAACAACGCTTCGCTTCCTCGCCAGGAACGGCCCCAAGTGGGCTTTGATGCCCCTGCTGAATGAAGCGTTGGGGAACACCGACGACTCCTACCAGTGGGTCGAGCTGTCCGACGGTGGCCATTTCGAAAATCTGGGACTTTACGAGATGGTCTTGCGGCGTTGCCGCTACATCATCGTGGTGGACGCCGATGCGGACAGCGAATTTCAGTTTGAAGACTTGGGCAATGCCATTCGCAAAATCGAGATTGACCTCGGTATTCCCATCACCTTTCCCGACTTTCCCGAAGGGCTGCCCATGGAAAAGGGAGTTAAACCTCTGAACATCTACTGCATCCGCGGAACCATCCAGTATGACTGCATCGACAGCCATGCGCCCCAGGGCGATCTGTTGTTCATCAAGCCGATGCTGAACGGAAGCGAGCCACCAGACATTCGCGCTTATGCCGCTTCCCACCAGACCTTTCCTCATGAGGCCACGTCGAACCAGTTCTTCAACGAAGCCCAATTCGAAAGCTATCGCCATCTGGGGTCGTGGATGATCTCGTCTTACTTCGAGAATGCTCCGAAGAACGTACCGCCGGCACCGGCGGGATGCGACGCAGCCACGCTCTTCACCCGTATAGCCTCGGTTCCCAATACCGGCCAGGGCACTGCAAAGAATCCAGCCGTGGCGCGCGGTCCGGTAAATCAACCAATCCTTCCGGCGGGCGAGGTATAGGCGACCTAATGCTGACATCGCCGGCGGCTGAAGCCGGCTCTTCTGCGAATCATAACTGCACCGCTGAAGCGGTGCTCCACCCTAGCCACCAAGAGTGAACTCTAGCCCCGACATGCGACCCCAAAGGAAAAAGCTCGCCATCGCGGCGAGCTTCCCGGCAAACATGTAATGATTATTGAGCGTGCCCAGCCTTATGGGTGGTGGCCGTCTTCTTCACCGCCGGGCTGCTGCCGGTTTCCTTGATCACCTGCTCAATCAACTCGTAGAGCTTGGTCCGGTCCACCACCTCGATGAAGGGCTGCCCGCGCACGGTGTCGCTCACGATGTAGATGGTGGGAGTGTGATCGAGAGGAATGCGCTGTCCCAGTTGATAATCAGCCTTGACTTTGGCGGCCAGATCTCCGTTGGGATCCATCACGAACGGCAGTGCAACTTTCTGTTGGTCGGCAAATCGCTCGGTCATGCCACGCAGATTCTGCTTGGTAATTTGCAGCTGGTTCTGAAAGATGTACGAGCGATACTCGTCACCCAACTTCGCCGATTTGGTGTCGAAGAAGCGGGCATTCACCGCGGCCTCAAACGACCAGGGGTGCATGGGCAGAGGAAAATCGTGCTGCACCAGCGGGATGTTGTATTGCTTGGCCGCCTCATGCAGCAGCGGCGCGGCCCGCGCGCAGTCGGGGCATTCCATATCTTCAAAAACGATGATGGCGACCTTCGATCCCTTGGGAGGCCGCAGCATGGAGGTATCGGCGCCCCGCGCTGCCATGCTGCCCAGCAGCACAGTCGCTGCCAGGGCGAACTGCCGAATCAGAGTACGTTTCATTCCAGATTTTTCCTCATGTTGCCCCAAACCGGCGGCAAACGTTAGACGATTTCCTCTCGCTATAGTAACGGATAGCGGACGCGCGAGTCTCGTCTTGATCTGCAGCCGTTCTCGCCGCTGCGGTTTAGGTGAACCAGTTTCCACTGGTCACTTGCCCATACTGGTACTGATTCAGTCCCAGTTTCAAAAGAACCGAAAATGAACTAGCATAGCCATTTTAAGCGTCACACCATCATGCCAAAAGAACAGCAGTTAATCGCCCAGCCCGGCCGCCTCATCATCGTGCAGGGTCTGTCCTTCGTCGAAGATGCTGTTTACATAGGCCTCGGCGTTCTGCTTACCATTGCTTCGGTCACGCTGCTATGGGTCGCCGCGAAGACGTTTGTTCTCGCCATTGTGACGCGCCAGCTCCAGGGTCAGGTAGTCGGCTTGCTCGACCAAATCCTTCTCATCCTGTTGATCGTTGAGCTGCTGTACACGGTGCAAGTTTCGTTTCGGGCACACGGCTTGCTGGCCGAACCCTTCCTCGTGGTAGCGCTCATCGCCGTTATCCGCCGAATACTGGTGCTCACCGCCGAGGTCCCCAAACTTCAGGAGGCAGGCGACGTCATTTTTCGCCATAGCATGTATGAGTTGTCGCTACTGACGGCGATGGTCCTGGTGCTGGTGGGATCGCTAATCCTGTTGCAAAAGTATTCCCACAAAGCCAGTGAAAGCGCGTTGGACACCTAGCGACGCCCGAAACGGACCCTTCCGAAATTGTGATTCTGGAACCTCGCCCAAGGACCGGGGCGCAACCTGGGGCACCAAGCAGTTGCGGTGAAACTCACTTGCCGGAGAACAAGTATCTCGCCAGCATCTTCTTCGTCTCGGCGATGATGACATCGCGCTCCTCGCGGGTGGGCTGCTCGTAGGCGTAAGCAACCAGGCGCTCGCCGGCTTCGCTGGCCACGCTCAGCATGAGCTTGAGCTCGGGGGTAAAGGCGAAGCCCAGGCGCTCGACCATGAAGGTGGTGAGCATGGCGGGAAGACCGGTGCGGGGCGAGGCCTGGCGTGCCTTGGTGGCGGCGCTGATGTGGCACCCGAAAGAGATGGTGCGGAAATCGGGATGGGCGTCGAGATACAGGACGTAGGCGCCGATCATGCGATCAAGCACGACGCTGGGATCGAAATTTTCCAGATGCTGGAGTTGCTGCAACAGCGGCCGCATGACCTCCTCATCCACCATAGAGCGAAATAGGAGGACGTGGCGGTCGGCAATGGCGTCGATGATGGATTGGATGTCAGGGAAGAAGCGGTAAACCGCGCCAACCGAGAGCCCGGGTTCGGAGGCAATGCGCGTGGTGGTAACGTCCTCCAGCGGCATTTGGGTGAGCAGCGAGCTGGCCGCGTCCAGAATGCGTGCCACGGTGCGAAGGCTGCGGTCCTGGAGGGGGCTGCGGCGATTCGCCGCGATTGACGCACTGACTATGGAATCAATAGAGGGTTGGTTGGACATGACTAGAGTCGGGCGAATGCGAGTATTCTATACGGCGCGCTCACACCGCTGATATAGGTACTTTTGAAATCCTACGAATACCTTGCTTATCTCCTCCGGCTGGCCGAGGTCGGCGACGGCGTCGGAAATGGAGCTGGAATACATCAGAAGCAGCAACGGCGTTAGCTTCTCCCGGTCGAGTTCGTCTACCCCAACATTCACATAGTGGGCCAGAACGAACTCCACAAAGAATCATGGCAGGATGCGGAAAGCCCGATTGCGAGTGGAGCGATACACGGCAAAATCCCGGCGGTCGAGGGTGAAGATGGTGTCGATCCCTTCGCGGCCAGCCAGATAAACCAGCGCGGCGTCGGCCAGTTGAGGACGGATGTCCTCGTACTCCTTCATCACTTCGGCAATCGCGCTGGCCTCCGCGCCGGCGAGCGGAAGCAGTTCCAGAAAGCCGCCTGGCTTNNGCCTCGGTGATCACCGGCCAGCAGGAAAATAGAGGGCCGGGGAGTTGATGAAGGGCTTTGACGCAAGCGGCGTGGTGCTCGTCCACGCTGGAGAGAATGGCAACCAGCGGTCCGGTGTCCACCAGTACGCGACGCTTCATTTGGATTTCCCGAAACCTTCCAAGTGGCGGGGACTGGAGCTGAGGTCGGTTGCCGGAGATTTCGGGCCGCGCCCGATACAGCCAATCAATCCCGCTTCTTCGGCCAGTTCGTAGGCTGGCCGCGCCTCGCTGGGCTGCCCAAGATAGGTTTCCAAGGCCTCGCGGACGAGCTCCGACTCCGGCTGTCCTTTTAGCCGCGAGCGGTGGCGCAGGCGCTGCCCAAGGGTCTCTGGAATGCGAATTGTTATACGGGCCGATGCCATGTCTGACATCATAGCAGAAATGTCAGACAAGCCCGCCGCTTTCAACGCGGGGCGGGTGGCCCGGGTCTCGCGCTTTCGAGACCCGGGGAGTCCGTCATCGATCACTTGCATAATGTGCTCGCAATCACAGCACGAGGCAACGGTTAGTTCTGCCGCGTTGAACTGTAGTTAGGGGGCTTTCGACAGCGCCATCTTCACGTTCGCCGGCAGGCGGATCGTGATGAAATAATCCGCGGGATAGAGGTAGTCCTCTCCGGATTCGTCGATAACGCGCATCAAACTGTGGCTGGCGGCGGACGCATCCCGAACCATGGCATACAGCTTTCTCGGTTCGAGAGACGCCGGGTAGCCGTCGTTGCGAACGCAAAGCACGAAGGCCTCGCCTTTAGTCTGCCTGCGCGAGGAGCCGTTTGATCTTGAATTCTTTCTTGCCAATGCCATGGGCTTCCTACCAATGTAACTCCGCCATCACGCGCACGCACTTCTAAGTTTTAGGCAAGCGATACCTTTCACCTTTCGCCAGGAGTCCAGGCCATAGGCCTTCCACAATCGCCTGCGCTCGCGAACTCCCAGACCCGCCGCAATGACCTCGACTTGTTTGATCGCGCCGACGACTTCGAAATACATTGCGGCCATTGTAATCGGCCTGATTAGAGTCCAGAAGAAGGACGCGAACCCGGGGCACCGGGCGGATGGCAGATCGCGGGAGTGCTCCCGATGAAAAATCGTTTTACGGTGTCGCGAACAGGCGAGACGGGTGTACTATGGTTCCGTTTTCGAGGCCAAAAAGGAAATTCCGGCTTGTACCAGTTTCTCTAACATTTCCCCTGGTACAAAATTCGCCGGTCAGGTCACTGGCAGCGAGGAAGTTAGCCCCGGAGCTGGAAAATTGTTAGGCCGCAACTGTAAGATTATTTTGTTCGTCTTTTGTTCGCCAGCTTATGGACTGACCCCCAAAGGTGAAACACACGCGTTGCTACACTTCGCAGGGAAAGGACCTGCGAGTGGGAGGGAAGCGCGTTAACAAGTACCCGGTAGCGTTCCGGCATACGGCGCTGGAACGGATGAAGAACCGTGACAGCGTCTCAGCGCTGGCGCAAGAGTTGGGCGGGCATCGCACCGTGCTGTATAACCGGCAACGGCAGCGGGAAGCCGGGCATAGTGGAACGCCGACAGTCGCACGAAGTCATCCCGCGACTCGGTGGGGACGTATGAAAATTTGCCTGACGGGGAGAGTCACCCTCGCGACAGCATGCCTGGCTGTGATTTTCGGCATGATCATGATGGTCGCGGGATGTGGTGGATCAGACTCTTTGTTACCGAGCCGCTACGTCGTTCATCTGAGCGTCGTGAGTCAGTACTTTGGTTCGATCACGCAGCCGGACAGTACCGGGGAGGACTCAACTGCCCAAGGCAATCCAAAGGCCACAAGGGCTGTGTTCTTCATCGATAGCGCCAATACACAGAAGGTGACCATCACTGTTGATCGTTACGCCACCGCCTCTGACGCCGCCTCAGCGTATAACACAGCCCTCATGAAGAGTGAGCAGGTCACCGGATTCACCCCAATCTCGATTCCAGCTATCGGTCAGCAGTCCTTCGCCGGCACCGTGACCCAGGGCACCGAGACACATGTCGGCCTGGGGGCACTGGACGGTGTTTTTGTCTTCGGCGTGACTCTGGCCGGCTTCGGGGCGACGTCGGACAACGTGAACAATCTTGTGGCCCTCGCCCGCGCGCAAAAGGCCGCTATCGACGCCGCCTCGGGGCAGTAACGATCAGTGTTAGTGCTTGGCGGGGTGGCACACATTTCCCCGGGGTTTGGGAAATGTGGGAGTTGGAAATCAACTAGGCGCGCTACGTAGCATCTCGCTGCACTATTCCACAATTTGCCAGAGGCAGGATAATCGCGGGTTACCTGTGCCATCTCACGGCACATGAATCTGGTGTTGTTGCAACGAGAAAATGTCGTATAACTGCAACGCGACTCTGTCACCCCTTGTCGATTAAGTAACGGCCGCTAA
>PLYW01000052.1:0-538 GCA_003151875.1 Acidobacteriaceae bacterium
GTCTCCCAGGCTTCCATCGAAAAAGCTTTCACGATGCGCACGCCGGTGATGGTTTCCTGCAGAATGTTCTGGATCTCGGCCAGCTTGTCCTGGCCTTTGCGCGTCGTGGTGCGCACGCGGTGGCCAATCCTTCGCGCCGCCATAACCACCACCGGCACGAAGATGATGAGCACCCAGGTCAGCCGCCCGCCCAGCAGGACTACCACGCAGGCGGTGAACAGGAAGGTAAAAAACTGTTGCAGAAATTCCGCCAGCACCGACGACAGCGCAAACTGCACGCGCTCGATATCGTTCACAATCGCCGACAGCAATGTGCCGGTGGAATATTTCTGGAAGAACGCCACCGAGCGCCGCAGCGTAGCCGAGTAGAGTTCGTTGCGCAGGTCGGTGACCATGCCGTAGCCGGCGTAGTTCGCCAGGTAGCTTCCGCCGTAGTCGAAGATGCCCTTCAGCACGGTGGAGGCGACCAGGGCAAAGGCGACCATCGTCCACACGTTGTGAAAGTGTTCGGGGACGAACCAGTTCAACTCGATGGGCT
>PLYW01000052.1:605-3171 GCA_003151875.1 Acidobacteriaceae bacterium
GCTGACTTAGGCTGCGCGAAGAAACGGGCCTTGGGAAAATTGGGATGCAACACTGATTCTACTGTAGTCAGTAGCCAGTAACCAGTAGTCAGTCGCCAGTGCGCCGTGCTTCAGTTCTCATCACCGCGAGAATGCGGTCTAAATCCTCCCGGGAGGAGTACTCGATCACGATCTTGCCTTTGCGGTTGCGGTAGGTGACGGTGACGGGCACGCCCAGCCTCTGTTGCAACTGCTGGCCGCCCTCTCTGAGGTTTGGGTACACCAGGTGGATCCTCTCGGCCCTCCTCCGGGCGTGGGCCAGATTAGCAACTGCCTTCTCGGTCTGGCGCACCGATAGCGAACGTGTGGCAATGTGCCGGGCCAGGTCCTCGATGTCGTCAGGCGATTCCAGCGCCATCAGCGCCTTGGCGTGGCCAAAGCTGAACCGGCCCTGCTCGAGCATGGCCTGCACGCTCGACGGCAGCGTCAGCAGCCGCAGAAAGTTGGCCACCGAGGCGCGCGGCTTGCCGGTGCGCTCCGCCATCTGCTCCTGCGTGAGGGCGAACTCGCGCGCCAACCGCTCGTAGCTGCGGGCCTGCTCCATGCAGGTCAGCTCCAGGCGCTGCAGGTTTTCGACGATGGTCATCTCCATCGCCTGCTGATTGGAAACCGGTCGCACTATGGCGGCAATGGTCTGATGGCGGAGCTGGCGCACCGCCTCGCAGCGCCGCTCGCCGGCCATGACCTGATAGCGCCCGCCCGCCACCGGACGCACCACGATGGGCTGCAACAGGCCCACCGCCTGGATGGAAGCCGCCAGGTCGTCGAGCCCGCCGAACGACACGCTGCGCGTCTGATAAGGATTGCGGTCGAGGCTGTTGAGGGGAATGTGCTGGATCGACTCGCCCGGGAGAAGGTCCGGCGCTGGGGTGGACGCCGGGGAAGCGGCCGGGACCGGAGCCGGAGGCACTTGCCGCGACGCAAGCAAGGTCTCCAGGCCGCGACCAAGAACTTTGCGCTGCTGTGACATGGGACTACGTAGCAACTATCAATGAGCGGGTGGCAATTAGCAACTAGCGTTAGCCAGAGCTGACGCGTTCTTTCGTCCCGCAAGCGGTACTGGAGCGCTGGCGGTTCGATCATCCGATGCATCAGGTGAATTGGGTGATTGGCTCCCACCCTGTCGCCAAACGAGGGCGGCAAGGGTGGGGTACCCCAAGTGAAGATTCACGCCGAAAGGCTGGGCCACCCGCCAACCCAGCCTATTCGCGAAATTTCTCCCAAAAGTTCATTGGCCGCACAAAGAAGATAAATTCACCCGGCTTTGCGATGGCCTTTGCGGTACTGCAATGATTCGGGGCCACGACTCCGGAATTCAGTATCTCCGGAACCGCGTACCAATGGTCAAAAGCCTTAGCCCCTCGGTCATTCGCGCCATCGCAGTTCACATAGGACCACCGGGATGGCCCGTATTGAGCGAGAACCCGAATAACATCGGTATCGTGCGTTATGACCAGCTCCCCTACTCCATCTTTGCTTGGCCTTACCCACCGGATATGGTCTCGGCTCGTGTCGTGATTTGCCCAGACCTGAAACTCCGAAGTCGTAATGGGACGCCCGGTTTTGCTATCCAGCATCTGGATGGTGATGGTTTGGTCCGTTTGAGCATGCAACATGCTGTATGACATCGCAATACAAGCCACAAGGGCGAATATGCTGGCGGCCTCTTTGATCCGGCGCAAAGGTGGAACTGCTAATATCACCTTTAGACCCCCTATGGACACGGATTCCGGCTGTTCGAGCCCAAGACGTCAACGATGGCGGGTGGCCCACCCTTTCCCTAGAGAATTCTACTGTCTAGGTCAAATCTCAAACCTGGGTGCCCCACCCTTGTCGCCGTCCTTTGGCGACAGGGTGGGCACAGTCTGGACAAGCTGCCGAAGCTTCACTCGTGGCGCCATTCCCATGCGCTCCCGCTTGCGTCCCGTCCACTCCGACTCGATCTCCACCACGCCTTCGACGCCCGTGAGGTAATGCCGAAAGCTGCTCCATGGCCAATCCTCCGGCTTCTCCACCAACCCGCGTTTGACGGGATTGCGGTGCATATAGCGCAGCTTCTCGACCCGCTTTTGGGCGGTCCACACATTGAAGTCATAATAGCGCGCCTGCCAGAAATGCCTCGATCTCCCACCCTTTTTCCCTTGTGGCGCAAGACGGGGTCTGGGTGCCCCACCCTTGTCGCCTTCCTTTGGCGACAGGGTGGGCGACAACTTCTGTGCCACGATCTGCTTCAGCATCTGAATGGCGACCGCCAGGCTGCGGTGCTCCGGCTCGCTTACCAGCAGATGAACGTGTTCCGGCATGATCACATAGCCGAAGACACCCAGATCATACCAGCGGCGCACCCGCTCCAGGGTCTGCTCGAAGATGTGACGCGCCTGCGGGCTGCCCAGCAACGCTAGCCGGCGATAACAACTGAAGGTGAGGAAGTGTAGTTCACCGGCTTGCTGATAACGTTTGAGTCCTTGCGGCACAGAAGCAATTTATCTCGTGCTCGGAGGGGTTACGCGGTGATGGCGGTCACACG
>PLYW01000240.1 GCA_003151875.1 Acidobacteriaceae bacterium
GCTTCGCTGGCCACGCTACCCACTTTGTCGCGCTTCCGGCGGCGGGTGGCATCTTGCTCTTGCTCGTGGCAATCGATGGCAAACGCACCTGGCTGTTCTTGTGCAGCGGTGTGCTGCTGGGATTGGCCTTCCTGATGAAGCAGCCGGGGATTCTTTTTGCCATCTTCGGCGGCCTGTATTTGGCTAAGAGCGAATACCGCGACGGGCGAATTGATTGGCGGGCCTTGGCGCCGAAGGCTGGAGCCTTGGCGCTGGGGACGGTCCTGCCTTTTGCCGTGACTTGTCTGGCACTCTTCGCGGCGGGCAGCTTCCAGAGGTTTTGGTTCTGGACGTTCCAATATGCCCGAGAGTACGCCTCAATCATGGGGATCGGGCATGGTCTTTTTTTACTCCGGTGGAACGCCGCCCAGGTGGTGAAGCCTGCATTCTGGATTTGGGCCATCGCCGGAGTGGGCTTCAGCGCGCTCTGGTGGAATCGTAAAGCGCGCGCCCATTGGGCGTTCCTTGCCGGGTTCATTCTCTTTTCCTTCCTGGCGGTGTGCCCAGGGTTCTACTTCCGTCAGCACTATTTCATCCTGATGCTGCCCGCGGTAGCGCTGCTGGCGGGAGTTGCGGTGAGTGCGGCAAAGCAGAGCCTGCTTGAGAGCCGACACCGGGCGTGGTCATTTCTGCCTGTGCTCGTCTTTCTGGTAGCGTTTGCTGACTCCATTTTTTTGCAGCGAGAGTATCTCTTTGCGGCGGATCCACTAGCGGCGTGCCAGACGGTGTATGTCGCGAACCCCTTTCCCGAAGCGTTACAGATCGGGGAATATCTCAAAAGCCATGCTTCCCCAGGCGCTCGAATCGCCGTTCTAGGTTCCGAGCCGGAGATCTATTTCTACGCACATCGGCATTCGGCGACCGGATACGTCTACACCTACAGTCTGATGGAGTCGCAACCGTACGCCTTGCAGATGCAGAAGCAAACGATCGCCGAGATTGAAGCCGCTCGGCCTGAGTTTGTGGTGTTCGTCAATGTGCCGATGTCGTTCGGCATGCTGCCGAATTCGGAGAGGCTGATTTTCTCCTGGGCTGATTGGTACCTGCGCAGTCAGTACGAAAAGATTGGGGCGGTGGATATGAACGAGCCGACTCAATATGTTTGGGGAGACGCTGCCCAAGGTTATCAGCCACGGTCGCGGTCGTTTATCGATGTATTCAAAAGAAAACAGAGTGTAAATTGATGCTGGCCTTATCCGAATCCGGGCGCCAGGCGCAATCGATGCGAAAATTCGACAAGAAACATGGAAGGCAGGCTGAACCCCGAGGAGTCGCACGCCCGGGAATGAAAAACCAAACTGCTTCGGCGCGGGCCAATCACGGTGCGTCCCAGCGGCGCTGGTTTCTGGTTCTCGCCTGCATTGCCCTGGCATATGCATTTCTGGCCGGCTTGCGCACGCTCGACGACTCTGATACCGGCTGGCAGTTGGCAACCGGACGCTGGGTGGTACAGCACCATCAAGTGCCTTCCGTCGATGTGCTTTCCTACACCATGCAGGGACAACCCTGGATCTATCCCGTCGCAGCGGGAGTGATCTTCTACCTTGCTTTCCTTGCGGGAGGCTACGCGCTACTCTCCTGGATTGGGGCGGCGGCCTGTGTCGGGACTGTTGCTTTACTGCTCCGCCGGGGAAATCCGATAAGCGCCTGCCTTGCCATTCTTGCCGTGCCTCTCATCGCCTCGCGCACCGCCCCGCGCGCCGACGCGTTTAGCGTCGTGCTTTTTGCGGCATTTCTGTCGCTGCTTTGGGAGAACTATCAGACCGGGCGAGCTCGTTTGTGGCTATTGCCGCTGCTCATGCTGCTCTGGGTCAATGTTCATTTCGGCTTTGTCGCGGGGCTGGCGCTGATGCTCGCTTATGCCGGCGCGGAATTGTCGGAGGCGGTTCTGGGTGAGGCCCGCCGCCGTGCCGCCATGCAGAGACTGGGCCGGGCCTCAGGGTGGTTATTGTGCACCGCTGTCGTCACTCTGCTTAACCCTTGGGGATGGAGAATCTACCAGGCGCTGCTCCTGCAGGAGCGTGCCTCGGGAAACCAGGAGGTGTTGATCGCGGAGTGGACAAAGCTGCCGCTGAATTGGACGGCCTTCAGCCAGGCACTTCCGTTGCAAGATACCCGTGGCGCTCTCTATCTGCTGCTCGCCATCGCAGTGGCCGCCGCCGTGCTGGCTTTGTTTCGCGTTCAGCTGGGGGCGGCGGTTCTATTGGGTGCGGCAATCTACCCGCCCGTGCGTCATATCCGCATGGGCGCTGTATTCTCCTGCGTGCTGGTCATTGTTGGCGGGCCCATCCTGTGGGATGCGGCGCTACGCCTGAGTGCTGTTATTCGACCTTCGCGAATACGTTCGGTTGCCGCGGTTGGGGCGGTGCTGCTCTTCGCGGGGTTCGCCTTTGCGCGCTCCTTCGATCTGGTTACGAACCGCCACTATTTTGGCGGCGACACCGACAGCGCGACCTTCGGCGCCGGTTTAAGCTGGTGGTTCCCGCAAGGCGCTGCCGAATTCATCCAGCGCGAGAAGCTTCCGGGAGAAGTCTTCAATGCGTACAACGCAGGCGGCTACGTTGCCTGGGCACTCGGCCCGCAACGCCGTGACTATATCGACGGGCGCGACACGCTTTTTGGAATGCCGCACATCGAGCGCCAGCATCAGCTGCTGGCGAGTTCGCCGGATTCCCCTATTTGGCGACAGGAAGCGGAACAGTATCACATCAACACCATCCTTCTTTCCATCGCCCGCTACGATGGCCTGGCCTCTGTCGAACTCAAGACATTCTGCGATAGCCGCGATTGGCAACTGGTCTACATGGACGAAGTCTCGGCGGTCTTTGTGCGCCACAGACCGGAGATCGAGGACTTGATTTTCCGCTCGAAGCTGGACTGCGCAACTGTGCGCTTGCCTGCCGGGCCGCCGTCGCAGAATAGCGCCCGGGCTTTCAATCAATGGGCCAATGCGGCCGGTATTCTCTTCGTTCTGGAACGCAACTACGAGGCGCTGGCCGCAACCGACAAGGCCATGGCTATTTTTCCCGCCAGCGCAAGCGTTCATCTAATCCGCGCCCAAATCTTCTATGCGTTAGGCCGTTTCCCAGAGGCAGAACACGAACATTTACGGGCAGTGTCTTTGCATCCCGACGAGTTCACCTGGGCAGCGCTCGCGGATTTCTATCGAAAACGCGATCGCGATGCCGATGCCATCGCCGCCCTGCAGCAGGCCGCTCAACTCTCGGCACGGCCGGGGGCATTGTGGGTGCAGCT
>PLYW01000289.1 GCA_003151875.1 Acidobacteriaceae bacterium
CGAACTTGGCTTCCCAGCTCTCGCCAGTCGGGGTGGACATGCTCAGCCCATCGCTCCCGCCTTTCCAGGTAGTAGTGAGCCCTGCGGCGTCTTCACTGACGTTCTGGATGCGCCACGAACCGGAGATTGCACTCGAACCCGCAGGCCCCTTGGAAACTCGGGTCCACTTGCTTTCCGCCTTGAAGGGCTGGCTACCGTCAGCGGGATAGTTTGTGCTTGAAACGGTCAGCATCTTCCCATCGGTTGAGGCGGTCCTGGTCTGGTCGAAGGTTGGCTTGCCGGCTTTCTTGCCGGTGGCGTGAATCGTGTTCGCGTCCCCAACCTGCACCGCGATCGTGTCGTACGGCTGGCCAGTGACAGGTTGGTCCTGACCGTCCGCCTTCACGTTGATTTTTGGGACGCAACTTTCGCAGTCGTACATCCCATTATTGACCGAAAATACGTAGGGCTTTTGCGACAGCTTGGACTCCGCCATGTTGGTCTTCCAAGTACCGTCAAATGGGCTTTGGGCAAACAACATTACAGGCAGAACCCACATAACAACGCATAGCAACTTCTTCATGCTGATCTCCTGATCCGCTAATTTTTGTCTGATTTCCCAACGACCGATACTATACACTCCGCGAGGAGTCGAGCTAGGTGGGTACTCTAAGGATATACCGCTCTTTGCGCTGCTACACCCTTTTGGAATTGCTCGTGGATCACGGGCAACCATGAAGTTATGGCTAGGATGGACTGGCGACTTCCGGCGACGCGGGCCAGAAGTCCTCTTCGGGGAGATGATGCGTAAGGGTGTTAGCAAGAGGCGTACGACCCGACTTTATCTCTCCGAAGCCGGTTTCTGGACCGCGGGTTGGTTTTCAAACAGACTAACCACCGACTGCCGTCGCGTCGGCTCGAAGTTCCGCTGCATTCGATCAACGCCAACCGAGATGCAGTCGACGAGCGAAAACTTGAGTGTTTTGCGAGCACGGGAGTGTATACGCAGGTTTGGGCGAAAGACCGACTCAGCATTCCACAAAGTGTTCGTAGTTACTCCCGTTACCTGAAGTGGAATCGCCCTCTCGGTCGGGGACAAGAACCGTCAACGATTACTGCGCGTTGTGAGACCTTCGGTTCGCGGCTGAAATTGAATCGAAGTGCAACGAACGGACACTGCCTAGCTCAGGAAACTGTCAGCTAAATGGTCAGCTAAACCCTCCAGGCATAGCGGTTTTGATGCCTTCTGGCGGCTGTAAGCCCCTTTAGAATCAATAGGCGGCATACGGGACGCCCGGCTGTTAACCGGAGGGTTGTAGGTTCGAGTCCTACCTGAGGAGCCATTCTTTTCTTGGACTTCCAGCGAATCCGCGAAAACGATCTGGGTCAGATAAGGGTCACATAAGTCTACCAGGCGGGTACAGGCCCTTATTGAATGCGTGTGGCCTGCTGCTTGACGAAGTTCACCAACTGCTGCTGGATCCGCCGTTTGGCTTCCATACCAAGATCGCAGTAGACCTCGGATGTGGTGGCAAGATTCTCGTGTCGCAGAAGAGTTTTGACCTCCTCCAGTTCGAGACCCGCCTCCTTGCCCCAGGCGCTCACGGTGTGGCGAAAGCTGTGCTAGCCGTTGTTGGGAAGACCAAGGGCCAAGGCAACCGGCTTGATGTGCGTCTTGAGCAACGGCACCGGCCAGAACGGTCTGTGCCTGGTCATTCTTCAAAGTGCACTGCGAAAGGTGCATGCGCAGGAGATGACTGCTACTGCTTGGCCGACACAACTCTGGTGATAGTGTGATGGGACCGGTTGTGGGCAGGGGCGACTTCCGCTTGAACAACAGCCCCACACAGGGGACTACGACCTGCGCCTTCACCAGCGCAACGAAAAAGGGCGTAGAACCTGCAGGATACCTGTGAGGAGCATCCTCGGAGTCGGAGGACATCCTGGAATATATCCGTCAACGGGAATTATCGCGTCTACCGGGCCGATTACGGCGTGGCTGCGGCCGAAGATTCCGCCGCTGCAACCACAGGCTCCAACCGCAACCACCAGCTTCGGAGAAGGCACAGCATCGTAAGCGTTCTTTAACGCTGCTGCCATGTTTCGGGTAATGGGGCCGGTAACCAGCAGCATATCTGCATGCTTCGGCGATGCGACGAAGTGAATTCCAAATCGCTCCAGGTCGTAGTAGGGGTTGGTGAGGGCGACGATTTCCGCCTCGCAGCCGTTGCACGATCCGGCGTCGACTTGCCGGATGTTCAGCGCCCGCCCGACCAGCGCCCGAATTTGCTCTGCTGCCTGAGATAGCGCAGGCTCGTCCTGGACAACTTCAGCCCGGCCCTGGATGTCCCAGCTTCGAATCAGCGCCTGCTTGCTCACCCCGCAGCGAGTGACTTTTTGCGCGTACCGGAAAGCTCCGCCCCCTGCTGCGATGCACCGGCCGCAGCCGGTACACTCACCGTAGTCAAGAATCAGATGGGTTCGCCCGGCGTCCTCGTCAATTTTCAATGCTGATGTCGGACAGGCTGCCACTACGCGACGCGCAACCTCATCGGTGAGCAAGTCCGGTCGGACATCCGGCATGCGGCTTCCCGCGGCGTTCGAGAATAATTCGTCGACCGAGATCAACACCTGGGGACTTCTGAGACTGCGCTCGACGGCGTCGCCGATCATCGATCACATCCGGAGTACGAGAGATTGAAGCTTTTGTTGATCAGGGGGAAGTCCGCAATGATATTGCCAGGGATGGCCAACGGCAGCGCTGGCCAATTCTGAAACGAAGGTGATTTGATGTGGCATCGCGTGATTTTCCCGTCGCGTATTCTCACCCAGTAAAGAAGTTCGCCGCGCGGCGATTCGACTGCCGACAGACCTTCTACGTTTCCCGATAGTGGCACGGGGACAAGAACCGATCCGGCCGGAAGTTCCTTCAGCGTTTCATTGACCAGGTGCGTAGAGATGGCGGTCTCGTCGATTCGAATGCGGGCGCGCGCGAGCACATCTCCGTGCGTGTACTGTGGGACGTCCACATTGATATCGCGATAGCGCCCGGTGGGATGATCACGACGGACGTCGAGGCTGATTCCGCTGGCGCGCGCCGCCGGCCCAACCACCGCCAACTGCCTGGCGATTTCGGCGGTCAGGATTCCCGTCGATTCAAAGCGGCTCTGAACCGACGAAGTATGGAGGATGAGGCGTGCCATCTGCGCGAAATCGCGGACCGCTGCGGCGACCATCCGGCCGAGCTCGGCGGTTTCCGCAGAGGGCAAATCACGCGTTACGCCCCCGGGCACGGCAATGCCGCGCCAGTAGCGCGTCCCGAAGAAGCGGCTCGAAGTCTGGAGCAGAGTTTCCTTAATGCGCGCGGTGTAGGCGGCCGGCACCGTAAATCCAACATCTCCGCACAGCGCCCCGACATCGGCAATATGGGCCATCATGCGTTCCAGTTCGAGTCCGATGAGGCGGATGGCCTGCGCCCGCGGTGGCACCGGGATCGCCAAGGCATTTTCAATTGCCTGGCAGTAGGCCACGGCATGGGAGAAGCAGTTGTCGCCGGAAACCGATTCGGCAATCATCACCCCGTCCATCACCGCCGTGTTCTCAAAGAGCTTTTCCGTGCCTTTGTGGGTGTAGAAGTGCCGTAACTCGAGATGGAGCACGGTATCGCCGACGACACTGAAGCGGAAATGCCCGGGCTCAATGATGCCGGCGTGTATGGGACCGACCGGCACTTCGCAAACCCCGTCCCCGTGAACTCGGAGGAAGTGGTATTGGCCTTTCGCCCAAGGCACCTGCGAAACGTCGTCGATCATGGGATGGATGTCTTCCGGCCAATTCTCGTGGAACAACAGAGACCGTGGGTCAGGGTGGCCTTCGCACTCGATGCCGTACTGGTCCTGGAGTTCGCGTTCGTACCAGGCGGCCGCGGGCACGATCGGGGTTGCCGAAGGAATGGGCCCGGTGACGGGCGAACTGAACATGCGGTATTCGCGGCCGTTCACATCGATGAGATAGTGAACGTAGCGTACGTGGTTGTCATCGGTGCTGCCAAAAATGGAGACCAAACGCGTGTTCGCGGCACCCAGGAGGTCCAGTGCTTGTGCTCTACCCGCCTCGCTGTTGGGAAGGGTCACGGTCATGGCTGCAACACCGCCATCGCTCCACGCAAAACGGCAGCAAATGCCGCCGGGATATGTATGCCCAACACCACCAGGCATAGAGCGCAAACGCCCATGGCGACGAACCAGGAAGCCTGCAAAGCCGGTTGCCGAGGAACCTCGTCCGGCGTGCCCATGAGCATGCGCTGGAAATGGTGGAGCAGCGCGCCGAAGACCACGGAAATTGCTGCCAGCATCAGCACGGCAATGAAGTAGTGTGCCGTGGAAAAAGCGGCGGTGAGAATCACCAGTTCGCTTACAAACAACCCAAAAGGCGGCATCCCGGTGATGGCAAGGCCGCCCACGATGAGAGCGCCGCCTGCCCAGGGCAGGGAAAGGGCCATGCCGCGAATCCGCTCCATGCGGAGGGTGCCGAAGTTTTCTCGAACATTGCCCGCGGTGAAGAACAGCAATGTCTTGGCGATCGAGTGATTGAACGTGTGTAGTAATGCACCGAGGAGTCCCAGTGTGCCGCCCAGACCGATGCCGATCGCCACAATACCCATGTGCTCAATGCTGCTGTAGGCGAGCAGGCGTTTCAGATCGCGCTGCACAATCATCAGCAGGCTCGCCACGGCAAGAGAAACGCCGCCAAAGATCAGCAGCAGAGTGTGACTAAAGCCACTGCCGATGGCCCGCGAGGTAATCGCGTCAAAACGCAGCAGCGCGTACATCGCGCAATTCAGCAGCGCCGCGGACAAGAGGGCGCTAATGGGTGAAGGGGCCTCGGCGTGGGCGTCGGGCAGCCAGCTATGCATAGGCACAAAGCCAACCTTGGTTCCGTATCCCACCGCCACAAACACAAAGGCAAGTTTCAGCAGCTCGCGTCCTCCAACCAGACCTGGAGCGGCGGCCATCAGGGTTCCCCAATCGAGCGCAGATTGCGGGCTGACCCCGCCTTTCACTGCCGCCAGGTAGAAGGCGATCGTACCGAACAGGGCGAAGGCGATGCCCACGGTGCACACGATCAGATACTTCCAGCCGGCCTCGACTGCGCCCTCGGTATTGTAGAAGCCCACCAGCAAGGCGGATGCGAGGGTTGTGGCCTCAACAAAAATCCACATCATTCCGAGATTGGCCGAAAGGTACACAGCCACCATGGTGAACAGGAATAAGAACACCAGCCCATAAAACCAGCGGAGAGAAGAGAACCTTCCTTCCGGAACATGGCGGAGGTATCCGGACGAGTAGACGAGCACGAGGGCCGAGATCAGCCCCAGGCTGATGAGGAAGAACGACGTGAGGCCGTCGGCGCACAGATAACGTCCCACCTGCAGAACACCCCAGGAATGAATGCTGTACACCGCAATACCTATGGCGGCCAGCTCCAGAGTGCCTGCGGTGAGCGCGACGCGCACCACCACGCGCGGATTTCGGCACAGGAACACCAGGAGCGCACCAGCTAGCGGTAGGAACAATGGAAAAAGCAGGACCATGCATCAGCCTCGTAACCGCCGCAGCT
>PLYW01000095.1 GCA_003151875.1 Acidobacteriaceae bacterium
TGAGCAGGAAGACCGCGCCGGGATCGGCAGCCTTGAGCACGTCGAGACGCTCCATGAAGCTGAACTGGTGGCAGCCCACAAAATTGGCGCGCGAGATCAGGTAGGTGGAGCGGATCGGCTGCTTGCTGAAGCGCAGGTGCGATATGGTGACTGCGCCCGACTTCTTGGAGTCATAGACGAAGTAGCCTTGCACGTTCAGGTCGGTCTCTTCGCCAATGATCTTGATACTGTTCTTGTTCGCGCCCACGGTGCCGTCGGCCCCTAGCCCGTAGAACATGGCGCGGACGGTCTCCGGTGCTTCGGTGGAGAACGCCGGATCGTAGGTCAAACTGGTGTGGGTGACATCGTCGTTGATGCCGATGGTGAAGTGGTTCTGCGGATTGGGTTTCTTCAGCTCGTCGAAAATCCGCGCCACCATTGCCGGCGTGAATTCCTTCGACGACAACCCATAGCGGCCGCCGATCACCTTGGGGAACGCAGCCATCGGGGCCTTGCCCGCGGTGAAGCCCTCAGTCAGGGCGGTGATGATGTCTTGATACAGCGGCTCGCCGATGCTGCCCGGTTCCTTGGTGCGGTCCAGCACGGCGATGCTCTTCACGGTCGGAGGCAACGCTTGCAGGAAGTGCTCGACGGAGAAGGGGCGCATCAGGCGCACTTTCAGCACGCCAACTTTGCGGCCTTGCGCGGTGAGGTAGTCCACGGTCTCCTGGACCGCTTCGGCGCCCGAGCCCATAACGATGATGACGTGCTCGGCGTCGGGTGCGCCTTCGTATTGGAAGAGCCGGTATTGACGACCTACGAGCCCGGCAAATTTATCCATCATGTTCTGCACGATGGTGGGACAGGCCAGGTAGTAGGGATTCACCGACTCGCGGCCCTGGAAGTAAACGTCAGGGTTTTGTGCTGAACCGCGCAGCACCGGATGATCGGGCGAGAGCGCCCGCTCGCGGTGAGCACGCACCAGATCGTCGTCAATCATGGCGCGCATATCGTCCAGGGCCAGTTGTTCGATCTTGGAAACTTCATGCGAGGTGCGGAACCCATCAAAGAAATGCAGGAAGGGAATGCGCGACTCCAGCGTCGCGGCATGTGCAATCAGGGCCAGGTCCATCGCCTCCTGCACCGAGTTCGACGAGAGCAGCGCGAATCCCGTTTGGCGAGTGGCCATGGCATCCGAATGATCGCCGAAGATGGACAGCGCCTGCGCCGCGATGGAGCGCGCGGCCACGTGAATCACCGTCGCGGTCAGCTCGCCCGCAATCTTGTACATGATGGGGATCATCAGCAGCAGACCCTGCGACGAGGTGAACGTAGTACCGAGCGCGCCCGCCTGCAAGGCGCCATGCAACGCGCCGGCCGCGCCGCCTTCGCTCTGCATCTCGATAACCGTGGGGATTGCGCCCCAGATGTTCTTTTCGCCAATCGAGGACCACGCGTCCGACGACTCGCCCATGGGCGACGACGGCGTAATGGGATAAATGGCGGCGATCTCGCTGACGTGGTAGGCCACGTAGGCGACGGCCTCGTTGCCGTCAAGGGTCACTTGGCTTCTCGACCCTTTCCCCTTAACAAGCTCCTTGTCCTCGGGCGAAGGTTCTGCGGTGTTGGTTCCACCGCGTGCCTGGGCAGTGTTGGCGTCATTGATGGCCGCGGCAGCAGGATATTCAGTTGTTTTCACGTCGATTTCATCCCCCAGACCGGCTCATGCGCGCGGTCTGTTTGTGCTTAAGAATCGTTACAGTTCAAGATAGCGGGCGGCGAGGAAGCGGGCAGTGATGGGGCACTAACCAGTCTGTGACCGCCGTCACATACAGGTGTTTGCCGCTGTGGGGTGAAAACAGGGTGATTTCCACCGTAGTCACACTCCCATGACGCTGCCGTCACAGAAGCGGGGACGGTGTCGGCCTAGGATGTAGAGTGTTGAAGCGTGCCGCGACCCTTGCCGGCGCCGCCATCTTTGGAGGCATCGTGAAAATTACCAGGCTGTTAACCCTACTTGGATTTCCTGTCCTCCTCCTGCTAGCTGGCAGCGGGCTCGCCCAGACAGCTCCGACGGCGCCCATCCTTCTCATGGGCGCTCCCATGGGTGCGGTGAAGTTCGATCACACGGCACACCTGAAAGTGGCCGGCAAGTGCGACGTTTGCCATCACGCGTCCAAGCCGGAGAAGCCGCTGAAGGCTGCGCAAGAGGCTTGTACCGATTGCCATACCAACCCCGCCACTCCGCCGGTCACCACCAAGTTGCAGGCCGCCTTCCACAACCCGACCGCAACCGCCGGACTCTGCATTGATTGCCATGAGACACAAAACCATCAGGGTAGGGCAGCGCCGGTGAAATGCGCGGATTGCCACAAGAAGGCCAACAGCTAAGGCGGTCCCAAGGTTGGTGTATAGGGTGGAGCGACGATCTTGCGCTTTGAAGGGGCACGGCTTCAGCCGTGCCGCAAACCGCTGTCATTATGCTGGCTTTAGCCACCGAGGGACTTCGATGTTGAGACCCGCCGCGGCGGGCGAGTTCCCTCATGGGCTGAAGCCCGACTCTCCACGCACATACGGCGCGGATGAAGCCGCGCCCTTTCAGAGCTTGTTGTCTTTTGTCATCAGCACGGGTGCGTGGCTACGCGCCCGGCTGGCGAGTTGCCAGTCGCAGCCGGGCGATTGCCTACTTCGTGCGCTTCTTCTTTGTAGGCTCGGGAGCCGAGCCGCCCAACTGACCGGTAACGCTGGCCAGCACCTTCTGGAACGCTTCTTCCTTCGTCAGCTCTTTCTTGCCAGTTTTGTTATGCCGGTACTTGTGCTCGTAGCTGCAGGTCCGGCAGCGCACTTTCTGCACTTCGTCCGCTGCCATCGAGACTACGGCGTGGTCGGTGGTGCGCTGGCAGCGCGAGCAGTAATCGTCAACGTAATCGCCTAGGCGCATGGTTTTCTCTCACCCCGATTCTATTACCGTTGTCCAGGAATTTGTGCGGGCTCTTTACCACTGAAGTGGTACGTACCGTACTGCGTACGGGGGATTTGCGCTGCTCCTTTCCAATGTGACAATCACTCCATTGGATCGAACCGCTGGCGAGAGCAGCGGACAGGGAAGGCGAACGCGTAGCGAAGTTCGCGTCACGTTGCTTCGTTGCTGCATTTTCCTCCATAGGTTGGCGGAATTCTGGGCCGTTTCGGTTTTCGGATGTGCAACTGGGCGCTGCGCTTCCGGACAGAATTCCGCCTTTTTTCTTG
>PLYW01000209.1 GCA_003151875.1 Acidobacteriaceae bacterium
GCGCCATTCAGTGCTATTACTCTGCCACAATTGACGTCGGCGCCGGTAGTCAGCGTGATGCTCTGGTCCGCGATAATGCTCCCATAGAAGTCAGTGTTTGTCCCCAACGTCGCAGAACTGCCCACCTGCCAGAAAACCTCGTCATTATTTCCCGCATTGATGATGTTCACCGACGAAGCGCTGGCCGTGGTCAGCGTGCTCCCAATCTGGAAGACGATCATCGCATTGCTCAAGCCTTGGAAATCCAGGGTGAGCGCTCCGGTCAACTGTGCTGACGAAGAGAAGAAGTAGACCCCCTGGTCAAGCGTCTTGCCTCCGAGATCCTGACCCGTCAAATCCTGGTTAAAAGACAAGCCTGCGAGAAAATTGTACCCAGTCAGCGCATCTGCCTGCGCCTGCATGGCAACGGCATCGTCGTTGTGTGTGCTTCCATGCACGATCCCCGGCGGAAAGCCCGTGATCGAAGTACCGGGGAAAACGCCCAAATCTCCCCAGAGAACCGAAGGCCCGGTGTTGGTTACGGCTGAGGCGCCCAAAACGGCGAAAGCGTCGGCGCTTCCGAGGACGTCGGCATAGGCTGTGAGGGCGAACAACGGGAGGGCGAGACAACACAAGCGCAGCAGTTTCATGGGGGAACTCCGCCTCGTTCCAATCCAAAAGAACCACGCCTCTGTCACTGGAAGGAATGGCACAATGGTGACAGAGTCGCTAACAGCATCCAATAACCTTACCTGCAATTCTATGTCCTCGCTAACCCCTTCTTAAGACAGCCGACTTCCGTCCTTGGAGTGCACATTCTTGCACTAGAGTTCCAAATAATTCCTCATCTTCGCTGGCCCTGCTCTTTGCGGAACTGGGTCAAAAGTGCCCCGGCAGAATAACACTTTGGTTGAATATGGAGTCGAAGGAGGGAGTGCCGACCGCGGATTTGTCGCTTATTTGTGCAGAAAGAAGTTCAGCACGGCCCAATGCACGTGCAAGCTGCCGTTGTAATCGATCAGCCCCATCTTGCGAAAGCGGTTCATAAAGAAGCTCACTCTCGAGCGGGTGGTGCCCACCATCTCGGCCAGCGTTCCCTGACTCACCTTCAGGGCGGCGGGATGTGGCTTGGATTGCGTCCCAAAGCCTGCGAGCAACAGCAGAGTCCGTGCCAGCCGCTTCTCGCTGGAATTGAGCAGTTGATCGAGGAGGTCCTCCTCAGTCCGGGTAACGCGAGAAATCAAGTGCGCGATAAACAGCCTCGCGAATAGAGGGTCGTCATGGATGATGCTAATGATGGCGATCTTTTCCACTCGTACAATTGTGGAGGGCCGTACCGCGGTGGCGGTGGACATGCGCAGCGACGGCGCTCCTAAGCAGCCTTCCCCGAAAAAGTCGCCTTGCCGGAAAATAGCGATGACGGCCTTCTTGCCATGTTTCGATAGGACCGTCAGCTTCACGTTGCCAGCCTCGACATAGAACATGGCATCCGCAGCCTCGCCCTGAGCGAAAATTAGTTCTTTGTTGCGGTACCCCCGGCTGGTGCTGCACTTGCCGATCTTTTTGAGAAACGTACCGGGATTAAAGGTGAGCGCGCGTTGGCTTGGCATTGTTGACTCCCGAAGAGTTGATCTCGTCCCCAGTGATACGGGCCCACTCGTCAGCTAGCGGCACATGGATCCGTCGGTCGAGGCGGGACATCGCTGCCCGCAAATTTTCCTCACAAACCCGAGGCTACCGCTTGGGAACAGACAAAGCTGTGCAAAAGCGCTCAATTGGCACAAATTCCAAATTGGGGAAACGGTGCAATATTGAACAGAAAACGCAAACGGGCGGCTCTTGATCAAGGTGTATAATTTGGTCGTCTGAACGGTCCCTCCGGAGGTGCGACATGAACAGCAGGGGCATTCAAGCCCGCAGCCAGGACCCTCCAGCCAAACGGGTCCCGTCCGTCAATTCGGTGCGGTCCGCAAAACCCGCCACCGGCGAAATTGCACAGCTTCCCCGGTTTCAAACGCCCAAGCTGCGACCCACAAATGGCGATGGGGGTTTTGATCCTGAGGCTTTTCTCGCGAGAGCTGGGTTGGGCAAACAAATTGTCAATCTGAAAAAAAATGAGGTGGCCTACGCGCAAGGCGACCCTGCCGACACGATTTTTTACGTGCAAAAGGGCCGGCTGCGAGTCACGGTTACCTCCGCCGCAGGAAAAGAAGCCACGATCACCTTGGTGGGCGCCGGGGAATTCCTGGGGGAGAACTGCATGGTCTCCGTTCATCCTGTTCGACTCGCGACTGCTACCGCGATGGACGCGTGTTCACTGCTCAGGATCAGCAAGGCGGAAATGGTCCGCGCACTTCATCAGGAACCCGAATTTTCGAATGTGTTCGTGTCGTTTCTTCTTACCCGCAACGCTCGCATCCAAGCGGACCTGGTCGATCAGCTTTTCAATTCCAGCGAAAAGCGGCTGGCGAGAATTCTGTTATTGCTCGCCCAGTTCGGCAAGGAAAGCAAACCCGAGACGGTGGTTCCCAAGGTCAGCCAGGAGGTATTGGCTGAGATGATTGGCACCACCCGGTCCCGCGTGAGTTTTTTTATGAATCGCTTCAGGAAACTGGGCTTCATCGAATACAACGGTGAGATTCGGGTCCACAACTCCCTTCTCAATATCTTCTTGCAGGAATAACGAACTATGCGGATTTCCCGCCGCAAGACCCCTGCTCTTGCGCCGAGGATGCATCTCCAGAATCTGCTCCCTTGGTCTGAATTGACCGTTCTTGCCTTGCGGCGTGTGACATGATGATGGTGTTATGCCGGCAAAAAATAAGAAGGTCGCATTCAGCGCCGCGACTCTCCGCGAAGTGAAGAAAGAAATGGCAAAGCCCCGCATTGCGGAGTCGGTCAGAAGATCGGCCATAGTCGATCCGCGTCTGCGGGAGAAGCGGGTAGAGTTCAGCGCAGCGGATTAGAACGATTCTCCGCCATCGCCACGGCCAAGGCGATGTTCTCCCATCGTTGCGACTCGCCAGCGCCCGGCCCAGGCGGCGGACCCGGCAATGCTTTACCGGCGCCAGGCCCTATCGAAATAAATTGTTCCGAACCCTGGCAAGAGTGATGTCACGATGCGGCATGACTTCTCAGGCCGTGGCCTTCGACCCCGAATTTCGCGGAAGCGGGCAAGGGTGTGTTGGTTCTGCGCCGTGCTGGTTGCAGCTATCCTCGCTGTTCCGGTCATCCCGACCGGCGGAAGGCAGGCCCAGATCGCGGTATTGCACGTGCCGGAACTCGAGGCCGGCTTTCACCTGCTTTACGAGTTGAAGCCTGAGCAAGCTCGCGCGCAGTTTGCGGCCTGGCAGAAGTCCCACCCGGCAGACCCTCTCGGGAGCGCCTCGCAAGCGGCAGCTTATCTGTTTGAGGAGTTCTACCGGCAAGACGTTTTGACGTCCGATTTTTTCCTCGACGACAAACGTTTTCTGGGCAAGGTCGCTCTCAAGCCGGACCCGGAACTGCGCGCGGCATTCTTCGCCGCGGACAAACAGGCACAGGACTTGGCGCAAATGCGATTGCAAACGAATCCGGACGATACCAACGCCCTGTTTGCCATGACCCTAAGCTTGGGTATGCAGGCCGACTATGCCAGCTTGATCGATAAGCATCAGGTGGAAAGCCTGAGAATGATCGGAGATGCTGATAGCTACGCCAAGAAACTGCTGGTGGTCGCGCCGGATGCCGCCGATGCCTATCTCACCTTGGGCGCGGCCAATTACATCATCGGAAGCCTGCCGGGATACAAGAAGTTGTTTCTTGCCTTCGCGGGAATCCATGGCAACAAGAAAGTGGGGATTCAACAGCTCGAAATCGCCGCCGAGCGCGGCCATTATCTCCGGCCGTTTGCCAAGATCATGCTGGCGCTGGCCGCCCTGCGTGAGAAAAAAACAGAAGTGGCCCGCACCCAACTTACGGAGCTCGTCGCAGAATTTCCCGAGAACCCGCTTTTTACTAGCGAGCTGGCCAAACTCAAGGCTCCGCCTGCCGCGGTTATCCGCCGGTAGAGTGAATTCCTCCAGAGCAGAATGTGCCAGAATCCGGCGCACTTGGTGTTAGTGAGCCTGCAAATCGCACCGCTCCCCTGAATGGCAGTGTCTTCGGCAACGACACTGGGCAAGCAGTCTCACCCTGCCGGATAATGGTGCACCATCGACGGCCAAATCACTTGACGTTACTCAAGGCGGCTTCACGTCAATCGAACCGCGCAGTACCCCTAAGGCCTTTTCAACCTCGCCGATTTATTTCCGGACGCCTACGCCGTTTTTAGATCTCTCAGCTTTCCTTTCAACTTGGCGACGGCTTCTTTAGCGTTGCCTATGCGCTGCTGGACTTTGCCCACGTTCTTTTCGGCTTTCCCCTCGGCTTTCAAAGTGCGGTCATTGGTAGCCTTGCCGACCTGCTCCTTGATAGTGCCTTTCACTTCGTGGAAGCTGCCCTTGATCCTGTCTTTCGTGCTGGTTTTCATATTTCTCCTTCGTCCCTGGCAAAACTCGGATTGCCGATCTTCTCGGCTTAATTGGGACTCGACACTTTTGTAATCTCGTAGCTTTCTGCCGGTCTGTGCAAAATTGAACATCTCCGGAAAACGCTTGGCTTCATCCCGAAACGGGATACCGAGAAGAGGGCGGGAATCATCGCCGATAGACCGCACTTCAATATCTGCGGGAAGATTGGACGGCGCGGCATCGTCAGGTGATCTTGGTCTCAAGCTCTTCCCACCGGAGGTAGAGCTGATCGACTCGTTTCTGCGCCATGTGTAGTTCGGCTTGGGCGGCGATCAGTCGTTCCGCGTCGCTGGCGATGGCGGGATCTGCGTAGGCGGCGAGCGCGGTCTTAAGCTCCTCTTCGGCTTCTGCGATGCGCTGCTCGAGCGTTGCGTACTCGCGGGCTTCCAGGTACGAGAGCTTTTTTTTCGCTAGGCCAGTTGTAGCTGGTGAGGTGCCTGCGGCGGTTCTACGGTCAAGCGCTCTTGCAGATGTCTGGGACGCGCTTTTGCGCTCCTGCTGCCAGGCTTCCCACTGCGAGTAGTCGGCAAAGCGCCCCGCGCCNNAGGCTTTCTTCCAACACCTCGAGCGTGGGGATGTCGAGGTCGTTGGTGGGCTCGTCGAGCAGCAGCACGTCGGCCGGCTGCAGCATGAGCTTGGCGATCAGCACGCGGGCGCGTTCGCCTCCGGATAGGCGGCCGACCGGTTGATTTAGCTGCTCGCCGGTGAACAGGAAGCGGTTGGCCCACGAGGCAACGTGGATCACGCGCCCCTCGTAGATCACGGAGTCGCTGTCAGGCGCGAGCGCGCGCCGCAGTATCACATCAGGATCGAGCAAGCGGTTCTGATCGAAATAGACCACACGCAGCGAATCGGCTCTATGGACCTCGCCCACCGATGGCACGAGGTCTCGCGAGAGCAGCCGCAGCAAAGTGGTCTTGCCGCTGCCGTTGGGCCCGACAAGGCCAACCCGCATGCCGGCGGTAAGGACGAAGTCGAGATCCTCGAAGAGGCTTCGGCCGCCGATATCGCAGGTGACGTGATCCAACTCGATCAGCCGACGGGTTTTTCGGTCAGTGGCGGAAAAATCGATACCGGCACTGGCTGTGCGGGTGCGTGCGGTCAAGTCGGCCAGTTCGCCAATCAGTTGCTGCGCTTTGTCGATGCGAG
>PLYW01000281.1 GCA_003151875.1 Acidobacteriaceae bacterium
ATAAATCTCTCGTTGAATTCAAGCTAGCTAGCAACTCCAAGCTGAAGCAAAATCTCGCTAATCAAGTAAAGGTATACGAGAAGGCCAATAATACGCTGAGGAGTATCACGGTGATCTTTTATTTCTCTTATGCGGAACTTGCGAAAGTGACAGCCACATTGAAAGATCTTGGGTTGGAAGGGGCCGAAAACATTGTTCTCATAGATGCCCGAAAGGACAACAAGCCTTCAGGCCTCAACCGTGAAAATAGAAACAGCCCAAGACTGCTAGAAGCCAGGTGCTCTGGCTTCGACGAGTTGTGTCCCCCCTCTATTGATTCTTTTTGCCTGGTGCCCCGTGACTGGCTCCGGATGTGCCTGGTGCCGTCCCTGAAGGAACTCGGTTTTATTTCCCACCTGAACCCAGGGCTTCCGCCCTGGGCTAAGCTCTTTCGTCCCGCAAGGCAGGACTCGCTCTATCGGGAAAGCTGAGTAACGGCGCTTCACCTCAGAGTTTTTGTGAGCGACCGGTTAGCGATTCTCGCTATCGACTGTATATTCCGTTTTCTTCCACTTCCCTTGGCCACCACTCAGTCCCAGAATTTCCAGGCTCTTCATGTTTTCTTCCCATCGAGCTGGATAAGTTCCCTTATCGAGAACCAGGCACTCCGATGACTCCATGATGCAGAAGATCGTCACCTGCTGCTCCCGGCCGGCATCTGTGATGAACGCTTTATAGCTCGCGGCCGCCGCGGTAGCTCCGGCTTTCGAAGAAAACGAGACGTCGCTGACACGCACGAGGAGTGGATACTTGGAGGTTTTTACGCCTGGAAAACGGGGTGGCTGGCCAGCGCTGTCGGGATGCGGGGTCAGGCTATTGTAGAGACGAAAATTTACCTCGACATTGATCATGACCGGCACTGGCTGCCCATCCTTGGTAGCTGGTTGGAAGCGCCACCGCTGCACGACCTTGATCGCCTCTTCATCCAACCCCATACCAAGCGCGCGCTGCACCCTGATCTTTTGGGGTAACCCATCTGCATCGACCACCAGCCACAACACACACGTGCCCTGATATTTGGCCTTGCGGGCCTCCTCGGAATACTCCGGGTCGGGAGCGTAGGTTGCTTTAGGAGCGGAGACGGTTCCACCCACGCGATACGCGCCAGTAGTCTGAGGATCGGTTTGCGCGGCAGCTCCACAGGCCAGCAAAAGAAGAAGCAGCAGCAACAGTCGCACGCGGAAAATCATGGAATCATGGTATGCGTATCCGTGCGCCGTGAGTAGCAGATTCTTGCGCCGGTGTTTGGTGGAGGCTGCGTGCCGTCCCTACAGCCACCCCAACAAGGCCGCCACGGCGGGGCGCTCGTTGGGGACTCCGGTTGCGGGAGTCGGTTTTATTTCCCACTTGACCCCAGGGCTTCCGCCCTGGGCTAAGCTGTTTCGTCGCGCAAGGCGGGACTGGCGCATTGGTCAGAAGGATGCTGAGCAAATCGGAAAGCTCAGGGCAAACAAAATCCCCACCCTAGCCAAAAAAAGGCTAGGATGGGCCACCCGATCGGCTTGAATGGCCACCCGATCTATCTATGGTTTTGCCGGAGAAGGCTTTGCCATCACGGCCCCGGCGAGTGTGTAGTCGCTGGTGCACGAGTAGTCCAGACCACCATCGGGTTTACCGGTGAGCTTGCAACTGCCCGACCCTTTGATACCCTTCATCTTTCCGGTGCCGCCGGCGATCTGGTACTTATTGGTCCCCGTCTGGAACGCGCCGTCTTTCAAGGTCCCGGTGCCTTGATAGTTGTAGATAACCTTGTCGCCGCTATCGAAGGTCTCCACAAAGACTCCCCAGTTCTTCATGTGGGTTGCCGTAACTTCCGCATGCTCGGAGAAGGCGCCGTCCTTACCCTCAGCACCGCCTACTTTTCCCGCGGCGGAGCACTTTCCCTGGGCCAGGGTAAAAGCGTGGCCCGCCTGGTCACCAGCAGGGATACTCTGCTGGACGTCAGCCTTGCCGCACTTGCCCGACAACGAAGTTTTGGTTTGCGCCGAGGCCATCACAACGGCCAGAGCAACGATCGCACAGACACACAGACTCCTAAATTTCATTCGCAATCTCCTTGGTGACTGCAATATCTCCTTTTTCACTTCAAGGAAGGGCAGAATTGTATACCGTGCCGCTCGTTTTCGACACGCCGAAATCGTGCTCCATCGGGCGATGACGCGGTCCACCAGTGTACGCGGAGCGCCTGACACCTGGGGTGCGGGGAGATGGCCGCACAAGTCTTCGCCGAGGCTGAGAACATACGAGACTGTGGCCCAATTCGCGGGCCTGCTACCCTCAATCGCCACAAACGCCGTGGTCAACAAAAAGAAGGCGGCCAGTTAGCCGCCCTCTTTGGTTAGTCCGATGTGCGAGAACCGCTCTACGGCTCGGGTACCGGCGCGAATTCCACGTTCTGTACCTGGACGCCACCAACGGCAACGCGGCCGTCGGTCCAGGTTACATAAGCAGTGTTACCAAACGCCGTGCTGTAGTCGTAATCGCCTGCATAGCAGCTCTGGATGAGGGGATCGTTCTGCGCGGGTTGGGGAATCAGTTGAGTGCTGATGGGGAAGTTCGCTCCCCAGGTAGCGCCGTTATCAGGCGATTGAACGCCATAGCGCTCGTAGCTGCATCCCGGATCGGTGACCGCGTTGCACGCCGTGGTGGCGCTGCGGCGATCGTACCAGGAAACGGTGACCTTGGTCTGCGGCAAGGGGATGCTGGGGGTGTAGTTGACGGAGACGGACGGCATCCACTGGGTCTTGAATTGGCCGCCGGTATCGTCGTTCAGTTTGATCGGCGTGGACCAGGTGAGACCGTTATCGGTGGAACGCACGTAGTAGATGTCCCCGTTGTCACCGCTGGCTTGTCCTTTGCCCGCGTAGGCATAGTGGATCACTCCGTTGGGACCAACGGCCGGCTCGCCCCAGCCCATGTGCCGCCAGATGGGATTGACTTTTGCGAAGTAGCCGCAGGTGCCGGCGTCACCCACAGCATTGAAGCGAGCACCCATAGTGGCCGAGGTCCAGGTGACGCCACCATCAGTGGACCGATACATGATGTTCTGGCGGGTGCTCAAACCGCCGCCACCCTCATCCATGCCAGCAAGGAATACCGGGCTCTTGTAAAGAGCCGAGGGAGCGCCATGGCCTGGCAAGGTGCCGGTGATCTGTACGTCGCGAATGAAGGGTGAGCCATTGGCGACCTGCACGGGCGTGCTCCAGGTAACACCATCGTCCGAGTGGGTAACGTACAGGGCCCCTCCACCCACGTTGAAGTTGTTCCAGGAAATGTACATGCGGCCGTACACCGCGCTGAACGGGGAGTTGTCAACCCACATGGACTCGCGATCGTCAGCGCTGTTGTTATGGGCGCACGCTGAGGTCGTCCAAGTCTGGCCGTCAGTAGACTTCCAGGTACCGATGCCTTGACCACCGCAGCCGGTCGCCAAGTCGCCCGCAAACCACATGGCTAACTTGGAGTTGTAAACCACGATGGGATCGCCGAAGTTGGTGCCGTGGCCGGTGGCGAACGGTGACGGAACGATCTGAGTAAAGGTGGCGCCGCCGTCGAGCGAGTAGGATACTCCGGAATAGTTGCTGCCGCCGTTGGTCTCGTCGTTGTAGTTGACCACCACGGTGTGATCGCCGGGTCGCGGACTGGCGAATACCATGCTTTCGCTATGGGTGCAGGTGCTTCCGGAAGTGCAGGTGCGATTGCTGACCAGGATGTTGGGCGGTTGAGGCGTATCGCCGGTGATCTCATCGCCTGAGTCGGAAGGCCGGCCACCTTGTACGACACCGCACTCAATTAAAGTACGGCCGGCGCGCATGTTTTCTTGCTGTAACAGATGCAGGGAGGCAATCTGCGAGCAGTCGATACCCGTTGACGTCATTTGGGCGCGGGCCTGTGGTTGGAGGACACACGCTACCAGGATGAGAATCGGTAGCGCAACGTACCATAATGTTTTAGTTCTGTTGTTTGTCTTCATCTTTCTCCTTATGCACTGGGTTTGTGGGGCCCGAAGTTTGAGGTTGAGGACCGAAACCAGGCGTCGGCCGGGCAGGCGCAAAGTAATCCTGGTCCAGCCAAACACCGCTTTGCTTCTTCAAATTTTCCAACTCTGTTTTCAATTTCTCACTTTGCAGTTGCTTCTCGATGAACGGTGACATCTCTTTCAAATCGCGACGGCTGCGATTGACCAACTGCTGCAGCACCAGGGTGTCGGCATTGTCGTCAATCACGGCCCACTCCCCTTCCTTGATGGTGAATGCCGGCTTGGCCATTTTTTCCGGCAACTCGCCGCGCCGGAAGCCCAGAGGTTCGGCATCGAGCACGACGCTGTTGGGATCGTGGATCAATTTTTTGGGATCGCTTCCTGAGGCATAGGCCTGACGGATGGCGTCGGCCAGCGCATGGGCGTCGGCTGAACTCATGCCCTGCCCGACCTTCTTCCAAACGAAGATTCTGCGCACCATCACCACGTCATAGTCGTCCAAGTGGGCGGAATAATACGCGCTGATCTCCTCCGCAGTGGGCATGACCTGGGCTTTCAGGCGGGCAAACTCGGCGTTGGACAGGATCTGGTTGCGATCAATGGCCAGTTGCCGGACCACGTCGGGGGCCGAGTCCAGGTGATGGGCGACAGCCTGTTGCGCCAGCATCAGCAGCGACGCATAGTTTTCGCCGATGGCTCGACGGCCCAGATCGGCCGGTCCTTGTTGCGCCTCTAACGTGCTGAGTAGCGACTCGAACTCCGCCTGGGTGACGCGCACATTTCCGACTTTCAGGACGACTCGTTCACTGGGCGGCACCACACTTTGGGCCGGGGCAGCGGTCGAGGCAGCCGATGAAGACGGCGAAGAGTTTGGCGTGGAAGGTTGCTGCGCGTAAACCGCGGCAGTCAGCGAACAGGAAAGCAGAAAATACCGCAAAACTCGTACGCGCCTACATTGCATTTGGGATACCTGACAACTTACGAGGTTTAGCCTCGGCTCTTTCGAAGTGGCGATTTCCTTCGTGCGAGCCCTCGCGTACCAAATAAGAAGTCGCCAGTTCTCCCGGATGCGTACAAGCCACTGCGAAC
>PLYW01000290.1 GCA_003151875.1 Acidobacteriaceae bacterium
CAGCACGCGGTGATGTACCTGAACTCCGACTCCAGCGCGCGTGGTTATTTGGGCGTGTCGGGGTCACACACACTGGAGCGCGCGGTCAACCAGGTTGAGCGTGAGATTCAAGATCCGGAGAAGCACATTTCCGTGTGGAAACGCGCCTATCTTCGACGGGTAAGTCGCGCCGCCAGCTCGGAGGACCGAGAGGAGTTGCGCGATCGCGCCGACCTGCGGCTGGGAGCGCTGGGTGACGGTTCCGACTACACGGCGTTCCTCGACTATACGGGCGTGGCCGCGCTGAATATGGGATTCGGCGGCGAAAGCGGCGGCGGCGTTTATCACTCCATTTACGACGACTTCTACTGGTACACGCATTTTGGCGATCCGAAGTTCGTTTATGAGCGCGCGTTGGCCCAGGTGGCCGGGAGCACGGTCATGCGCTTTGCCGATGCTGACCTGCTGCCGTTCGATCCCACGGGATCAGCCGATACCATCAAACGCTATGTTGCGGAGCTGAAAAAGGAGTTGAAGCAACAACAGGACCAGGCGCGCGAGCGCAACAAAGAGATTGAGGAAGGAGTCTTTACCGCGACCGCCGATCCGGAAAAACAGTACGTTCCTCCTCCGAAAGAGCCGGTGCCACCCTACTTGAACTTCGCGCCGCTGGACAATGGGGTGGAAGCGTATGAGCGCGCGGCACAGCGCTATCGCCAGGCCGTCGCGAAATTAAATGACAACGATGGCGCCGCGTGGCAGTCTCCCGCGCTGCCGGCAATCAACGCCAAGCTGCTGTTGACCGAGAGGACCTTCACCGTCAGCCAGGGTCTTAAGGAGCGTCCCTGGTTCAAGCATCAGATCTATGCTCCTGGCGCGTACACAGGATATGGCGCCAAGACGATTCCCGCGGTGCGCGAGGCCATGGAGGAACACAAATGGAAAGACGCCGATGACGGCGCGGTCATCGTGGGTCATGTGCTGATGAGTGAGGCCAGCCTGGTGGATTCCATCGCGCAGGAGTTGGAAGAGGCGGAAGGCCAGCGGCCCGCGATGCAGCAGGCGAAGCGAACCGACACCAAAGGACAACCAGCGCAGAAGCCGCAAGCGGGGCGGTAGTTGCGCGTCAGGGTCGTCGTTTGGAAATTCTCGATCTGGGTTCACACGCGGGCACACCGCTGCTGTCGGTCGAGACGGCGCACCCGTATTCCATGATCTGTTGCAGCATTCGACGGGCGCGATGCAGCCGCATTTTGATCGTGGTCAACTTCACCCCGAGGAGGCTCGCGATTTCCGGCGCTGTGAGTGCATGGATCTCGTACAGCAAAATCACCGCGCGATAATTGTCGGGCAGGTAGTCCAGGCAGCGCTGCACACATAGGCTGGTTTGTCTCCGCTCGGCGATGTCGGCCAGCGATGGACGTGTACGAACCGCGGCATCCACGCGGTTGGCGGTTTGCTCGTCGTCGATGGAATCCTGCGGTTTGCGCTGCCGCAACCGATCCAGGCAGACGTGAGTGGCGATGCGGTACAGCCAGCCATCAACCGCCTCGGGGTGGCGAAGCAAGTACAAACGCCGATGCGCTCGCAGGAAGGTCTCCTGAGTGAGATCTTCCGCCTCGGCCGGGTCTCGCACCATGCGCAGGATGTACCGGCGGATGCGATCGCGGTAAGCCGTGAAGAGTGCGCCCGCATCGGTTGCATCGCATACCGGCTGCATATGCCATTTATGGTCCGCGGCAGACCATATTTCCGTGACGATAATCACCCGCGCTGGTGACTGCGGTCTGAGGCGGCGGTCCTCGCATCTATCCGCTCAATTGATTTCCACCTCCAATCCTCCCACCCAGCCAGAAGCAAGATTGAAGATGAGCGCGCTGATTATGGCGCAGATGCCACCGATGATTCCGTATATGAGAGGGCACAGTATCACCGCGAAAAGGCCGACAGCAGGACTGACCCAGGGCATGTGTGCATGATGGACCGAGGGAGCGGCGAAGGCGATGACGCTGCAGAAAACGCCAGCGATCAAACCCACCAAACCGTATACTACGGCGCCAACTTTAAACGCGGATGCTGGACCAATGCGCTTGAGATAGGACATATATAGCCTCCAGAACGGCATCGAAGCGGAACGAATGCCGTCCTATCCCAAGGACGAAAACGAAACGAAAAAGGATACAACCATAGCGGTAGCTACGCTGTCCCCAGCCGCTTCAGCACGTTCTCCCGAAAGCCGCGGCTCAGCGTCAGCTTGGTGCCGTCGCGCAGCAGAATGGAATAATCGCCATACAGCGAAGGCCGTAAGGTCTTGATGCGGTCCACATTCACCAGCGTGGAACGGTGCACGCGCAGAAATTGCCGGTGCCCCAATCGTGATTCCAGCGAGGTGATCGTTTCCCGCAGAATGTGGGTGTTGCCTCCCACGTGCAGGCAGACATAATTGCCTGCCGATTCGGCCCAATCAATCTCGTTGGGCTTCAGGCAGACGATCTCTCCGTCCGCCTTGATGACAATGCGCTGCGGGGTTTGCTGCCGCGATTCCAGATCGGCCAAAAGATCGAGCAGCTTGCGCTGAAAAGTCGCCTCCGAGGGATGGGACAATTGCTTGCGAGCATGGCCCAAGGCCTCAGACAGGCGGTCCTTTCCCACCGGCTTCAGCAGATAATCGAGCGCGTGCACCTCGAACGCCTTCATCGCATACTGGTCATAAGCGGTGACAAAGATGGTGAGCGGCACATGCTCTTGGTGCAGACCCGCGATCACGCCGAAGCCATCCACCTCCGGCATCTGCACATCGAGGAAGACAAGGTCGGGCTTCTCCTGTTTGATCAACGCGATTGCCGACTTGCCGTCGCCACACTCGGCCACGATCTGCAGGTCGGCTTCATCTTCCAACATTCTGCGCAAGCGCTCGCGCGCCAGCGCTTCATCGTCACTAAGCAACACTCGAATGGACATCGGTGGTCGCGACCTCCTCGGAACTTTCGCGGAACGGTATGTGGATCTTGACGACGCAGCCTCCGCCGGGCTGGTCCTCCAGCGTCATCCTGTGATCGTGGTTGTACAGTTGCTGCAGGCGGGCGCGCGTGTTGCGCAGCCCCACGCCTTCCGGTGGAATGCCGCCCCGATGCCGGGTCAGTCCCTGGCCATTGTCACTGATCTCCATCCACAGCTCATCGAAAACCTGGCGCGTCGAGATGCGAATCCATCCCGGGGCGAGGCGCGGGCCTATGCCATGGCGAATGGCATTTTCCACCAGCGGCTGAAGAATCAGGTTTGGGACTAACGCTGACCGGGTGTGCGGCTGGATATCCATCTCCACATGCAGGCGGTCGCGGAAGCGCGTTTGCTGGATGTCAACGTACTTCTGCAGGAAGGTCAGCTCGCGACTGAGAGGCACCTCGTGGACGCCAACCGCGTCCAGCGACAGGCGCAGCAGGTCTGCCAGTTGCAACGTCATGTGTTCGGCAGCAGGTCCATCGTTTCTGGCCAGGGAAGCGATGGAGTTCAAAGTATTAAAGAGGAAGTGCGGCTCGAGCTGGATCTTCAGCACCTCGAGCTGCGCATAAGCGAGTTGGGCTTCCAACTGCGACGATTGCAATTCGCGCTCCCGGTACTTGCCGTAATACCCGATCGCCTGGGTAATCAACAGGACATACCAGTAGCGCTGGAAATCCATGAGGGCGCGGGAAAAAGTGTGCGCAAGAAATGGCGCGTGCGTTTCCTTAGTCCAAGTCACCAGCGGGAACAAGGACACAATCAGCGCCGCCCCAGCCAGCGTAAGAACTGCGCTGGCGGCAAGATGAAGGGGAAGGGCCAGCTTCCAACTGCTGCGGTCGAAGGTAAATCGCCGGGCCAAGGCGTAAACCGGCGGCGTCAGCAACGACCAGACAAACGAGATGGTGATGTTCCAGGCAAGCAACTGCGCCCAGCTCTCCGGGCTGCCCATGGACGCGGTGTAAACATGCGCCCCGGCGGCACTCAGAAAAGCCAGCACCGTCCACAGCACGAAGCCGATGGCCCAGATGCGGCCCCACTGTTTCAGCATGGTGAGCTACCTACTCTGCATGAACCCAAGACAATTCGAGACGAGCTGCACCTACGGAGTGATAGACGAAATCCAACGGCGGATGTTTCTGGAAAATTACGGGCGCTCCGGCCCGACAATCGACGGGTTATGATGAGTTGGTTCCGTCGTGAGGGTGTCCAATTGCGGACACAATGCGGATCTGGAGCACAAGCCTTGCAGGGGGCGCTAGAATACTGAATATGAGTCTTCCTGACATACAGCGCGCCATCGAAGCCCTTCCCGAGGAGGAGCAAGCGCAGCTTGCCACTTGGGTTGCCGACCGCGACTTGGCAGCGTGGGATGCGGAGATCGAAGGCGACTTCACGGCCGGCGGCGCTGGTGCGGCCCTGCTCGATAGCGTCCGCCAGCAGGTGCGGGAAGGGAAGTCCAAGCCCTTGTCGCAGGGTCCGCGCCACCTGTGAGTTTCCGCTCGTTTGCCGTCTCCGAATTCTGGAAATGCTACGAAAAGCTTCCCGGCCACGAACCAACTGAATCATGCATGAATTAGGCATCGCCGCCTCCATTCTCGAATCCGTTCAGAGCGAAGCTCTGCGGCACCCTGGCGGGCGCATCACTAAGGTAGGCGTTAAAATCGGGGAACTGTGTGGGGTTGACCGCGATGCGCTGCAGTTCGGCTTCGAAGTGCTGGTGAAAGACACGGAATGGGAGCCGGTGGTGCTGGACCTGGAATACATTCCGCGCGTGCAGCGCTGCTCCAAGTGCGCGCACCAGTTTCGCATGACCGACTTCGACCCGCAGTGCCCGCAATGCGGCGAATTCCTGACTGATTGCATTGGCGGAGAAGAGCTCGACATCGCCTACATGGAAGTGGATGAATGAACCGCATCGAAGTCGAAAAGAAAGTCCTGAACGAAAACCAGATCCTGGCCGAACAGTTGCGCGAACGCTACCGGCAACTCGGGGTGCTGTGCATCAACCTGATCAGCGCGCCCGGCTCGGGCAAAACCGCTCTTCTGGAGAGGACGCTGGAACGCATGGACAAGGGCTCACGGGTTGCCGTGCTCACCGGCGATCTGCAAACCGAAAATGACGCGAAGCGGCTGGCGAAGTTCGGATTTCCGGTCAAGCAGATCACGACCGGGGGGACCTGCCATCTCGATGCCAAGATGATTGGAAAACATTTGGAGGACTGGAAGCTGGAAGACCTCGACCTGCTGATCGTAGAGAACGTTGGCAACCTGGTTTGCCCCTCCAGCTACGATCTTGGAGAAGACGCAAAGATCGTTCTGCTGAGCACATCGGAAGGTGAAGACAAGCCGCTGAAATATCCCTCTATTTTTTTGAAGTCGGAGCTGATGCTTCTGACCAAGATCGATCTGCTGCCCTACGTTCCCTTCAATGCGGACGTGGCGCGCGAAAACGCCAGGCGCGTCCATCCCCAGATGGAAATCATCGATGTTTCCAGCACCACCGGAGAGGGCCTCGATCGCTGGATGGAATGGCTGCGGGCGCGCCAGGAGAGGGCCAAGGCAAAGCTGCAAACCGCAACGGTCCCACACTGATTTCACCAGCTCCCATTTACAATGGCCCTTACTCCCGAGGTGCTGATGTCGTTCCTTCGTTACCTGATGTTGTTGTCACTGGTGATCTGGATTGGCGGACTGATCTTCTTTGCGTTCGTGCTGGCGCCGACGGTTTTTGCGGTCTTGCCCACCCGGCAACTGGCGGGCAATGTGGTCAACCGCAGCTTAGGCATCATGCACTGGATGGCGATCGCGTGTGGCGTGATATTTGCCGTGGCCTCCATGATCGATTCGCGGATGGTGAATGGCGTCGCCGATCCGTTTGCGGCCCGCAACCTTTTGATCTACGCGATGATCATCTTGACGTTGGTTGGCATGTTTGGCATCGCGTCGCGGATGCTGGTCCTGCGTCAGCAGATGGGCGTCATCGACGACGTGCCGCAGGACGACGCCCGCCGGGTGGAGTTCAATCGCCTGCACGTGTGGTCCACGCGCATCGAGGGATCGGTACTGGTGCTCGGACTGGCGTTGCTGTATCTGACCGCGCGGAGAATGTCGTAAACCAGTTTCAAGTTTCGAGTTTCGAGTTTCCAGTTCCTGCGGTTGCTCAGAGCTAATGGCTAAGAGCTAAGAGCTGGTCTGGCTGCAGCCGCTAGCGAATAGCGAGAAGCGAAAGGCGAAAGGGCACTCATGAAAACCGGAATCATAGGCCTGCCACAAGTGGGCAAGACGTCGTTGTTCGTGATGTTGACCAAGCAGCAGGTAGCGCAGCGCACGGGAAATCCGCGCGAGGCGCACCTCGGAGTCACCAAGGTCCCCGACGACCGCCTCGACCGCTTGGCTGCGCTGTATAACCCTAAGAAACTGATACACGCCAGCGTCGAGTTCGCCGATGTGGCGGCGCTGAGCCAGGAGGCGCTGAATGAAACCGCCTTCGCCGCTAACTTGCGCAATGTGGACGCGCTGGCCCACGTGGTGCGCGTCTTCGAAGATGACTCAATCGCGCATGTCGGCCCCATCGATCCGCTGCGCGATATCAAGAACATTGACTTCGACCTGATCGTCAACGATCTGGGGCAGGTGGAAAAGCGGCTGGAGCGCGTCGAAAAAGACTTGAAAAAGATGAAGACGGCGGAACTGGAGCGCGAGCACGACTTGCTGAAACGCGCCAAGGCCCATCTGGAAACCGAGCGCCCGCTGCGCGAGATGGAAATGACTCCCGAGGACAAAAAGCGGGTGCGCGGTTTCATGTTCCTGAGCGAGAAGCCGATGCTGTACGTGCTCAACATCGGCGAAAGTCCGTCGCTAGGTAAGGACCTTGAGGAAGCCGTCGCAAAATACGGAGTGACGGAAGTGGCGGCCCGGCTGAACACGAGCGCGCTGGCGGTGTGTGCCAAGGTCGAAGCCGAACTCGCCGAAATGAGCGATGAGGATGCTGCCGAGTTCCTCGCAAGCTATGAGCTGAAAGAAAGTGGACTGGTTCGGCTGATCCGCAAGACCTACGAGTTGCTGGGACTGATTTCTTTCTTCACCGTGGGCGAAGACGAGTGCCGCGCATGGACTGTGGAGCGCGGATCGAAAGCGGTGCACGCCGCCGGCGCCATCCACACCGACCTGGAACACCATTTCATCCGCGCCGAAACCATTCACTGGGACCAACTGCTCGATGCCGGCTCAGAAGCCGAAGGACGCGCCCGCGGCACACTGCGCCTGGAAGGCAAGGAGTACATCGTGAAGGACGGCGATGTCATGCACAT
>PLYW01000169.1 GCA_003151875.1 Acidobacteriaceae bacterium
CGACGCCTGGCAGGACAAAGTTTTTTCGCATGCCTTGCCGTTTTACCTGTTCGATCTGCCTTTTTATTCGGACCTGCTGGGATTTCTGTTTGTGGTAGCGATTCTTTCCGCCCTGCTGTTCTGGGCCACGGCGCGCGGATGGCAGTTGTTCGAACGAGTCCGCTACCGGCTGATCGATCGGCCAGCGGGACCCATCAACATTGGGGACTATTTGCGGTTGCCGGGCGCCACGCGCACGCCGTTCTTCCGCATCATTGCAGTGATTTTATTGCTGGGTTTTGCGGCCTGGATTTATCTGGGCAACTATGAGCTTTTGTTCAATACGCACGCCTTCATGACGGGCGCCGATTTTGTGGACGAAAAAGTCACTCTCCCTCTGCGCTGGCTGCTCATTATTTCTGCTTTAGCGGCGCTGCCGCTGGCTTGGATGTCGAAGTTCAAGCAGGTGGCTGTTCTGGTGATGTCATGTTTTATCCTGCAATTGCTCTTGCCGGCCATTGTTCGCGCCGTTTATGTGCGGCCAAATGAGATTTCCATCGAACGGCCCTACATCGAGCGCCACATTCAGGCGACCACCGCGGCCTTCGGCCTTGATCGGAATGCCACCGAAAGCCCTTTCACCCCTTCCGGGCAAGGCGTGGTGGACCCGGTGCAAGACGCAACGCTGCTCGCTAACGTTCGGCTCTGGGACCTGCGGGCTTACGGTGCAACCATAACGCAGATTCAAGCGCTACGCCCCTACTACACTTTTCCTCAGACCGACGTTGATCGCTATTTCATCAACGGACGCATCAAGCAGGTACTGCTGTCCCCGCGCGAAATTGATGTCACCCAGTTGTCCGCCGAGGCCAGCGAGAGCTGGATCAATCCGCGGTTCATTTACACGCACGGCTTTGGCGTGGTGGTAGCTGAGGTGAACAAAATCACGCCCGATGGCCTGCCCGTGCTGCTCATCGAAAACGCGCCTCCAGAGATCAAATCACCTGGGTTTGGGCTCTCCCGGCCGGAGATCTACTTTGGCGAGCGGACCCAGGATCCGGTCTTTGTGCACACCGCCCGCGAAGAGTTCGATTACCCTTCCGGCGACCAGAACAAGTATTCGACCTATCAGGGCACGGGCGGATTCCCGGTTGGTTCTTTTCCTTTGAAGGTTGCCGCGGCGATTTCTCAGGGCGAGCCGAATATTGTTTTCACCGGATATCTGACTGGCCAAAGTCGCATGATGATTTATCGCAACGTGAAAGCAAGATTGGCGCACTTGGCCGGTTTCTTGCACTGGGACCAGGATCCCTACCTGGTGATTGCCGATGACGGCAGGCTGGTCTGGATGGTGGACGGCTACACGACTTCGCTCTCCCATCCGTACTCGGCGGTGCTTCCCGTGGCCGGGGTTGAGGAAGGCGCAAATTACATTCGCAATGCCGTGAAGGCTACCGTGGATGCCTACACGGGGAAGATGTCGTTATACGTATTCGATCCCAGCGACCCGATTATCCAGGCTTACCAGAAGCTGTTCCCCAAGTTGTTCCTTCCCGCCTCCGCGATGCCAGCCGATCTACGCCGGCACGCCCGTTATCCGGAGGCGCTTTTTCAGGCGCAGGCAGAGGCGTATCGAGTGTTTCACATGCGCGATCCGCAGGTGTTCTACAACAAGGAAGACATTTGGGAGATCGCGCGTGACCTTTTCGGCCAGTCCGGACAGCCGGAGCCCGTAGCGCCGACCTACGTGGTGGCTACTTTGCCGGGAGAGAAAGAACCCGAGTATTTGCTGATTCTGCCTTTTTCTCCGCGCGGCAAGGACAATTTGATCGGATGGATGGCCGCTCGATGCGATGGCGAGCAATTAGGGAAGCTGATCTTTTATCGACTGCCGAAGCAGCAATTGATGTACGGCCCCATGCAGATTGAGTCGCGCATCGACCAGGACCAGAACATCTCCAAGGACCTCACGCTGTGGAACCAGCAGGGCTCGCGCGTGTTGCGCGGCAACATTATCGCCCTCCCCGTCACGGGGGGCTTTCTTTACCTGGAGTCCATTTACATTCAGGCGACCGAAGCTCGTATGCCACAGCTCAAGAAGGTGGTGCTGGCCATGGGCGACCGGCTGATCTACCGGGACACCTTCGATCAGGCCCTGGCGGACCTGACGGAAGCACCAGCGCCAGCGGCAGTTGCTCCTGCTTCTGCGCCCGCCGTGGCGACGGGCGAGAAAAATGTGCCTACGTTGGCTGAACGCTTGCACCGGCTTCGCGATCAAGCCGAACAACTGACTCGAGAGATCGAGCAATTGGAGAAGGAAACAGTCAAGAAGTAGATTCAACATCGTCCCAGACGGCGAAGAACCGCTAACTCTCGTTCTATCAGGTTCCTACTAGGGGATTGTGGCTTCTCGTTACCGATTCGGGACTGGGGTCACCGAGGCATCTGGCCTATTCTTTTCGCGGCCGTTTGACCCCCCGAGCAGTCCCGTGCGATAGTTTGGTTTTAACAAAGTTGTACCAATTCGCAATTCTTCATCTCTCATGGCCCTTCCCACATCACCGTTTGCCTGTGGAGCATCCCGGTGCGTCTGATACCGCGTGACGTCAAGTTCTTCGACATGTTCCTGGAGATCGCGACCAATGTCGTCGAGGGCGCGCAAGCCTTGAACGACCTGTTGCATTCCTACGATTACGAGCAGATGCCGGCGGCTGTGCAGAAAATCAAGGAGATCGAGTCCCGCGGCGATGAGATGACGCACAGGATTCTGATCAAGCTGAACCAAACCTTCATTACGCCCTTCGACCGTGAGGATATTCACCTGCTGGCCTCCTCGCTGGATGACGTCCTCGATTTCGTTTACAGCGCGTCTGACCGCTTGTACACTTACAAGATTAAGGAGCCCTCTGCGTCGGCCAAGGTGTTGACCGCCATCATCCTGAAGCAAGCGCAAGAACTGAAAAAGGCTGTCGGCCTGCTCAGCAAAAACGGCCAGCTCCTTGAACACTGCGTAGAAGTCAACCGGCTGGAAAACGAAGCCGACCAAGTCAGCCGAGAAGCAATCGGACGCCTGTTCGATGGCGGCTACGATCCCATTACCCTGATCAAGCTGAAGGAACTGCTGGAAATTCTGGAGGAGGCTAGCGACAAGGCGGAAGATGTCGCCAACGTGCTGGAAACGGTAGTCCTGAAGAGCGCCTGAGGCGCTGCACCGTGCTTGCGAAGCGATAATTCAAACGAGGACATCTGCTTTGAGTACAGGACTCGTCCTGCTCCTTATTACGGTTGGCACGGCGCTGGTGTTTGACTTTCTCAACGGCTTCCACGACGCTGCCAACAGTATTGCCACGGTGGTGTCCACCCGCGTGCTGTCGCCCAGGTTAGCGGTGCTATGGGCGGCCGCATTCAATTTTCTAGCAGCGTTTCTTCTGGGCACTGCAGTTGCCAAGATGATTGGCAAAGGCATGATCCAACTCGACATCGTCACCCAGTACGTAGTGCTGGCCGGATTGTTGGGCGCCATCGTTTGGGATGTGTTGACGTGGCTGCTGGGACTGCCGACCTCTTCGTCGCACGCGCTGATCGGTGGCTATGCGGGTGCCGCGATGGCGCGGGCCATGATCCTTCACGGGTGGAGAGCAGCGCCTCAGGTCATCGTGCCCGGCGGCTGGTACAAGACGCTGATCTTTATCGTGGTCGCTCCCGTGATGGGTTTCGTGCTTGGCTTCGGCTTCATGGTGGCGATCTCATGGATCTTTCAACGAAAGTCGCCACGGCAAGTGGACAAGCTGTTCCGCAGATTGCAGTTGCTCTCAGCGGCGGCTTACAGCCTGGGGCACGGGGGCAATGACGCGCAGAAGACAATGGGGATTGTTGCCGGCGCGCTCTATACCGCGGGAGTCATGAAGCCGCATGACTTTGCCGCGAACTGGGGGCGCTGGCATTGGCCGATTATCCTGGCGGCCCATGCTGCAATTGCTCTGGGGACCTATCTCGGGGGATGGCGAATCGTCCATACCATGGGGTCGAAGATCACCAAGCTGAAGCCGGTGGGCGGGTTCTGCGCCGAAGCCGCCGGCGCCATCACCCTGTTCGGGACAGCATTGGCGGGCATTCCGGTGAGCACAACCCACACCATCACAGGCGCGATTGTCGGGGTAGGAACTACACAGCGGCTGTCCGGTGTGCGCTGGGGCGTGGCAACCCGGATCGTGTGGGCATGGATATTGACAATTCCAGCGTCGGCCCTCGTCGCAATGTTAGCGTTTTGTGTGATCCGACTATTCAGGCCGGGGGCCTAGAGCGCCAACGATGAAAAACCCTCGGAATCTCGGCCTTCAGCATTAAGCTGCATAGGATTGGCGGAATCTACTGCCTGGTGGATTGTGTGGCTTCTACGAAGACCGCAAATCCTACAAGTACGGAAGCCAGGAGTTGGCTCGAACGAATGTGGATTATCTGAGCCACGCCGAGCTGGTTGCCCCCGCACTACCTTTGCCCTGCCTTCGCCAATGTTAGGCACTTACAACCTTCCTTTCTTTCTACGCGATACTCATATCGGCAATCGGCTGCTTAATCTTCATCTTCGCCCCAATGGGAAAGTGCCCAATGGAAAAATAAAGATAGCGGCGCACGTTTTTCGAAGCCAGAGAGAGACTCTCGTCGAGATTCTCTCGAAAATCTTCGAGCATTTCACTGTTTAGAAAGTATGTGCCACTAAACATGCAAAATACAATTGCCTGGACGTGTCGCAATAGCCCGTCACGTAGGGGCCCGGTCGATCTGGTCGCCCAGCGCTTTAGAGGTGCGCATCTGACAAACTATCGGGGACATATGCTTGGCACTAACGTGAAGCCAGACAGCGTAGGACTCAAGCGGCTCGCCGATCCCCGCAATTCTGTAACTGCCATCCGCAGTGACAAACGCCCCCTGCCACCCCATTGTGACGAGGGTCATTGACATGCGGTTCGTTGATAACGGCTAATAGGTCTGGATCACTGCAAAACGCGGGTTGCGCTTTCGAGTACTTGGGAGAATCTCATGGAAACACTTTCCCGTAGCTGGGACCTTCTAGGGCAAAGCTTCGCCATCTTAAAGTCAGACAAGGAACTGATGTGGTTGCCGGTCCTATCGGCAATATTCTGTCTGGCCGCGATGGCGATCATCCTCGGCGTCGGACTGCTCGTGGTGATGCCGCCCGGACCCTTTCCCCACGATGTTGCCCAGCAAAAACTGCTGGGCAAAGCCATGTTGCCGTTTATGTTCCTGTTCTATGTGGTCACCTATAGCCTTGCGACGTATTTCAATGTAGCGCTGGTCAGCATCGCGTCAAACCGACTCGGCGGCGGGCGCGCCACTTTGAATGACGGCTTGCAGACTGCCTGGACGCGCAAGTGGAGCATTTTTCAATGGGCGCTGCTGGCCGCGACGGTGGGCACATTCCTGCAAATGTTCGAGCGCCGCTTGGGTTTCTTGGGACGAGTCATCACCCGGACCACGGGCTTGGTATGGACGCTTGCGAGCTTCTTTGTCGCCCCCCTTCTCGCCGCGGAGAACATAGGGCCGGTCGAGGCGCTCTACAAATCGACGCAGATATTTCGCAAGACGTGGGGCGAAGAAGTTGCCGGCAGCTTCAGCTTCGGACTTGTCTTTTTGCTTCTCATGTTGCCGGGATTGCTTCTCCCGATAATGGGCGCGCGGCTGGGACAAACAGAAATGTTGGCTGGCGCCGCGGTAATGGTAATTTACTGGCTGCTTCTGGGTGTTGCCAACTCAGCCGCTCAGGGGATCTTCGTCGCGGCGCTTTACCGCTACGCCACCAAACAGGAGATCTCCGCCGGGTATGATCGCCACGATCTTTCCGGCGCGTGGCAGCCGAAGGTACGTTGAAGTGAGTGCCTTGCGCGAATCGCTCTTTGCTATTCGCCTTTACCTTTGAGCCTTTAGCGGGCGCGACTAAAGAGTTGCTAGCAGCGGGAAGAAGAGTTGCCTTTAGCTTGGTGCCGGGAGGGGGACTTGAACCCCCACAACCCTTTCGGGTCTGCGGATTTTAAGTCCGCTGCGTCTGCCAGTTTCGCCATCCCGGCGAGAGGAGAATCGAGCCTCCGAGGGCCGCGACCGCTTTTGAGCCTACAACAGGCGTACGGCAAAGGACAACCTGCACTAGTAAAGAGAACAAAGCGCCGTATGGAAGATGGAGACTCCGGAAGGCGATGATTCTTAGGCCCTGCTGCGGGCACTGCGTTTTGCGCGGTACATGGCCCGATCAGCGGCGGCGTGCAATTCGTCCGGGTTAAGGCCATGATCGGGATAAAGTACTACGCCAATGCTCAATCCAGTTTGAATGAAATGTCCTTCCACCTTCAAGGGAATCGCGAGCGCCGACTCCAGGCCCGACATCAGGGTCCCGGCGCCATGCTCATCGGACACATTGCTGACCACGGTAAACTCATCGCCTCCCGAACGAGCCAGCGTGTCGGAGGCGCGCATCCGGCTGGACAGTCGCAACACCACCTGCTGTAAGGCTAAATCTCCGATTCGGTGCCCGAAAGTGTCGTTCACTTCCTTGAAGTGATCGAGGTCAATCAATAACACTGCCACCTTGTTGCCGGCTCGTGTCGCGTGGGCCAAGGCCCGTTCCAATCGGTCTTCAAGCAGTCGCCGGTTCGGCAGCCCCGTCAACGCGTCGTGATAAGCCAGATATTTATTCGTGCGGATCTGGTCCTCCAGGAGCGTCAGAATCATGCCAACCGCCACAAAGTACTTGGGAAGGTTCCAAGTCTCGGATTCAACAATCGTCAATGGAGAGCGGAAATGCAGAAACATTACGATCGGATAGACCATGCCCCAGGCGATGAAGCCGAAAACCGTGGTCAGCACGCCTGCCGTGTCGCGCCGAAAGTGGCGCCAGTACAGAATGGCAACAACGAAGTTGAGGCCAGCCAGAATCACGCTGACACCAAGGTCAGCATGATTGCGGGCAGCCATCCAGATCAACAACGAGGAGAACACCAGGGACCCAAGCAGTAAGCCAGAAAGATAAGAGGTTGTATCGAGATACCAGTTCCAAGCCAATAGCGAGCTAGCCGCGAAGGCCACTACCACCACGCCATAATAGAAGCTGTGCGCCGCCACCCCCCAAACCGCAGCGGTGGTGTAAGCCAGTGCGGGGAGACCGAGGATTGTTCCGAGCAGGAGCTGACGGCGAGCAGTGGTCGCCCGCGGCGACATGGAGATCAGGAAAGATACGGTTGCAAGGTCTAGAGATCCAAGACTAATGGCGGTTGCAATATGGCTCCAAAGACCATGACCTACGTTTACAAACTGGGCAACGAAGTGTATGAGCACGAGGACCCAAGCCGTGAGCCATAGCTGCAACCGCTCGGCTGCACCCTGACGCAGAATGGCCTCGAACACCACGACCAGAATTGCAAGCGCAACGAGGCTGGGCAGAACATTGAAGTTCATGACGAAAGTCTGGCGCTGACCTGAAGTCCTGTTTAGAGTATGACAGCGATTTGCTGTAACTCTAAGCAAAAAGTGGGGGATTGACCCGGAATGCGCAGTAAGTCAGACCAACGATTGTTTGATGTCGCCAGCCATGGCCCGATGCGGGAGTGCATCGTCAGGGGGACTCCGAAACGCACCCCCACGGTTCAGCGCACTTTGACATCGGGCTGCACCGACATGCCTGGACGTAGCAGGCCGTCCTTGTTGAAGTCGGGTTTGTCACTGCCATCGAAGTCGATTCGCACGGGAATGCGCTGCACGACCTTGACGTAGTTACCGGTGGCATTCTCCGGCGGCAACAAGCTGTATTTTGCACCCGTCGCTCCTCCAATACTGGTAACATGTCCATCCCACTTGCGACCGCCGTAGGTATCGACCTTGATCTTTGCAGCTTGCGGCGGCCCCATGCGGGCGAGCTGGGTTTCCTTGAAGTTTGCCGTGACCCATATCTCACGAAGCGGAACGATGGCCATCAGGTCCTGGCCGCTGGATACGTTTGCACCTACCTGCACGGAGCGCTTGCCGACGACGCCATCCACCGGAGCCATGATGGTGGTGTAGGAGAGATTCAGCTGCGCTTGATCAAGCGCAGCTTTGGAGCGTTGCGCCAGGGCATCGGCGGACTTTGCCTTGGCCTGGGTGGCGGCCACCGTATTCGGCGTGGCCCTGGCGTTGCGTATTTCAGCGGTAGCCTGTTCGATGCGGGATTGGGCTTGTTTCACTTGCGCCTGCGCAGCCAATAATGCGGCCTGCCGCGCGCTGACCGTAGCATTCGCGGCGATGGCTGCTGCCGTAGCCTGGTCGAACTGCTGCTGCGAGATCTCGCGCTTGCCCAACAGTTGGCGATAGCGCTCAACATCGGTGTTGAGCTTGTTGGCATCCGCTTGCGCTTCCAGGACCTGGGCTTGTGCGGCCTCTGCCTGTTTCAGCGCAGCGGTCACTCCAGCTTGGGCGGAGTCCATGTCGGCGCTGGCGGACCGGATCTGGCTGAGCGACCCGACACTGGAAACCGGCACCCCAAACTGTGCGGCCTCGGCCTGCGCTTGCTGGTCCTGGTAGTCGGCTTGCGCACGCGCCAAGGCAACCTGGTAGTCGGTGGGGTCAATTTGCACTAGCACATCGCCTTTGTGCACTACTTGGCCGTCGTCATAGTTCACCTTGGTCACCTGGCCGCCCACTCGGGCACTGACGGGGTAGATGTGGCCGTCAATCTCGGCGTCGTCGGTGCTCTCCCAGTGGCGGCTCTCCCACCAGAACCAACCCACCAACACCACGACCACAATTGCCACTAGAAAGGCAATCGGTTTGGCGGCCGGATGTTTCTGGAAGAAGCCGCGACGGTCTTCCTCGTAACGCTTCGCTTCCGGATCAACGTGTTCTTCCTCAGGTTGATCGAGGACTTCGCGCCGTTCCAGCTCATTTTCATCAGTCCTGCTCGGACTCATTGGTTCACCTGTCAGTGATTATTCGTGAGGAACTGGGGCAGCCGCAGCATCGCCATTGCCTTTGCTCTGGGGCCCGGTTGCGGGACTTGCTCCTCCCAGACTCGGTTGCTGTTGCATCGGGGAAGCGTCAACTGCTCCCGCCATTCCACCCGAACCCGGATCAACATCAGGTTTTGTTTCGGGTGGGTTACTCGTGCTTCCCGGAGGACTTCCGGTTCCGTTGGGGGGCAGCACGCTTCCCGGCTCCGCCAAGTATTGCTGCACTGCCTGCTCCGCATTGCCGATGGCGCGCGCCAGCAACACCTTGGCAATGTTGTGCGCATACAGACTGGAGATATAGCGGTCATTGGCCGATGCCAATTGCTGCTGCGCTTGAATCACCTCAACATTGTTCGTGACACCTGCGGCGAAGCGATCCTGGGACTGCCCGAGTGCTTGTTGCGCCAGATCGAGGCCCAACTTGGCTACCTCCACGTTTTGGGCGGCCGCCTTCAGATCGAGGATCGCATCTTCCACATCCTGCTCGATGCGCCCTCGCATGTCATCCACTTGGGCCTGCCGCTGCTTCAGGACGGCGTCGCTCTGTTGCACGTCGGCTTCTACTTTTCCGCCCTGAAATATGGGAATTTTCAGCGTCGCTGCCGCCGTCCAATTGGGGGACATGGAATCGGGGGTAGTTCCCAGCACGCCATATTCGCCGGCGAATCCAATCGAGGGCAGACGCTGCTTCCAGGCCGCCTCGCGGCTCAACTCTGCGGCGCGCAAGGCCGCCAGCGCCGACTGATAATCGGAACGGGTTTGCAGGGCCCGCGCATAGGCATTTTGCAACTCCATTTCCGGAAGAGGGTGATAAGGAACGCGATTCACCAGGCGGAACTTCTGCCCCACCGGCAATCCAATCAAGCGCGCCAGAGCGATGCGTTGCTTTTCCAGGTCGTTCTGTGCCTCGATCAGCGCCTCTTGCTGAGCTTGTAACTGCACCCGCGCCCGCAGAGTATCGATGTTGGGCGCAAGGCCCGCCACCTCCTCGTCCGCCGCCAACTGGTAGAGCGCCTGGGCGGTCTTTAATTCCGCTTCTGTGGCCTCCACTCGCGATTCGTTCGCGATGGTAAGCAGGTAGTTGGCCCCTACGGCAAGCACCACCGTGTCGCGCGCGTCGCGGTAGGTGAACTGCGCGGCCTTAACGTTCTGACTCGCCGCCCGGATATTGTCAATGGTATGCAAATCGATGGCATTCCACGAGCCGGTGGCGCGAAGATCGCTGATGCCGAAGGGCCCGATCGAAGTCGGAACTCCTGGAAAGATCGCACCGCTAAATCCCAGCGCCTTCAGGTTGATCTTCTGCTCCTCTTCGGCAAACGATCCGTTGACCACGGGCAGCATATCGCTGAGGGCGCGAAGCCGCGAAGCCCGCGACTGTTGCGTGGCCCGGTCAGCCAAGTACAAGCCGAGGTTGTACTTTAGCCCGCGCTGCAGCGCGTCTTCGATCGTCAGCTCCATGGTCTCCGGCGTGGCTTTGGCCTGAGGGATAGAGCCCGCGAAGGCATCGTGATTGCGGTTCAGAACCTGTTCGGCCGAGGGAAGGGAAGACGATGCTTGCCCAGAACTCTGTCCCATTGCAGAACCGCACGCCAGCAGAACGCTGACGGCGATCAGCCCTGTGCAAAGCGCAGAGCGCGGCTTCTTGGGAGGATTGCTTTCAGGTCGTTCCATGTTGTATTCAGTGCATACATAAATGTACGACATCGTACGCGTCAGCGCTTTAGATGTATTTCCGGGTATCGGCGTTGCGCGAAACCACTGCTGCTCGTCGAGTCATTTCGAAAGCGCTCTAATTCCTATAAAGTCCCACTTCGCTGGTTGAGGGTCGCCTCATTAAGTCTCGTATGGCGTCCTGCACCGATTTTCCTTGCTGTAGAATCGCGTGCATCTGCTGCGTAATTGGCATTTCCACTCCAGCCCTTTGGGCCAGTCCGACCGCAGCCTTGGTGGTGAGCACGCCCTCGGCGACCATGCCGTGCATCCCGGCGATGATGCCTTCCAGCTTGCGGCCTCGTCCCAGTTCGACGCCAATACTGCGGTTTCGCGAAAGGCCGCCCGTGCAGGTAAGCACCAGATCGCCGAGTCCGGCAAGTCCGGCCATGGTTTCCGCTCGGCCTCCGCAAGCGACGACCAGCCGCGTGATCTCGGCCAATCCCCGCGTGATCAATGCGGCCACGGTGTTGTATCCCAGGTCCATGCCAAATAGAATTCCGGCGGCGATGGCGACGATGTTTTTCAAGGCCCCGCCCAGTTCCACTCCGATGACATCGTCGTTGGTGTACACGCGGAAGTTGGGATCGCTGAATTCTCGCTGCACAATGGCCGCGAGTTCCTTGTCGGATGAGGCAATGGTGATGGCGGTGGGATCGGCTTTCGCTACTTCCTTGGCAAACGTCGGCCCGCTCATCGCACCGATCCGTGGAACGAATCCGTTGTCCCCGCCGCTCAACAGTTGGGTAATGACTTCAGTCATGCGCAGCAGGGAATCGTTTTCTATTCCCTTAGTCGCGCTGACAAACAGCATCTCCGGGCGAAGTTGTGAAAGCATGGCTTGAAACACGCGGCGTGTGTGATGAGAAGGCATCACGCTGACCACAATTTCCGCGCCACGCAGCGCCTCCTCGAAGCTGTTGGTTGCGTGGACCGTTTCCGGTATCGTGTCTCCCGGCAAAAACAATTCGTTCACGCGCCGCGTGCGGACGCTCTCGCACACTTCATGTTCATGCGCCCACAGCCGTACCCGGTGGGTCTGTTTGCGGCCCAGCACAATGGATATCGCCGTACCCCATGCTCCTGCGCCGATGACTGCGATCTCACTCACTAGCAGGTCTCTTTCAACGAAATCGGTTTTCGGTGCCCGCCAACAGGCGCCGGATGTTGTCTTTGTGTCGCGCAATGATCAGCGCGGCTGAAGCCGTAATCACCAACAGAATAGGCGCCGTGTTGCGCTCCGCGGGATTGAGCCATAAAACCAACCAGGGAAAGGACGCCGCCGCCACAATACTCCCCAAAGAAACATACCGGGTGAGCGCGAAGACGATGGCAAACAGAAGAAGTGAAAGCAGCAGACACTTGGGCGCAAGCGCCACAAATGCGCCGGCAGCAGTTGCCACCCCCTTGCCGCCCTTGAAGCGGAGCCATACGGTGAACATGTGTCCCAGGATCGCGCAAAAGGCGGCGACCGCCGCGAGAAGAAAGATCGTACGGCTATCGATCATCTGCGGGGACGAGTCGTACAGGTTGGGCTGGATGTTACCCGCCGTAAAGCGGTGCGATCCCGCCAGCCAGAAAGCAAGCGCCACCGCGACGTAACCTTTCAACGCGTCGAGGACCAAGGTTGCAATTGCCAACCCCTTCGAGCCGGCGCGGGCAACATTGGTTGCGCCGATGTTTCCGCTGCCGGTATTGCGGACGTCCTGGCCGCGAAAAATACGCACCAGCAGATAGCCGAAGGGTATCGAGCCCAGCAGGTAGGAAACTGCGACGATCGTGAGTGCAAGTTTCGTCAAAGTTATGCGCTCGGTAGCGTGACTATTCCAGCGGATAGCACGAAAGCTTGGTGTACCGCGCGCCCGCCGGAGACAGCTTGCTCTCGTAGAGATAGAACTCGTGCGCGGTCATTGTACCGAACTCCAGCGGCCCGAGGGTCTCGAGTCTGGTTCGCAACCCCTGGAGCGCAGGCGCAGAATGTTCTCCGGGCACTGGGTGCGGACGCCCGCTGCCGGCACGCGCCAGCGTCAAATGGGGCTTGAAGGGAGCCGCATCTGGTTCGAATCCCAGCGGTCGAAGAACTCGGCCAACGGAGTTCACTAGCTCCTGCAGATTCTGGTCCGCTTCAATCCCCACCCAGAATACGCGCGGAGACTTCGGAGAAGGGAAGAATCCGGCATTGCGGAAGCTTAGCGCGATGGGTGCGGCACGCACGGACTGCAAGGCGCGCTGGATCTCGTCGAGCCGCTTTGTCTCACCGAGGAACTGCAATGTAATGTGAAATGTTTCCGGGTCGACCCAGCGAACATCCGGCGCCAGCGGTCGCATCTGATTGCGGAATTCGGTGATCCGCTGTCGTATATCCCGGTCGATATCAAGTGCTACGAAGAGGCGCATAAATTTACATCAGCATGCGCCGTACCAGGTCGAGCGCCTGCTGGCTCGCCCATCGGCGTATGCGGTCGCGGTCTCCAAAGAAACGCCGCTGCACCACCTCCTGCTTATGTCCGTTGGTGATCGCGACGTATACCAGGCCAACCGGCTTCTCCTCCGTGCCGCCACCCGGGCCTGCGACGCCCGTGACTCCCACACCGATGTCGGCATTGCAAATCTCGCGGATGTTTTCCGCCAGCGCCAGCGCCACTTCTTTGCTTACCGCGCCGTGCGCCTCAATCATTAGGGGAGGAATGTCGGCAAACAGCGTCTTCAGGTCGTTGGAGTAGACCACCGCTCCGCCGAGAAAATAGCGTGAACTTCCGGGCACCGAGGTGATCCGCTCGGCGATCATTCCGCCGGTACACGACTCGGCCACCGCCAGTTTCGCGTTGCGCATCTGCAAGTAGTAACTGACGATCTCCTCCAGCGATTCGCCCGCCGAGGAGAACACCGCGTCCTCGAGTTCGTCTTCCAACTCGCCGGCCAGTCGGTCCACTTCCGCTTGTGCCTCCGCCTTGGTGGCGGCGGTCGCTCGCAGATGGAACTCGACCTGCCCCTGTCCAGCCAGCAGAGTGGTTTCGACATTGGGGTATTTCTTGTAGATCGGCGCGGTGCGTTCATCTACGGCCGACTCGCCCATCATTGCGACCTTGAGGACGCGCGTCGCAATGGCCGCCGAGGGAGCCAGGGCGCGCAGCCGATCCATGCATTGCTGGTCCCACATCTCCTGAAGTTCGTGCGGAGGGCCGGGCAGCAGCACAACAATCTTCGGTTGTTCGTTGATGCTGGTTCGCAGCCACTGGCCCGGCGCCGAGCCTCTGGAATTCGGCAGCAGTTCGGCGCCCTCAAGCACGTCGGCTTGCTGCGCATTATTGCCCGGCATGTGAATGCGGCGTTCGGCAAATCGTTTGTACATTTCGGTGACGATGGCGTGATCTCGCTTCAGCGAGACTCCAAGCGCGGCGGCCACGCTCTCGCGCGTCAGGTCGTCTTGCGTCGGTCCCAGGCCGCCCATGAAGATGGCTATGTCGGCGCGGCTGATGGCAGTGCGTGCCACCGCCGTAAGATTGTCGGCATTGTCGCCGACTACGGTTTTGAAAGCGACGCTGATGCCTAGATCGTTAAGACGCCCGGTGAGGAATAGGGAATTGCTGTCTTGCCGGTACGGAGTCAGCATCTCCGAGCCGATGGCGATGATTTCGGCAATCACGGATTCAGTCTAGCAGCGTTGAGCAGTTCGCACTTAGCCGTTAGCACTTAGCATTTAGCGATTCGTCGTGGAGCAAATATCACCACCCTATCGCCTCCACGGTTCAAACAGTCTGCTGAAAAAACGTTTGAGCTCCCCCTACGCCAGCCCGCAGGGCGGTACAAATGTAGCCCAGGACGTAAGTCCTGGGTAAATCGCCGAGGGGAATGCGAGCCCCTTCAGGGGGCGGCACAAAATGCGTGCGTCTTTTGTGCAGTCCAAAGGGCCGCGATTCGTCGGTGCACCTTCACCCGACGCCACCGCCAAGGGCTAATTGCCAAATGCTAATTGCTAAGTGCCAGATGCCAATTGCTAGCTCTCCGGAATCAGCTGCCGCCCCTCGATGTCCCAGGAAAGGTGATGCACGCTGGTGGTGGTGGCAAGCACGGCCGAGGCGTCGCGCGCGAATGCCAGTCCGACCAGGTTTTGCCCCGAGACTACCAACGATGCCTTGCGATCGGGCGTAACTCGCACGATGCCGCGACGGCCACTAAGCGAAGCCGCAACGTAGAGGTTGTCGTCCACATCCACCGCCAGTCCCTGCGGACGCCCAAGTCCGCGGTAGAAGACGCTGACGGCGCCGTGCGGATCGATCCGCTGGATGGCATCGAAGCTCGAAGTCGTGGGGCCGGTGACGTACAGATCTCCATTGTTGCCGAAGGCGAGATGATAGGCGGAGACGCTCGGCTCCAGCATGGCAAACACGAAGATCTGGCGGTCACAATCGATCTTGAAGATGGTGCCGCTGCGATCGCCGACGTAGAGATTTCCCATCGGGTCGAAGGCCATTCCCGTCGCGACACCCATGCCTTCGGCGTAGGAGGTCATGGTACCGTTCTGTGCCACGCGGTACACCGTTCCGTCATAACGTGACGAAACATAAAGGCTGCCCGCACGGTCGAAGGCCATGCCGGTGGCATTCATCATTTCGTGGACGAAGGGCTTGACGTTGTAATTGTTGTCGATACGGTAGATCGCAACCGGGACCTTCTGCCCGCGCGATCCGGAAAACGTGACATAAATGTTTCCATCTTGATCAATTGCTGGGTTCGCTACCGGGTGGAGATTCTCCGCGATGGGAACGCCGACCCGCACCGCGCCTGGATTGCTCTTGTGACCATTGGTCGCGACCACAACTTCACCGGACGCGGCTCCTTCGGGCACGCGGGCCACAATGAATCGTTCCGAACTGATGATGATGGAACCATCCACGTCGCCGAATCGCACCTGCGGCCGACGCAGTTCCCGGGGCCGGAGCCCACTGCCGCTAATGCGAACCTCGCCTCCCGGCAGAGCGCATACGGGATCGATGGAATCGATATGGGGTTTGCCGTTTACGTTTTTTGCGCCCGTTCTTCGTTCCATCATCTGTCGATCTCGTCCTCGTGAGGGCTGTGCGGTTGCTGTCAGCGCACGACTCCAAAGTGAAGCAGCAACTGCAGGACAATCAGCGCGTAAACGCCTGCGCCAAGGTCGTCCACCACAATTCCAGTCCCTTCCGGCAGTCGCTCCAGGCTACGCACTGGCGGAGGTTTAACAATATCGAATGCACGGAAAAGTATAAAGCCGGCGAGCAGCGCTGGCCACACAATGGGACACGTCACCAGCGTGAGCAGTTGCCCGGCGACTTCGTCAATCACCACATGCGAGGGATCTTTCTTGCCGCATCCACGCGCTTCCAGGGTCGCGGCGGGTATGCCAATCGCGACTACTAGTGCTATCAGCAGCACGATCACCGGAGTCCGCGCTGCCGGAGGCAGATGCGAGGCCAACAGCCACCACAAGAGGACGGTGGCCAGCGAGCCCCATGTCCCTGGACCGGGGCGCAATCGCCCGGCACCAAAGAAGGTGGCGACGAGGGTAGCCCATCGCGGTGCCGCAGTGCTCATCAGCCCAGGATCACTCTGGCTTTCTGCTTCGTGAGTAGTTGAAATCGTCGGTCTCCGGATCGTTCAAGGGTGTGGAGATGACATATGCGCCGCTGGCCCACTTGCCAAGATCAATCGCGCGGCAGCGTTCACTGCAGAAAGGATACTCGGGATCGCTGGCCAGCACGATCTTTCTGCAAGTTGGACAACGTAAGCTGCGAACCTTCTTCATAAAAACAGTTGTCAGTTATCAGTTGTCAGTGGTCAGTAGGAACAGTTGTCAGTCGCCAGTTGCCAGTGAACGACTCCAAGGGCGCTCAGTTCAATCGACGCTGCGTACATCCTCAGTCACCACGAGTTTGCTAACGTCCTACAACTGACCACTGGCTACTGCTACACAATGCGCGCCACCAGATCGTAGTCGTGCGCTTCGGTGATTTCGCAGCGATAGAACTCACCCTCGCGAATGTCTTCGCGATCGCCAAAATCGTTCACATAAACGGTGCCGTCAATCTCGGGAGCATGCATTGCCGTTCGGCCTTCCCACAGCAACTCGGTTTCCGCCGAGGGGCCCGACAAAAGCAAATCGAACCGCTGCCCCACCAGAGCACGCTTCTTCTTGCGGCTGATCTGCCTCTGCAGAGACATGAGCTTCTTGCGGCGCCTTTCGATCTCTCTCCGTGGGACTTTGTCTGCCAGCGCGAATGCCCCGGCCCCTTCCTCGTCGGAATAACCGAACACTCCCAGCCAGTCGAATTGCGCCTCGCGCACGAACTGGCAGAGCTGTTCGAAATCCTCCTCGCTCTCGCCGGGAAAGCCCACAATGAACGAGGTACGCAGTGTCAGACCCGGAATCTCGCGCCGCATCTTTTCTACCGAGCGCAAGAAAATGTGTGCGCCGGCCCCGCGTTTCATGCGCTTCAAAACCTCAGGCGCAGCATGTTGCAACGGCACATCGATATAGGAGCATATCTTTTCATGTGCGGCGATCGTCTGCAGCAGCTTGCCGGTGATCTTGTTGGGATAGGCGTAGAGGAAGCGGACCCAGCGTAATCTCTCGATCTGCGCCAGTCGTTCCAGCAGCAGCGCCAGGCCATCTTTCAGCCCCAGATCTTCTCCGTAGCAGGTCGTATCCTGCCCGATCAGCGTGATCTCGCGCACGCCCTGTTCGGCAAGATGCTGCGCCTCAACGACTACGGATTCGAATCGCCGCGAACGGAACTTGCCGCGCAATTGCGGGATGATGCAAAACGAGCAGGGATGATCGCAGCCTTCGGCGATCTTGATGTAGGCCGAATACTTGGGAGTCGCCAGCACGCGCGGGGTGTACTCGTCGTACAAGTAGTTCGGCAGATCGGCAATTGCGCCGTCCCACTCTGCCTTCGAGAAGCGGCCAGCCGCCTCGCGGGCATCGCCTTCGGAACGCGAATTCAGAATGACGAATGGAGATCCGGCCGGTGATGGCGGCGCAATCCCTGTGGCGCTAAGAATCTTCTGCAACTCGCCAGTGCCCACCACAGCGTCAACTTCGGGAATGTTTTTCTGAATTTCGTTGCGATAGCGTTCCACCAGGCAGCCCGCGACGATCAATTTCTGCGCTCTTCCCGTGGTCTTGTGCTGAGCCATCTCCAGAATCGTAGCCACCGATTCCTGCTTGGCCGAGTCAATGAAAGAGCAGGTATTCACGACGATAATGTCGGCGTCTTCCGCGCGTGAGGTGATCTGCGCCCCGCCTTGAGAAAGCAGGCCCATCATCACCTCGCTGTCCACGAGGTTTTTGGGACAGCCCAGGCTCACAAATCCAATTTTCTTGGGAGCAGCCACGGAACTGGCGTCAGATCCGGTCCCGCTAACAAGCGCAGGCTTTGCGCGCAGCGGTGCGTCCCGAACATCCAGCAGGGCTACAGAATCGGTTTTTGGGTGCATGCGATCTGTCTATTTTACCATTGTTTTCCGCGGCTCCCAGAGCAGTTGAGGTTGAACCCGTGCGCTTCCCGCGCGTCCGGCACGCAGCGGTGACGGAATGTTATATTGAATAGTCGGGCGCTGGTCCCGCGCAACGCAATCTTGTGAATCCCGCCAGGTCCGGAAGGAAGCAACGGTAGCAGGCTCGTGCGGGTGCAGCGGTCAACTGGCGCCTGGCATAGAAGCCGCTGTTCGCCATTCGCTTTTCGCTTTGTAACATCACATAGTTCTTAAGCCGTTCGGGTCGGCAGTTTCTTGATCCGCCTGAATCGTTAACGTTAGACCCTCTGGCGAAGAGCGAAGAGCGAATTCGGAGAACTCTATTGCCAAACTCTCGTCGCGCCAAGATTACCGCGCTGGGTACCTACGTCCCGCCTCGTGTCCTCACTAACAAGGACCTGGAAAAAATGGTGGACACCACCGACCAGTGGATCCTGGACCGTACCGGAATCCGCGAACGCCACTTGGTGGACAAAGGAGTAGCAGCCAGCGACTTGGCGGTGGAAGCGGTCAAGAAGCTTGTCGCGTCGCACCCCTTCGATCTTCAGGAAGTGGATGTGATTGTGGTGGGAACGGTCACCCCGGACATGATGTATCCCTCGACGGCATGCCTGGTGCAGTACAAACTTGGTATCGCACGCACCTGGGGCTTTGACGTTTCCGCCGGATGCTCAGGCTTCGTCTATGCGCTGAACGCTGGCGCCCAGTTCATCGAGTCCGGCCGGTCCAAAAAGGTGCTGGTAATTGGCGCCGACGTGAACTCGTCGATGACCGACTTCACCGATCGCGCGGTGTGCATCATCTTCGGCGACGGCGCGGGCGCCGTGTTGCTGGAACCGGCGGAAGAGGGTGAAGACGGAATTATCGACTACGAGGCCCAGATCGAAGGCATGGGAGGGCAGTATCTGTACATGCCGGGAGGAGGAAGCCTGAACCCCGCTTCACACGAAACTGTTGATCAGAAGATGCATTATATTCATCAAGATGGGCAGCAGGTATTCAAGTATGCGGTGAAGAAAATGTCGGAGATGACGGAGCGCGTCTTGCGCAAGAACGGCCTCACCGGACAGGACGTGGATTGCTTCATCGCTCACCAGGCCAACCTGCGCATCATCAAGGCGACCGCTGACCGCCTCAAGATGCCGACCGAAAAGGTCATCATCAACATTGACCGTTACGGCAATACCACGGCGGGGACCATCCCTCTGGCCATGCAGACCGCGATTGACGAAGGCAAGCTGAAGAAGGGTGACCTGGTTTTATTGGCGGCTGTAGGTGCGGGATTCACTTCTGGAACTACGCTGCTGCGCTGGGCGTACTAAGCGGCGCCCTTCGCTGGGTGCCCGTTCTGGGCTGATTTTGGCTAGGGCAGGGCAGTTGCTCGGTTTGCTCACCGAGTGCCCTACTTCGCCTTGATCTTCTCCCGCTCCTTCGCCGCGTCCAGCGGGCGCACCGGCTCGGTCATGCGCGTGGGATCGAGAATCTCCTTGATCTGGGCGTCGGTCAGCTCGCCACGCTCGCGCGCAATCTCGATGATCGATTTGCCGGTCTTCACCGACTCCTTGGCGATCTCCGCCGCTTTGGCGTAACCGATGTACGGATTCAACGCCGTGGCCAGCGACACCGTGCTCTGCACGTAGTAGTCGGTGCGCTTTTCGTTGACCGTGATGCCTTTGATGCAGAACTCGGCGAACTGCCGAAGCATGTTGGTCATGATGGCGATGGAGGTGAGCACGCTGTAAGCCATGCTCGGCATCATGACATTAAGTTCGAGCTGCCCGGCTTGTACCGCCAGCGCTACCGTGGTGTCGTAGCCAACAACCTGAAACGAAACCATCGCCGCCAGCTCCCCCATCACGGGATTGATCTTGCCCGGCATAATGGATGAGCCCGGCTGCAGCGCCGGCAGATTGATTTCTGCCAGGCCCGTGTTCGGACCCGACGACAGCAGTCGCAGGTCGTTGGAGATGCGGATGACCTCCAACGCTAGATTGCGCAAAGCCGAACTGACCGACGACATCGCCAGGTTCGACTGCATGGCATAGCGCATGTCGTCCACGACGTGCAGCTCTTGTCCCGAGATGCGCGCCAGGTTGGCGATCGCCTTCTCCCGATAGTCGGGATGGGTGTTGATGCCGGTGCCGACCGCCGAGCCGCCCAGTCCAACCTCGCGCAATAGCTCCGATTGTTGCTGGATGGACTGGTTCGCACGTCTAATTGCGCCTGCATAGGCGTGAAACTCCTGGCCCAGCCGCATGGGCACCGCGTCCATCATGTGAGTACGTCCCGACTTCAGGATGTGGTGGAATTCTTTGCCTTTTTCAGCGAGCACGGCAAAGAGGCCATCGAGCACCGCGTACAGCTTTTCCAGTTCGAGCAACGCGGCGAGGCGCATCGCGGTGGGGAACACGTCGTTGGTCGATTGGCCGTAATTGACGTGATCGTTGGGATGCACGTGCTTGTACTCGCCCAGCTTGCCGCCCAGCAACTCGGAGGCGCGGTTGGCGATGACCTCATTGCTGTTCATGTGGAAGCTGACGCCCGCGCCCGCCTGGAAAACGTCAACCACGAATTCCTGGTCCCATTTGCCCTGCTGAACTTCCTTGGCGGCCTCGATGATGGCGTTGGCGGTCCTCTCGTCCACCAGGCCGAGTTGGCGATTAGCGAGCGCCGCGGCCTCCTTCACCATCGCGATGGCGCGGATTAGAGACGGGTGCGCGCGCAATCCGCTGATGGGAAAGTTTTC
>PLYW01000385.1 GCA_003151875.1 Acidobacteriaceae bacterium
CCTTCATGCCCAGCCGGTATTTGCCGTCTTCCAGGTCGCGGCGCAGATAGCCGTGCTGCTCCAGCGTGCGCAAAATGTAGCTGGCTGAGCTCTTGGGGATCTTGAGCTTGCGGCTGAAATCGGCGTTCGACATGCCGCCCTCGCGCTGGCCCACAGCTTCCAGGATCAGCAGGGTACGCTCCACCGCGGTCGATGGAGATTCGATTGGACGTGGCATGGCACCAGTCTAACAGTTGTGCGACATGGTGAATACGAGTTCAAAATCCTGGCCATCGGCAAATGGGCCCAGAACGGTCAAAGTGAGCTGTTTGTCACAGACAAATGCGCCCGGCCAGGCCTAGCTTGGAGTCAGCCCGCGATCTAACCGCTGTAAGCGGGCAACCTGCTTCCCACTATGGGAATCGGAATGCTAGGGTGCAAAGGGATGAATTTGTGTTCAGTATTATGAACACCATTCTTGCCTCGGCACCGCCGGCGATTTATGGTTTGTACATCCTGCGGAATGACTGTTCAGCTAATTGAACATTCGGCACTGCCCAGGGGTTGGTCAGACCCTGTTCATTATCAGGACCCGAGAGGAGATCACCAACATGGCGAATCAAACTGCGGTTGAACTTGCAAAATCCTGGAAGACCGATCCACGCTGGAACGGAGTCGTTCGGCCTTATTCCGCGGAAGATGTNNGCCGGACTGAAAGCGATTTACGTCAGCGGCTGGCAGGTAGCCGCCGACGCCAACAATGCCGGCCAGATGTATCCCGACCAAAGCCTCTACCCGGCCGACTCGGTGCCCAACCTGGTGCGCCGTCTGAACAACGCGCTCACTCGCGCCGATCAGATCCATCACTCCGAAGGCAAGAACGGCATGAACTGGTTTGCGCCGCTCATCGCCGACGCCGAAGCTGGTTTCGGCGGCACGCTGAACGCCTTCGAGTTGATGAAGTCGATGATCGAAGCCGGTGCGGCCTGCGTGCACTTCGAAGATCAACTGTCGTCCGCCAAGAAGTGCGGCCACCTCGGCGGCAAAGTGCTGGTTCCCACCACGGAGGCGGTGCAGAAGCTGGTAGCGGCCCGGCTTGCGGCTGATGTGCTGGGGGTTCCGACGCTCGTGCTGGCGCGCACCGATGCCAACAGCGCGCATCTGTTGACCAGCGACATCGATCCCTACGATCGCATCTTCCTGAACGGCGAGCGCACTTCCGAAGGCTTCTTCGGCATTCATGGCGGTCTCGACTCAGCTATCGCGCGCGGTCTGGCGTACGCGCCGTACTCTGACCTGATCTGGTGCGAAACCTCGGAGCCCAACCTGAAGGAGGCCGAGCGCTTCGCCAGCGAGATCCACTCCAAGTATCCAGGCAAGATGCTCGCCTACAACTGTTCGCCTTCGTTCAACTGGAAGAAGAAGCTCGACGACGACACCATCGCGCGCTTCCAGCCTGCGCTGGCCGAGATGGGCTACAAGTTTCAGTTCATCACGCTGGCCGGCTTCCACGTGCTGAACCTCGGGATGTTCGAATTGGCGCGCGCCTACAAAGATACCGGCATGACCGCCTACTCGCGCGTGCAGGAGAAGGAATTCGCGCGCGAATACAGCCACGGATATTCCGCGGTGAAGCACCAGCGCTTCGTGGGCACGGGCTACTTCGACGAGGTCACGCAGGTGATCGCCAGCGGCAAGTCGTCGCTGTCGGCGCTGAAGCATTCGACCGAAGAAGAGCAGTTCGCTGAGGTCAAGGTCCCGGGGCAGATGATCGAGGTGGGGCAAGACCCATCCTGCCGTCCGATCCTGGGCGAATGTCCGCTGACGTGCGAGCACGAACACGAGCATGTACGCCGCGACAACGTCTCGGCCAACGACTAAGTTTTCTCCTTGCAACAGAGCGCCAACTGGGTACCAGGCACGGGATTAACCGATCCCGTGCCTGATTTTTTGTGCTATCGTCAACCCTTCTGCCACCGCAGAAAACGCAATGAAACCGGCAGCNNGCCTTTACCTACCAGTTTCGGCAGCCTTACCACACCGCGGCGGAATTGCCGTTCGATAAAGCAAGCGAATTCATTTCGCGTGTACGGCAGGAGTCGAGAGACCTTGCTTATCGCGCAATCCACGAAGTTCAGTCTGCTGTTCAGAAGCAGGGGTTCAAACTCAGCCAAGCTGCCCTGCTTCTCGCTTCAGGAAAGCAGCTTCCCGCGCTCGACAAAGTTCTTGCCTCGCACGCACTCGTTCACACCGCCGATGGAGAGCTCTTTCGCGAAGCGCTCCTACACGCCAGCACCCGCTGCCGCTTGGCCTTGACCTGTGTGAAGGAACGGGAACTCCTGGATCAAGCGGCTGAAACTCTTCGATTGAGGCCGGATGCACTTTTGCGCCGCGTCACCGAACTTGGCCGCCCGCACGGTTCTCCCTGGACGCAAGACGAAAAATTTGCCACCATTGTTGCGTGGCTTAGCCTGGTTTCTCCATCGAAACGCTGAACCGCGTCTAACGAGTTCCCTCGAACCAGCCTGCGACTTTCGTCCACCCAAAATTCCATCTATACTTTGACGGCTTCTGTTCTTTCGCCCGGAGGATGTCTTGATACGCACACTGACCTCGCTCTTATGCGCCGCCGCTTTCTGCTTGCCGGTCTTCGCGCAAACCCAGGCTACTCAGCCGGCCGATCGCAGTTGGATCGCCACCAGCAACCAGTATGCGAAGATGCTGATCGACGTCGTCTTCAAGTACCGACCCGAGTTCGGCACGCAGCAGGGGTTAAGCCAGTTCGACACCAAGGCTTCGCAGCCCACGCTGGCCAACGAGGACCAGGAGCGGCACGAGACCGAGGCGGTGCTGGCCAAGCTGAAGACTGCGGCGGCGGAAAAGCAGCAGGAGGACGTGGCCGAGGACCTGCAGATCATGATCCGCAGGGTCAACCTCGATTTCAAGCGCCAGGATTTCCGGCGCGCCCACGAAGTGCCGTTCTTCAACGCCAGCCAGATGGTCTTCGGCGGGTTACAGGTTTTGCTCGATGAGCAGACTCCCTCCAAACGCCGGCCTGCCGCCGTGGTGCGCATTCGCGAATACGCCGGACTGGAGCCGGGTTACACCGCGCTTGCCGACATCCTGAAGCAGCGCATCAGCGAGCAGATGGCCAAGCCGGGCGTGATCTATCCCGCGCGCGTTGAGATCGAAACCGAGATGGCGCGCAATTCCAATTACCTCAATGGCATCGCCGCGCTCATGCAGAAGTACAAACTGACAGGATGGGAAGAGCCGTTTGCCAAGCTGAAGACGCAGCTCACCGACTACGACGCGTGGGTACGAGCCACGGTGTTGCCCAAGGCGCGAGACGATTTCCGCCTTCCACCCGAACACTATGCGCTCGACATGGAGAGCTTTGGCATCGACATTCCCCCGGCACAGCTCGCCACCATGGCGCACCAGGCTTTCATCGAGATCCAGGGCGAGATGAAGTCCGTCGCCCTGAAGATTGCCAAGGAACGGCACCTGCCCTCGAGCGATTANNCAGCAGCCTGCGCCGCACATGGTGCCGCCACCGTTCATCCACAATACCGGGCAGAAGGGCGAGTTCGTTTTGCCGCTGAACATTCCGGCCAGCCCGGGAAAGCCCTCGACCGAGAAGTATGACGACTTCACCTACGACGCAGCCGCCTGGACGCTCACCGCGCACGAGGCGCGGCCGGGACATGAGTTGCAATTTGATTCCATGCTGGAGCACGGAGTCTCGCTGGCGCGGGTCCGCTACGCGTTCAACAGCACCAATGTCGAAGGCTGGGGATTGTATTCGGAATATCTGATCAAGCCGTATATGCCGCTGGAAGGCCAGTTGATCTCGCTGGACCTGAGGCTGCAACGGGCGGCGCGCGCGTTTCTCGATCCCGAGTTGCAAGCCGGCAAGATCACGCCCGCAGATGCTTTTCGCGTGATGGAGCAGGATGTGGTGCTGTCGCATGCCTTTGCCGAGGAAGAGGTCGAACGCTTCACCTATCGCATGCCCGGCCAGGCGAACAGCTATTTCTACGGATACACCAAGTTGATCGCATTACGCGAGGATACCGAGAAAGCGCTGGGACCTAAGTTCAACCAGAAGAAGTTTCACGACTTCATCCTGGCGCAAGGCCTGCTGCCACCCGACCTGATGCGCAAAGCGGTGATGGAAGATTTCGTTCCCGCCCAGAAGCAGGGCGCGAAGAGATAATTAGCCGGCATTATTCATGTGTTTTCGTTAGCTGAAGACAGGAAGGTTTGAAGGGGCACGGCTTCAGCCGTGCCGTTGCATGCGCGTAAAGAGTTGGGCTTCAGCCCCTGAGATAACTCGCAATTCGTTTCGACACCGAGGTCCCTCAGTGGGTAAAGCCATCTTAAACGGAATCCTTCCTTGTCATTCATCAAAACATCGTACACCCGTAATCGAGGAAGGCTCTGATTAAGTCTGGCTCTTTGACGGGCAGCCTCCAGGCCGTCCGTAAATGCCTAATTCAGGATACCTCTTGACCGTTACTGTTGCGGTGGCCGCATGCCCTTCGTCATGCCTCCAATGTCCATCTTCTGATAGCCGGGAGGAATCTCGAACAGACTTGCGGAAGGCTCGCCTTCCTTGATATTGGTCAACTCAAAGGACGAGTCCTGGGAAACCGCCTTGATGGCAAAATGGATCTTCTGGTCGATCCAGGAGTTGTTGACCTTGCCGTTCTTATCGGTGATCTGCCAGTGATCGCAAGTGCGGCCGTTCACCTGCTCGGTGCCGAGATTCTTGCAGGTCGATCCCTCCATATTGGCGCAGGGATTATGGGGATCGAAGAGCGGTTTGATGCTGGGTCCCATGCCGGGCCGCCGTCCCTGCGTGTCATCGGCTTTAGATTCCATGTACATGTGCTGCTCCGGCATCAGTATGTCGCTCGTCTTGGCTGCAAAGTTGGTGATCATGATCATCCGGCCTCTGCCTGGGCCGCCCATACCTGTAAAGTCCATGCGCATGTGTTTGCGGCTGACGTAAACCTTGCCGCTCATCTCCTTCCTCGAACCACCCTGGGGAGGGGTTGCGGTGGATTGCATGTCGGCGGTAAACGGCGTCACTTGCGGAGGTATTTGTGCTGCCGCCCATGGCAACGACAGCAAAAAGGCGACAACGGTTGCGGGGATCGCGCTGATTCGCAGTTTCACTAGTCTCTCCTGGTACGGGTTCGGTTGGACCACGGAACGACGCCGGCAACAGTGTAAACTTAATGGTAGTGCCCGCAAGATCAAAAGCCCGGGCCACCCGGCCGAGTGTTTATAGACTTCGGGTTGGGACTGCGCCTGCACGCTCGTAATTCACGATAATGACGCCTTTCGAGGTGACTGTGCTTTCCGCCACCTTGAATGCCGCCGGGATCGTGCCCCTTCAAAACGTGAGACCTTCATGGGTAATCCAAACGATCGGCCTGAGTTACGCGAACTGCGTCGCGGTAATTCGGCCAGCCATCAGATCGACATCGGCGCTGGCTCTGGCTCCCACTTGGCGAAACCAGGCGGACTGCTGCATTTGCTGGGCGGCGGTGGCCCAATCCTGGCTATTGACGGCCTGGATCGCGTGAACAAACTGCGAGAAGCCGCGTACTCCCAGATTGAAAACCATGTCGACAATTACGACGTGTTTATCGTCGGGGAGAGAATCGAAACTTGGCACAACCTGACGAGCGCCCTGGATGGCTTGATTCACAGTTTGATCCAGAAGCGCGTCAATGTGCTCGTCCGTCAAGGTTTGCTGCCCGGAGCGGACCTGGTCGTAGTCCAAGCCCAGGGCCTGAATTGCGGCCTGTGCGCCATTGGCGTCCAAGTTGAAGCCGACCCCGACCGTAGGATGGCCCAAGACCACGCAGCCCGGTGTGATTGGCTTACCGGTCTTGTCGTCATAGGTTTGGTTGCGACGACCCTCCCAATGCTCGATCCATGCTTTTATCGTAGCTAGGTCCATGAGTTCCTCTTTTTACCCACTCAAGACAAAGTAAGGGTGCAGGTAAAACAGCTATTGTCCTTTGCCGTTTGGAAGGCGGTGCTCACGCTACTTGCGGTTGCGCCGACGCTGCACGACGACAACAGAGCGCCGAGCGCCGGCTTCGACCAGTCGGGATCAACATCCGACTGCACCCACTTCTGCAGTGTGGCGATTAACGATCCCCAACTTGTCGGTGTACTGACGTGAGCTGTGACTGTGGCCAGCAAGTGCAAATCATCGCAAAGATTCATGAAGCCAGTGCTGGCTAGAAGGAATGGCCGATACGCTGGCCACCGATCGTGGAAGAGATTCTGTCCTGCCGCCATGTAGTTTCCGACATTTCGACGGTCCGGCACATGATGGTCATCCGGGACATTACCGATTCGGTAGTTAGAGCTCACGTTCCAGAGCATCCATTTGTCGTAGGTCAGCTCAGCCACGGTTTCCGACAAATCAGCCATCAGGCGCTCAACCGAAGCTTGAAAGACCTCCCAGTTGTTCTCATCTTGTTTCTGGGGAAGGGCCGGGGGATGGGCCTTGCCGTTGTTATCCACTGTATAGGCCGAACACACCAGCTTCTGATAGGCAGAGGGCTTAAAGATAGTTATCAAGGCCAGCTTCTTGCTGCCATGGTCTGCCACAAACGTCGCCATCTTCTGCTGCGCCGACTGGACCGCGGGGTTAGTTGCTATCGACCCGATGGAGTTGGCGATCCGGCCCGCTTCCTTGGGCTTGTTCGTCTCAGACAGCTCGATGTATAGATCGACCTCGGCTTTTTGGTAGTTGCTACCCTGAGTGTCTTCGGTAGCGGTAGCCACGAAGTGGATGGTGGCCGTCTCACTTGCCGAACGAATCGAAAACTGTGACTCCTGCCCAAGATCGACGAAGACCCGAATGCTGCCATCCGGCGCCAGTTTGGTAACCGAGTTCTTGAAGAAGTCGCTCGTGGTCGTCAGTTGGAACAAATTAAAGAAATGAAACTGAATACAGGAGGAGCGCTTCAGGCTGTCAGCGACGCCCGAACCGGGCTGGAGTTTGAAGCCGCCGATTTGCAACGCCTGGCGAAGATCGCCACTCATGAGCGCTGTCCAACTCTGCCTGGCAAGGTTCTGAGAAGCCCCAGGCGACAGATCTACCTTGAAGGCATACAGCACCGTGCGCCCGCTCTGCTGAGACAGGCTTAGCATTAAACCGGCATCTTCCTTATGGCTCGAAAGCCAGGAATTCGCCTTACCAACCAGACTGTTCTGCAAATCGGGTACCAGCGACGCGACCTCGTTTTCTAACTTTGGCGATCCGCCTTTCGTTACTTCCTTCACCGCATTCTTAAGTTGATCGGGATCGACCTTACACGAGATCGACGTCGCCGATATACCAACACTTACGCCTAGCGATTGCCCCGTCTCATCGTCCGCAGAGCGCACCAGGTATACAAGAGCAGTCTTGGCATCGAGCTTCTGCACGATCACACCAAAGTGATCAGTGTGTTT
>PLYW01000160.1 GCA_003151875.1 Acidobacteriaceae bacterium
GGCGCAGCGTCCAGAAGGCGGGAATCCCGATGGTCACGTTGCCTTTCGGCGTGACGTAGCTGCCGCCGTGAAAGCCGCCGGCTTTCTTTCGGGTCTTCGAGGAAGCAGCATTCTTCTTCGGCGACTTGGCGGAGCTTTTTGTGGTCGCGCTGTGAGCGATTAACGAGTTGCGCGATTTCTTAACGGCGCTAATGGTCTTGGCGGATGTCTTATTTTTTAGTTTGCGAGGCAAGATGGTTGTCCTGAGGTTGGCATGATAGGTAGATGATAATAGAAATTGGCGGGCGACAGGTTTGGTTGTCGCCCGCTCGCTTGGCTTAGCCGTGCGCCGTCGCGCCCCCGACTTAAGTCAGCCGTGCGCTGTGCTACGCGCCCCCAGCTGGCTCAGCCGTGCGCCGTCGCGCCCCCAACTGACCCAGCCGTGCGCTATGCTATGCGCCCCCGGCTGACTCTCACCGCTGCTTCTTTATCGGCAACGCTTCCACAATCTTTAGACTCCCGAAATTGCCTCCCGTAACATCGCCGCCAATTCCTCCGCGCTGTCCACCGGCGGGCGGCAGGCAAAATTGGTGCACACAATCGCCACCGCCTGTTTGGCCTTCAACGCGGGAAGGTTCGGGATGGTTTCCGCCAGCACAGGCGGCAAATTTTGCGCAACCGCTTCACTGTCGGTCAGGTGGACCACCGACTTGTTGACCGCGAATGGCGCGGTTGCGGCCTTCAGAAGCTCTGCCGCCTTCCGGTCCTCGCCGACCACGACCGCCTGGGTGTGCGGCCGCGACATCCAGGTCGCCGCAATTCCATATGTCCCGGCGTAAATGCCGAACTGCTCGGCCATTGCGGCAAAGACCTGGAGCGTGTCTTCGGCTTTGTCGCGATACTTCGCATCGTTGGTGTAAGCGTGCAGGCGCAACAACGCAATCGCCGCGCTGGGATTACCGGCGGGAGTGGGCGCATCCTGAAAGGGCTTGCGCCGCGCCGACAGCGCGCCCAGTTGCAGACGGTCTTCCAGCGTGGCTTCAGTGTCGAAGAAGCCGCCAGAGGTGGTGTCGCCAAAGCGGCGGACCATCTCATCGGCAATGTGCTGCGCGAATTTGAAGTAGCTCATGTCGCCGGTGATCTCATAAGCATCGAGACAGGCCAGCGCGGTGAAGGCGTAATCGTCGAGCAGTCCGCGCACCAAGCGCGGTGCAGCCTTGGCGCCGGAGTAGGCGATGACGTGCGCCAGGCCGCGTTGCGCGTCCCAAGCCTCCGACAAAATGCGGTCGAGCGAGCGTAGCGCAAACTTGCGCGCGTCCTCGAGGCCGAGGACCTGGGCGGCCTGCAAGTACGCGGAAACGCACATCGCGTTCCAGTTGACATAGACGGTCTTGTCCACGAAGGGCGTTGGCCGCTGCAAGCGCGCGGCATACAGCTTGGTCTTCGCCGAGGCGAGCAGGTCGAGCGCCTGGGCAACGCCGATGCCCAGGCGCGACGCCACTTCCTCCGGCAGCGCGCGTATCCACAACACGTTCTTGGCCACATTGTGATGCATCTCGCCCGTTTCCTGGATATCGAAATGCAGCGCGGCCGCCTGGAATTCTTCGTCGCTCAGAACCGCCTTGGCTTCCTCCAAGGTCCAGGTGAAGTAGTCGCCATCGTCATCGAGATTGATGTCGGCGTCCTGCGAGGCGTAGAAGCCGCCGTGCTCGCGATCGCTGAGCCACTCATCCATCCAGCGGACAATGTCGCGGGCCACATGCGCGTAGAACTCATAACCGAAGACCTGGTACGCGTGGACGTAATTCTTCAGCAGCTCGGAATTGTCGTACGCCATTTTCTCGAAGTGCGGCACGATCCAGCGCTCATCGACCGAATAGCGATGAAAGCCTCCCGCGAGCTGGTCGTAAACTCCGCCCTGCGCCATTTTCGTGAGCGTGGTGGTGACGACGGTGGCGACGCGCTCCTCGCGCGTGCGCACGTACCAATCCATCAGCAGATCGAGCGAGGCGGGATGAGGAAATTTCGGGGCGCTGCCGAAGCCGCCGTTCTTCTCGTCGAAGATGGGCAGCGCCGACTGCACCATGATGCCCACAATGCGTGGCGAAAGCTCGGTCTGCCGCCCGGCATAAGCTTCGGCGGCAGCCAGCATGCTCATGGCTTCGCCGGCCGACTTCAGCACCTCGTCGCGGCGCTCGCGATAGGCGTCGGCAATCGCGAGCAGGGTCTTCTTGAAACTGGGACGGCCCCAGCGGTCATCGGGCGGGAAATACGTGCCGCCATAGAAAGGATGGCCGTCGGGCGTGAGAAAAACCGTTAGCGGCCAGCCGCCGGTGCCGGAGATGGCCGACACCGCGAGCTGATAACGGCTGTCCACATCGGGCCGCTCGTCGCGATCGACCTTGACCGCGATAAAGTGCTGGTTGATGATCTGGGCGGTGTCGGTGTTTTCGTAGGATTCGCGGTCCATGACGTGGCACCAATGACACCAGACCGCGCCAATATCGAGCAGGATGGGCTTGTTCTCGCGCTGTGCCGTGGCGAACGCCTCTTCGCCCCACTCGTGCCATTGGATGGGCTGATGCATCGCCGAGCGCAGGTACGCGGAGGACGCTTGCGACAGTGAGTTGGTCGCTTCAGGCATGAACCTTGAGTTTAGCAGGGATGCGCGGAGCGCGGGGCTAGGGCAGTTTGCAATTGTGCGAGAATCGGTTGGCGTCCGGGAAGTGGCTCGGATCAATTTTCGATGATGGAGCTGGCATGAAGAGTCAGGAAGCCTTAGCAAGAATCGTAGAGGGGGTGAAGAAGTTTCAGACCGAGGTTTATCCCGCTGAACGCGAGATGTTTGAGAGGCTGAGGGGCCGGCAGCAGCCCATGGCGATGTTCATCACATGCGCTGATTCCCGGGTGGTGCCCAACCTATTTACCCAGACTGGCCCAGGTAATTTTTTCGTCGAGCGAAACCCCGGCAATCTGGTGCCTCCTTATAGCGATTTTGTCGGTGGCGTTTCGAGTGGCGTCGAATATGGCATGCTCGTGCTGAAGGTGCCGCTAGTTATCATCTGCGGACACACCGACTGCGGGGTGATGAAGGGCCTGCTGCACCCGGACGAAGTGAATGGCCTGCCGGCGATGCAAGAATGGATGAGGCATGCGTCCGATGTTCGGCACCGCATCATGCGCGATCACAGCAACGCTACCGGCGAGGAGAAGCTGCGCCTGATTACGGAGTATAACGTGCTGGCGCAGATCGAGAACTTGAGGAGCCATCCGAGCGTGGATGCGCGTGTGCTCCGCGAAGAGGTGGAGATTCGCGGCTGGGTCTATGACATTGGCGATGGTTCAGTCTGGTCAGCCGATCCCGAGACCGGAAGATTTAAAAGAATCGGGGAAGAATCAGAGCTCTAAGGCCAGCCCCTCATTTGGCCACGAAAATCGCCACGCTGTGGGCGCGCACCAGATAGCTCTCCTGCGACAAGAGCGGGAACTCCAGGCCCTCTTCGGCAATATCTTGCGGAGAAGCCAGTGCAGTGTCGGCAAAACGGAACCATTCGCGCTCGCCGATGTGCGGCAGCTCGAACTGGAGGTCGCCGGAGTACGCGTTGGCGATGAAATGCAAATCGTCGCGCGAACCGTCGGCGTGCAATTGCGTCAGTTGCATCGCCACCGTGCGCGATTCGTGTCCCCAGTCGGCTTGCGCACGTTTTACGCCATGCCAGGTGATGTAGAAGCCGCTTTCGCCGTGAAACTGAAAGCTGTCGCGGCGCAATAGCGGACAGCGCTTGCGGAAGGCGATCATCAGTTGGAAGAAGCGCAGCAGGTCAGCATGACTCGCCATCATGCGCCAGTCCAGCCAGCTCACTTCGTTGTCCTGGCAGTAGGCGTTGTTGTTGCCCTGCTGGGTGCGCCCGACTTCGTCGCCGGCAAGAAGCATGGGCACGCCGTGCGAGAACAGCAGAATGGCGGCAAAGTTTTTGCGTTGCTGTGCGCGCAGTTGGCTGACGGCGGGATCGCCGGTCGGGCCTTCGACGCCGCAATTCCAACTGAAGTTAGCGTCGGAGCCGTCGCTGTTGTTCTCGCCGTTGGCGAGATTGTGCTTGTCGTTGTAGGAAACCAGGTCGTTGAGCGTGAAGCCATCGTGGCAGGTCACGAAGTTGATGCTGTGGTAAGGTTCGCGGGCGCTGGTTTCGTAGAGGTCGGGACTGCCCAGCAAACGGGTGGCGAGCGCCGAGGTCATGCCGGCATCGCCCTTCACGAACTTGCGCACATCGTCGCGATAGACGCCATTCCACTCGGCCCACCGTCCCCAGGAAGGCAGCGTGCCGACCTGATACAGCCCGACGGCGTCCCAGGCCTCGGCGATCAGTTTGGAGTTGGCCAGCACGGGATCGTAGGCCAGGGTCTCCAACAGCGGTGGGTTTTTGAGCACCCGGCCATCCATGCCGCGGCCGAAAATGGAAGCCAGATCGAAGCGGAAGCCGTCCACGTGCATTTCCAGCACCCAGTAGCGCAGGCAATCGACGATGAAGTCGCGCACCACCGGGTTGTTGCAATTCACGGTATTGCCGCAACCGCTGAAGTTCACATATTTGCCGGTGTCGGGATCGAGGATGTAGTAGGTCGAATTATCGATGCCGCGGAAGCACCACGTCGGGCCGTTCTCGTCGCCTTCGGCNNCGGTGTTGGGCGCGTAAAACGCGGTGGGCTGATAACCCCAGAGGTTCAGCAGACGCTCGCCGGTAAACGGGTTGACACGGTCGGTGTCGCCGGCCTCGAACTCGTTGACCGGAAGCAACTCGACCGCCGTCACTCCCAGTTGCTTGAGATAGGGAATCTTTTCGATAAGCCCGGCATAGGTCCCGGGATGCGCGACTCCGGAAGAGGCGTGCACCGTAAAACTGCGGACGTGGGCTTCGTAAATAATGCTGTCCACCAGGGGAAGGTTGAGCGGCTGATCGTCTCCCCAATCGAAATCGTTGTCCACCACCACAGCGTTGCGATAAGGCCGTTTCCCGGGCGGATACTGTCCCCATGCCCCGCCGTTGGAGAGTACACGCGCGTAGGGACCGAGCAGCACGTTCGAGGGGTCAAAGCGATACACGTTGGGATTGGGATTGGGCTGCATGTCGAAGCGGAAACCATATTGCATGCCGGCGTCGAGCCCCTCCACGAAGGCGTGCCACACTTGCCCGGTGCGGTTGGAGCGTGGATCGAGGGGAAACTCGACAAACGGCTGCTCCGCGCCCGGCTGGAAAAGAACCAGCGTGCAAGAGGTCGCATGCTTGGAGAAGATGGCGAAGTTGACGCCCCTGCGTCGCAACGTTGTGCCCAGGGGAAGCGCAACTCCACACTTAACGTGGTAGCCGGCGACCGAAGTGGTGGACGATTTCTGCGGCTGGCTTCGGGGAAGCGATTTAGGCGGCATGGCGTCGTGACCCCGGACGGGCCAAGAGGATGGATAGCAGAAAGCGGCAGGAACAGCAAGCGAAAGCGGCAGGGGGTCTTCTCCGCTAAGCATGTTAAGATGTCAAACCGAAACATCAAGACTTAGGGATTCTTACTTGAGAATGCCTATACCAGCCGGAAAGGGAGCGACGTTATGACTGGGCAGCAAATCAACCGCGCCAGCGGCAAATTCATAATCGTCCTGTCTCTTATCGCGTTGCTTGCGGTACTGAGCGGCTACTTTCAACCGCCGCAACCGGACGAAGGCACGGCGGCGCATATCTTGCAGCTCGCCATCGTGGCGCTGGTACCGATGATCTTACTTTTCCTGGCCACGGCGGATTGGAGGCGGCCTTCGCGAAGCGCGCGACCCTTGGCATTTCCGGTCGCCGCTTTGGTGGTCGCGTTTGCAGCCCTGTTTTACCTTGAGCACTACCACTACCGATAAACTGCGACACCCTGCTGCGAAAGCAGTTCGCGGGCGAGGCGCGCGTACAGATCAACGGCCTCGAGCAACTGCCGCTTCTCGATGTACTCGCCTTCGGTATGGGCCAAGTGAATCGAGCCAGGGCCAATGAGCAGCGGCTGGCCCCAGTTCGTCAGCGCGGGAATATCGGTGGTGAAGGCGGCAATCATGGTCTCGATTCCGGGCACGGTAGTGAACTCCATGTAGGGAATCTCGAGCTTGAATTCGGCTTCAGCTTTGCCGGCAACCGCGTTGGTGATTTGTTGGCGCAATTGTTGCGCCGGGCCGACCAGGCGAAACAGCAGATGCGCGTGCGCGTGGTCGGGGATGACGTTGGGCGCGCGGCCACCTTCGATTAGGCCGATGTTCATGGTGCACGGGCCAGCCTTGGGATTGTTGGGCAGATCGAGCTTGCGAACGTTGTCCAGGGCATCGAGCAGCTTTTCAATTGCCGACTCGCCCAGCTCGGGATAGGCGGAATGCGCCATCTTGCCGCGCGCCGCCAGCTCGACCCGCAGCGTGCCCTTCGAGGCGACTGCCAGCTTGTTTTCGGTGGGCTCGCCGTTGATGAGGAACTTCGCGCCGTGCGGCTGGTGGTTGGCGATCTGCGCACCCTGACTGTCGCGCTCCTCGCCGACCAGAAAGAGCAGGCCCACGTAGATGGCTTCGCCCTTCAGCTTTTCGGCGGCTGCGATCTGCGCCACCATGATGCCCTTGGCGTCGCAGGAGCCGCGCCCGTAAATGCGATCGGCGGTCTCAGATGAAGGCACGAACGGCGGCACCGTGTCCATGTGGGTGGAAAGCACCAGCTCCGGCTGGGGATGGCCGGGATGGGTCGCCCACAGATTGCAGCGATCGCCTTCCACCGCCATGCGCTCAACCACATAGCCAAGCTGCGTCAGTTCATGCGCCAGTACGTCGGCCACCGCGGCTTCCTGGCCGGTGGTGGACTCAATGTCGATCAGCTTGCGGGTGAGGGCGAAAACGTCCATTTCCGAAGGATACGCTGGATGACCGAGGTTGAGAGCGTTCGCGGGGAAGAGAAATTGGTGAAGCGAGCTTTAGTACAGTAGTTGCATGAAGCGACCTCGCACCCTGAAACAATTTCTGCAAAAGCACTCCCTGAGCTTGGGCACGCTGGGAGTCGTGATTTCGCTGATCGTCCTCTATTGTCTGTCGAACCCAGAAACCCATCTAGGGTCGTTTTTCGGCAACGCCATCGCGGACTGGACGGGCGTGGTGGTGACCGTCGTCATGACCAAGTATTTGTACGAGAAGGGCTCGGCCGAGAGCAAGCAACCCAAAGGCAAGTTGCCATCAGCGACAAAGGAATTCCTGCGCGAGCATTCGCTGACGTTATTCTTGCTGGTGACCGGCATCGGCTGGGTGATCGCGTTCCGGGCCATGCGCCCCAACAGCCGCTGGGGGCAAGTCGTGGGCAACATTGTTTCGGAATGGACGCAGATCCTGGGGCTGGTGCTGATGACCAAGCGGCTGCTGGAGGTCGGCTCGAAAGAGAAGGCGCCGCCCCATCCGTCCGGGCATACCGAGCAGGAGTAAACTCATCCCATCAGGATCGAACGGAGGATCAATGCGACCTTTAGCTTGGATCGGAATTGTCGTACTGGTGCTGGGAATTCTGTCGTTTGTCGTGCCGATTCCCACCAGCCATTCCCATGACCTCAAGATCGGAGATGCTTCCGTGGGCATCACCACTCACCATGACGAGAAGCTGCCGCCGGTAGTGGGAGGCGTGCTTTGCGCGGCCGGAGTGGTGTTGCTAATCGCGGGGTCGCGGAAAGCTGCTGCGTAACCGTAAACGCAGTTGTGATAGGCGTGAGAGCGCTGTCACAATCTGTCCCGCGTGACACGGCTTCCGTGGCTTCCCATTCTGGCTGGAGCGCGGCACCCGGCTGGATAAAGATCAACGCCCGGTGGTGAATTCCGTGGTGTTGGTCATGTAGAGCTCGTGGACCTTGTGGTTGACCTCGTCGGGCGTGAGGCCGGCTGCAACCATGTAGTTGCGCAATTCATTTCTTTGATTGGCGTCCACCGTCACTTTGGGTACTCCATCGACAAAGACCTGTACAGCCGCGCGATCTCTCACCAGACGATAGTTGTGCATAACTCATTGTAGCGGTAATCGGCAGCGCGAGTCGCCGGGCGCTGCGGCTCTGCCCGGACAAACCGGCAATTCAGCAGGCGGCAGGTTGCAGGAAAAGTTGAGGCACCCTCCACAGGGTGCCTCAGAAGCCAATAACAGCACGACGCTTCGGACCGACGTCTGGCGCGATCCGTCCTCGGTGTCTGTCTCTAGCGATTCGCCCGGAATTTCCTGCGAATCACTCCGCCCACGGTCAGCAAACCGCTGCCCAGCAGCAACAGACTGCTCGGTTCTGGGGTTGTGGGGCCCCCGGTATTGACGACGCTTACGTCATCCAGTCCCCAGTAGGAGGGATCGTTACGCATGTCGAATTCTAGTAAATTCGATCCGGCACCGTAGTTGCCCGACACGTCAAACGTATAGAGCGTATACGAGAACGGGCTGGCGTTTACCAGACTCAAAAGAGGCACGCCATTCCATAAGGCGGTGAAATCGTTTGGACCGCTAGAGTTACCCTGCAGGTAGAAAGAGATCTCGTAGCTGGTGCTGTTATCACCGACGAACTGCGACAGGCTCGAATCAGAGCCTACTGGACCCAGAAAGGCCCCGAAATTGCCGGAGTTAGCGTAGGATCCCGACACTCCCATGAAAGTGGTGTCCCCGCCCAGGGTCCACCCTGTGAAATCACCAGTCTCAAAGCCGCAATTGGTGACCAGATTCCCTGAGACCCCATCACAAATGCTCTGAGACCACGCTGGACTCGATGCCATAACCAGCAATGCTGCGAAAATCCAAATCGTCGCGCGAAGTTTCATGTTGTATAAGCCCCTTTCAAAAAGCAGATTTGATAGAGAATGCAAGATGCGGATCTGTGTTGACTTTTAGATACTTACTGCATAACGAACTTCACCCTTGTTGTTGGCAATTTGGGTTCCATTCTTTGCACAATAGATTCATCGAGTTAGCTTGGGCGAAGAACCCAGAGTTGCACACTCTTGCGCTGACGTGGGAAAGAGACGGGTCACCGCTACTCAACAGCCGAGGCTGGGGCGACAGCTCCTGAAAAGGTGAGATGGGATGGTAGCCGCGCTTCCCGCAACCGGGCAAGCACTTGTACCATCCCCAGAGGAAACCTCAGAGGCGAATGAGCGCACGACGGCTTGGGGCCGAAGTCCTGCGCGATTCCTCCGCTGTCTCTAACGATTCGCCTGGAACTTCCTGCGAATCACTCCACCGACCGTCAACAACCCGCTGCCCAGCAGCAACAGGCTGCTCGGCTCCGGGGTTTGGGAGCAGCACGGCCCAACGGAAACGTTGTCGAGGGCGATGTACGCCGGGTCATCTCGGAACGCAAAGGAGATGGTGTCGCTTCCGGTTGCGGTCTCGTTGAACGAGAACAGCGTCCAAGCACCGTTGGTATTGGGGTCGGTCTGGCCGAATACCTGAGTGCCATCCCAGTAAGCGCTGAAGTCGCTGGGATCGTCTCCGGCAGCGGCCATCCAGAAGCTGACGGTGTAATGTTGGCCAGCAATATCGCTGAAGGTCTGGCTCAAGGTTCCATCGCTGCCTACCGGGCCCATGGTGACATAGAAGTTGCCGTCTTCGGCGCCGCTATAGACGTAGAACGGGCCACTCGACACTTGGGTGAATTCAAAATTGCCGCCGGTAGTCCAGCCAGAAAAGTCGCCAGTTTCAAAGCTGCCGTTGGCGAGAAGGTCGGTAGCAAAGGCCGTTGGTGCTCCTACGAGCAGAACCGCTACGAGGGCGAACACGACCAGCAGGGCTTTTTNNGCGAATCACTCCACCGACGGTCAGCAAGCCGCTGCCCAGCAGCAACAGGCTGCTCGGCTCCGGGATTGCCGAGCCCGGTGAAACTGAAATGTTGTCGAGGGCCATCCACGCCGGATCGTCTCGGCCGCTGAACGTGATGGTGTCGGTACCGGTTCCAACCTCATCGAACGAGAACAGTGTCCAAGCGCCGCCCGTATTCGGGTTGATCTCGCTGAACACTTGGGTACCATCCCACGAAGCGCTAAAGTCGCTGGGGTTGTCCCCAACCGCGGCGAACCAGAAGCTGAAGGTGTAATGCTGGCCAGCGATGTCGCTGAACGACTGGCTGAGCGTTCCATCGCTGCCGACCTGGCCCCAGACGGAATAGAAGTCGCCATCTTCGGCGCCAGCATAGGCGTAAAATGAACCACTCAGCACGCTCGGACCTCCGGAACCGCCTGACGTCCAGCCACTTAAGTCGCCGGTTTCAAAGCTGCCGTTGGTGAGAAG
>PLYW01000028.1 GCA_003151875.1 Acidobacteriaceae bacterium
ATTTCGACGAGTCCTACCCACTGCCCTACACCAACGATCTTGTGCGCTTGGCCACCAGCATGAGGATCGTTGCAGACGCCGGCGGGCTCAGCGTGAAACCCAAGGAGGGATGTGACGCCATCCTGGAAGGTTATCGCAAGTCCCTCAAGGAGGGAGGCCACGCCGTCGTCCTGGCAGAACACGAACACAAGCTCGGAAAGTTAGGCATCGATAGTTTTAAGCCACCGACGGATTTTTGGGGAAAGCTGAACCGCTTGCCTATTGTCACAAGGCCACTCGGGAGCGATGTGAAGCGGGCACTGGAGAAGACCTTGCCTTACCCAAAGATGGAATACAAGTTGGTGCGTCGGCAAGCCGGATTAGGCAGCCTTGGCCAACAAAGATTTGTGGCGATTGCCAATTGGCAAGGAGGCTGCATTGCTCGAGAAGCCAAGGCAGTCCTGCCTTCCGCTTGCACATGGCTGGAGGACAAGCTGGGACATGGGCAGTCGTATTACCAACAAGCGATCTCTTCGGCGATACGATCCCATGATCCCTATCAGGAGATCGTAGGATCTTGGTTGATCCGCCGACTTTCGCCGGATTCTAATCCCATCGACATTCAAGATTTGCCGAAGCGGCCAGACGAGCAGATGCTTCTACACGCGATGGGATCCGAAGCCGCCAATGTCCATCTAGGCACCAAACGCCAGGTTCACAACATTTTGAACGACCTGCAAAACAAAGAACCGAATTGGCTGCGAGATGCAGCAAAACGAATGGCGCGCGCAGTGGAAAAGGAATGGAAAGAATTCCGCAAAGGTTGACGGCCTTCCGGTCCTGAGAGCGGGTCGCGAAGGCGCCTGGCTCAGGCAACTCGCCGCGCACTTCTCATACGACGCTCACGCCGGACCTTTCGATTTGCGCTTGTAATTCAGCAGGTCATTTCTCACTGTGCCCGCAGTCACTCCATCCAATGATAGACTTTGCCAGCCACGCCAGCCCGCAGGAGGCCGTCATGTCCTCACACGATCCCGTTGCGCCGAGCCTGAGCGGTCACCTCCGAACTTTGGGAATATGTTGGATAGTTTACGGAGTCATTCGATTGATCATGGCGGTGTGTCTGGTCATCTACGGCAGTACAGCCACCGTAATGTTCGGCACTCTGCTCAATCGCGTACCTGACCCGTTAACACTGATGGGTGTTTTCCACTTTATGTACACAGTAATGATAGGTTTGTCGGCTGTCTGTGGAATTTTAGGGCTCATGGCTGGACTGGCTTTACTTGCAGAACGGCGATCAGGCCGCATGTTCGCCCTCGTTGCAGGGTTTTTGTCGCTCTCCAATATTCCGCTGGGTACAACTCTGGGGATTTACACGCTCGTAATGTTGCTACCAATAGCAGCTCCGCAGCGTTACGGTCGTTCCGATTGACGCCTGAAAACCCAGGATGGAATGCATGGAGCCCGCATCGCCTTCTTACGAGAAGTTACGAATCCCACACAGCCAGAGAAGTGTTTGTCGAGCTGGTGAAGCAGGCGCGTCAAGAGTAAATCACCCCGTCGCTGTTTCAATATCCACGCGCTTCAGCGCCAAGGTGAACAGCGTAGACTGTGGGCGTGGATCATCTCGTTGCGTTAAGCCAAGTCGGAGGCATCGTCGTGGCATGGATGTGCTCCGGGTACGGTGAGATATTTCTGGAACCAACATTGGGGACCACTCCGGAAGAAAAGTGAACAATTCTGACCGACGAGTTTTTGCTCCACCTCGTCAAAGCCCACGAAGAGAAGGCGGCACACTGACAGCTCGAATAGATCGATCTGTCTCACGTACGTCGATTTGCTTTTTCGGTAGCCGGAGAGATAATTATCCCGCCTGTCTCACATGCGCCATTTTGGAGAGTGTGATCTCGGGTGCGGGCCGCTTCGGGGGGAGGGGCGGCCTTTTTGATGCACTTATGCAGAACCGGCTGACTTTCAGGGGATTTCTGCCCGCCTCCAATCACACAAGCTTTTCGCTAACTTCACTCGGTTTCTCCTCCTCCCACCAGCCTGGGCAGGCCGTAAGTACTTTTGTCGTCGCGGACCGTAATGACTTCACCACTACCAAGGTTCTTCGAAAGTTTGTGCTTGTTTACCTGCTGGGCAGGAGATGCTGGGCGACAATTGGGCACTGCAAGGGGCCAACTCAGGACCTTCGGCTGCGAAGGAGTTATGTGTCTGTATCTGAACGCGTAGCGATAGCCGGGGTAACTGGGTACATTGGTGGCCGTCTTGCCCCTCGTTTGCTCGAGCACGGCTATACAATCCGGTGTCTGGTGCGGTCACCAGCCAAACTGCAGAATCGCTCGTGGGTCGCTGATCCAAACGTTCAAATCAGACAGGCAGACCTGGCCGACGAAGCCTCTCTGACCCGCGACCTGGAAGGATGTGAGGCAGCGTTTTACCTCGTCCATTCCATGATGTCCGCAGGATCGGATTACGCCGAGCACGATCATCAATTGGCTTTGACATTCGCACGTGCCGCTAAGAATGCCGGAGTCAAACGAATCATCTATCTTGGTGGACTGGGCGAGACCGGCCCGGATTTGAGTAAGCATCTCTCATCGCGGCGGGAGGTCGAAGAAGCGCTTGCCTCAACTGGCGTCGCTGTCACGGTGCTGCGCGCGGCCATGATTATTGGATCAGGCTCGGCTTCCTTCGAAATCCTGCGCTATCTGGTGGAGCGGTTGCCCATCATGGTCACGCCAAAATGGGTGAGCACCCCGTGCCAGCCTATCGCAGTCAGAAATGTAATCGGGTACCTGGTCGGCGTCCTCGCGGTACCGGAGACCGCGGACGGCGTATTCGACATAGGCGGCCCGGACGTGTTCTGTTATCGAGACATCATGCGCATTATGGCGGAAGAACTAGGTCTGCGGCGCCGCCTCGTCATTCCTGTACCCGTATTGACACCACGCCTGAGCTCTTATTGGATTCAGCTGATCACACCCCTTAGCAACACAATTGCCAGCCCCCTGGCGGAGGGACTCAAGAATCCAGTGGTGTGCCGGGAGAATCGCATTGCCGCTCTCATCCCACAGGAACTTCTCGGCGTCCGCGAAGCCATACATGCCGCTCTTAACAAGATGGCTGAACACAACGTCGAGACCAGTTGGTCGATGGCGGGTCCCATTCCAGGCGACCCCGACTGGGCTGGTGGCACCGTTTTCCGTGACGTTCGCCAGATTAATGTGGCAGCGCCTGCGTGGGCGGTATTTCGCGCGGTGTGTCGGGTTGGCGGCGGCAATGGTTGGTATGCCGCGGACATTCTCTGGAAGATCCGCGGATGGATGGATCAATTGGCGGGCGGCCCGGGTCTGCGGCGAGGGCGAAGGGATTCAGAAACCGTCGGTTACGGAGAGGCGCTGGATTTCTGGCGCGTCGTGGGTTTCGATCGCGACCGCCGCCTGGCCTTGCGCGCCGAGATGAAGCTGCCGGGTGAAGCGCTGCTTGAGTTCCGGATTGAGGCACTCAATGATCGCCAATGTGTTGTGCATCAGTCAGCGCTATTTCGTCCGCGAGGCTTGTTCGGCTTGGCCTACTGGTATAGCGTGCTGCCGTTCCACGCCATCGTGTTTAGGGGCATGCTAAGCGGCATCGAACGGGAAGCGCTCAAGATTGCGGCCAGTCCCCAGAATATGGTTTCAGAAACTTCGATATAACCCGCAATGACTGCGGGGAACTGGCATTTCGGAGTCACTGCTGGTCTTCAGCTTTGCTCGGATAAGGTCTTCGACGTGTAACCGCATGTCAGCGCCGGTTCGGCGGATTCTAACGCTTAGCAGGTCACATGGAGAATGGCGTTGGTGTTGTCGGCGCGCTGATTCAAGAGTTCCATGGCTTCTTCCGTAGGGAGGATGATCAATTCAACTTTGCGCCGCCGTGCCTCACGTCTGACCTCATCCATGACTGGCAGTGCTCCAGTGCCCGTGCCCACTACCAACCGACTGCACTTCCACGGTATCTCCTCTTCCAAAGAGAGCGGCGTGTGACCGAAACTGTCCCGGAACCGCTTCGATGGTTTTTTCTTGCGCTCGCGAATCTCCCCTCGGTCGATCACGACGTCATAGCCGTACTCAATGCCATCGATCCGAATTTGCCCAAATGAGAACTGCTGGAACTTCATGGCAGGCCTCTGGTAAAGGATACATCCGAGCGGTACCCGGACCGTCAGTACTTCATAATGGAGAAGTGAGGATTATCCTGTAGGCACGGGCGGAGGCGCAGCTATGATCGAGATCAAGTCAGTCCGCATGGAATTTCCGGCTGATGCCAACATCGTCGTTGGTCAAGCACACTTCATCTGAGATGCCCTTGATAGCAGAGAGTTACGTATGCGTTTTTCATCATCAGACACTACCGCTACGGACCGGGGGCATCCCCACACCATAAGTCTGAAACTGCGCGACACAAACCAACTCTTCAATTCGATGGACCCTTCTCCGTTCATTGAAAAGGATCTCGATGACGACGCGGAAGAATTCATCGTAAGCTGGGCCCAAGAATTCCCCCCGAACGCTCCGATCAAATTGCGTATCCACTTGGACCAATGGCCGGCCGAAGATCCCAAAGAACTGATCAGGACGGCCGTCCACAACCATTTTGCCCACCGTGCCAAAATCACGGACTTGGAGTTCAAGCGCCTCCTCAAGCAGGGCCGCACCAGTCTTTTCATCGGGCTGCTGTTCTTGGCTGNNATGCAGATCTATCTTTACGATTGGTGGCCGTTGCTGCGACTGCGTCGGACTTTTACCAAGCTGAGCCACATGCCCGTGGAACTCGTCCAAAAGGGCAAAAGTTGAGTAGCCGCCCTGTGGGTTACCGCTTCGTTGCAATACAGATTTCCGACTTGCCGGGCGCTCCGTTGTTTCTTATTTCTAAGCATTTGTTCTCACATGACATCGGCGCTCGCTGCCGGAACTGTTTCAGACTACCCCTTTTGCTGCAATCGGGACCACTTGGTTTCAGGCCTGGCGTGCAATTCGTAGTCGCTCTGGAAGCGGTTTTCCCTGTTCATCAAGACCGTAGAAGACTTGTACAGAGCGGTCGCCACGACATCGCCACAGACCAAGGTCGGCTTAGCCGTTAATAAAAGTTCCGGAGCATGCTTGCCACGGCCCGACGGGAACGATCAGGCGCTTTTGGAGAACGGCATAAAAAATGCCCAGGTACTGGCGTGTGGCGTGGTCAGTTACTCTGATTTCCACAGGGCATCCATCTCTGCATACAGGTTAGCTCTTTGGTGATCAACAGACATCAGCTTCTCTCGGAACTTATTACGAGTACTGGCGGCAGGTTCTCGCGACATCTGGTAAACCAGGTCTTTAGCTTGAGCACACAGTTGGTCGTAGGTGTGTTCCAGTTTCAGAAGCGCTTCTTTGCGTTCTTCGTTTGTCATACTAATAGCCTATTCTCACAGAGCCCTCAGTAGGAGTTTCTTGCATGTGCGCTGCGACGCCGAAGGCAACAATGGGTTTAAACTGACCCCTACCGCCTGATTATGCGCCACCACCAATCCGGTCAAAATCATTGTCGCTCGCGCGGACCAAGGCTAGGAAGTGCTTGGCGTGATTGACGGCGCGTCACGAAAAGGCGTCGAAGGGCAGGATGACATCGCGTGGCGGCACGATCTCCTGCGTGTTATCGGCTACAAGCGCTAAATCCTCGAATCTGGGCGCAGTCAGTCCACTGGCGTGCGAACGATTTCTACGGAGCACTTGGCATGGCGAGCGACGAAGGTTTGCAAACGTGAAGATTTGTTGCATATCGGCGCTGCAGGGGCAGCACTTCTGGACTGACTATCTGTACAGAATTGCCCTTCCACCGAATTTGCCCGCCGCAAACACCATTGACTTAAAGGAGGAGCTTCACTCGGAAGTTTGCTGTTGGCTATCGCGTTCCGCCACCCGGGCCGGCAGCCAATCGCGCAACGCTGGGGCCAGGTAGAAGCGCGGAAACAAGAGATCGTCATCAGGACTGATTAACCCTTCCGCGACCGCCATACGCGCGATCGGCGTCTGCGGGTAGATCCGCAGCCCCACCGTAACCTTGAGCGCATCGAGACACAACCCGTCGGCAAATGCCAGACTTTCTTCGACCGAATCCCTAGTTTCACCGGGTGCTCCGAGCAACAGGAATCCATGGCGCTTTATGCCGGCGTCGCGAAACATCGCGGCGATCGTAGTTACGTCGGCGCAGTCGAAGCGTTTGTTCAGTTGCTGCAGCACCGGTTCTGACCCGCTCTCGAAACCCAGGCTCACCTGCGTGCAGCCTGCTTTGGCCATGAGTTCCACGAGTTCGGGATCAACCCACTTCGGATATACGATTGCCCACCAGTCCAGCCCCAGTTCGGCAGCGATTATTTTGCGGCACAACTCCTTCGCGTACGCTGGCGGCACATTGAAGGTATTGTCCACGAAATAGAAGTCGCAGAATCCGCATTGCCGCAGTTCTGTGAGCCAGCGCACAAATGCCGCGGGAGACCGTCGGCGCACCGGCCTGCCCTCGATGATGCTGGTCGAACAATATATGCAATCCAGCGGACAGCCTCGCCTGCTCTGGACCGGAATCCGCGTCGCCGCATCTCCGGTTTGCAGCCAAAGGAGCGGTTCAGGCAACGGCAGCGCATCCAGACTGGCAGCGAATACCCTCGGAGTCGGCAGCTTTGCCGGTAGATACACCGCGGGTGGTGCCGGCCCTTGCTTGCGTCGCTCGATCCATGACAGCAAGGCAGGAAACGCCACCTCGCCCTCACCCTGAACACCCATGTCAGCGCCGAGGTACGCCAACGCGCTTTCGGGGAAGATACTGTAGCCCGCCCCACCGAGCACGACAGGAGCCGGGGATGTGCGACAGACCGTCATGACATTCTTGATATGGGCGAGCAAGAACTGCGGGCTGTTCATGTTCTGATCGTCGATGTTCCTAACGGAAACGCCGATAACCTCGGGGCGCAGTTGCTCGATTGTTTCCCGGATCCTCCCCTCGCTCTCCGCTTTTGACGGCAGAGCCAGCAGTTGTACCTCGTGACCAGCCTTCTCCGTCGCCGCAACCACGCAGGCTGCACCGAGCGGCAAAGGCGTCATCGCGCCTGCTTCGTCCGCCGCCGAGATGAACAGTACTCGCATGGTGTGTCCACTCTCCCTACGTCGGTGGGGAAAGGTCGATAGAAGTCATGCCATCTTGTGATTCTCCTCAGAATAAGGCCGGCATGTCGGTTCTGGAAAGGCAACTCTGTACACACACCCAGTCCAGAAGTGCAGCGCCGGTACGCAACAAATCTTCACGTTTGCTTTACCAAACTTTACCCCCAAACGGGCACTGCCGGAGTTTCAATCATTAAGGAAGGAAGTACCACCTTGGAAATGAACTTCACGCTACTTCATTTAACTGCTCGGAAGCGGATATGTTGTGCCTTCAATCACTGTGATTCGGCGTTAATTATGTTCCCCACCGGGTGAGTCTTCCCAGACCCGCCCCCGCAGCAAAAGGAGTGTCCGACATGCCACAAGAACCGACCAAGAAGCAGCCTAAGAACGTAGTAACCGACCCTAACCTTGAAGAAGAAATTCGCTGCCGGGCCTATGCACTCTATGAAGAGCGCGGCCGGGAAGGCGGCCATGACCTCGATGACTGGCTCCGTGCCGAAGCGGAGCTCACGGTCATGGCTCAAAAAGCCGCCGCCTGACGTCAGCGCATTTATCTATGCACAAGCCCCGGCAGAGCTGGGGCTTGTCTTTGTTGCTCTTGCTTGCTCGGAACGCTCGCAGGACTCCCGGCCCGAGGCCATCCACGACTCTCGGTAACCGGCGGGCACTGCGACGAGGCATTCTATTAAGTAAGTTCAATGTGGAACCAGAATCTTCGCCAATCTGCCGTGATACCGCACGATGCGCCCGAGTGCGATGCGAAGCGACGTACCCGTCAGCTCTTTCGCGCCACCATCAGATACAGCTTGGGTTCATCCCGATACGCGATCACTTCCAAGCCCAGTGGCCCGAGGACGATCGCAAACTCTTCTTTGGTGGGAAGCGACTCAATAAACAGGTCGCTGGTGGCCCGCAGTTGATCAACGAAGGCCCTGCCTTCGGGATGGCTGACCACAAGCCGTCCGCCCGACCGAAGCATGCGTGCCGCATTGCTGCACGCAGCCGGCTTGTCTGCAATGTTGCCGTACATGCCATTCATGAACATGGCGTCCACGCTGGTCGTGGCCAAGGCCAGCGAGACGATGTCGGTGTGGCAGGTGCGGACTGCAGGGTATTTGTCGTGCACACGTTGCAACATCTTTTCCGCCACATCGCAAGCCAACACCATGGACGGCTGGTAGGACTGAATCAACGGGATCAAAACCCCGGCTCCCGTCCCCACATCCAGAACCACCGCTCCGGGACGCAGCTCTGCTGAAGCAACAATCTCCCGGAGGCGTGCCATCACCTCCGATGGCTGCGGTCGATCGAAAACATCCACCAGTTCATTGAAGCGGCGACGCTGGTGCTCCGCTACCGCTTTGGCTTCTTCAGGGAGCATTGCACTTCCCGTAGATTAGCCTAGAACAAAGAGTCGGGAAGCACTGGAGCGGCCTTTGTGCTGTATGTTTTCCGCACGTCCCGGCCGAGTCGACGTGCACCAAGACGAGGCGCGGGGAAGCAGGCGGGAGGCCATAAAGGGAGGTATAAAGGAACAAGAGTCTCGGCTCACGCAAGTGTCTACCGGTGATTCTCAGCGCTTTTCGCTGTGCCGATAGCGTCGCTCCGCAGCCTTGATTATGGTGGAAAGCTCTATCGAAAATGCTTTGGCCATATCGGCGAGTGTTCGTAGGGTCGGGCTCTTGCTTCCCCGTTCCATCTGGCCTATATAGCGTTCGGTATAGCCGAGGGCATCCGCCAGCTTCAGTTGACTCCAGCCTCGGTCGACACGCAACTTCGTAAGCTCCGCACCCACAGCCTCACCTAGCGTGCGGGACTCACGGTGTTTATCAGCACCAATCTTTTTGGGCACGCATCCATAGTTGCCGTTTGACGCTAAATGATTGAGGAACTATAGTTCTGTATCGCTACGGAGCAGCATCTTGGACGCTGCGCACGGCTCGCCGGCCCCAACCAGATTGACGAGCCCGCAGGGAACCAAGTCCGCCGGAACCACTGGTGGCAAACCCCTTGCGCGAGCAGCATGATCGGCTAAACTGGTGCGGCAGCGCGCTCCGACACAACGATAGAGGGCGCCCTGTCCTGTGCCCCTTGAGGTACTGCGGTTTGCAGAAAACGAAAAATTACACCAAGCGTAACTCGGCCACCCAACTTCAGCGAGCCGCCCGCGAGCGCGCAGACGATCAGGCGCGCCGCATCCGTTGGCAGCGGCTTTACGACGCTCGTCAGCAATACATTGACTGGCAGGAGTTTAGTCTGTGGGCTCGTTCGATCCTCGAAGTCGAAGGGCAGATTCCGGATTGGCTAGGCGAGATTCTCCACGATCATTGCCCAGGATTTCTTCAAGCGGAGAGAGAGCTCACACCCACGGCGGCCAAGAACAGGCCTCTTCCTCTTCGCCTGGAAGATTGGATTGATGAACACGTTTTCGACTTTGCGAAGAAAGAAGGCTGGTTCAACGCGATTACCTATTACGCCATAAGAGATCCGCGTTACCAGCGAGCCGAAGTCTGCTGGTCGGAATGCGTAGAGAAGTGGAAGAGAAGCAGACCCCTCCGTTATCCATCGTTCGAAGAATGGAAATGCTTGGCGGCGGAGTGTGACGAGACTGCCCGTCTTGTGGCCAGTGAGCGGGAGGCGAGATCATCTTCAAAGCTCGTGGATCCTGATCGCCTTAGCGAGGCTGTATCTCGCTATATCGATTGGGAGGCTCTGGCGTACTGGGCTCAGCCGGCACTGGACCGCTACCCTCAGCTTCCCGCAGAGGTAGTGTGCGAGCTTGAACGGCGCTGCCCTGGATTCTTGGATCTGAACGCGCGGCAAAAAGAATCCAGAGCTGCTTCTCAAGCCTGGCAGCGACTGATGCTCTGGATCGCTGACCACTTCTTCCAGGACGCGAAAACCGAGGGCTGGTTCGAAGCCATCCTCATTCAAGTGCGGAGCCATCCGCGGGCCATTCGGACCATAGAGTACGCCGACCACTGCAGTGAGGTTTGGGGTTCGGTACTGCCAAGTCCGTACCCATCTTTTGAGGCCTGGCGCCGGGAAGCCGATTCTTACGTTGACCTCGACGATTAGCCGTTCGGAGAAACCCAAAGGTCCCGTCAATTTGTAGGTGAGTCGAGCTTCGAAGGGATTCGAAGGGGTTTTCTTTTGTCGCGCTCATTTGCAAAGTCAATCCTCTGGCGGGATCTGTAGTACTGCGGCAGCCTGGAGTCGCTGGGCAATTTCCGGCAGGATTCCCATCCGGCCGTAAATCGGGCGGACGTGCGCGCGGATCTGGGGTAGCTTGCTGAGAAACCATCCCGCTCCGGCGATACAGCAGGCGCCGCCGATGGCCAGCGTGAATGGAGCCCCGATCCGTGCGGCGAGAATCCCGGCAAACAGGCTGCCGAAAGGGGCGATTCCCTGGAACGCCATCGAGTAGAAGCTCATCACCCTACCGCGCTTGTCGTCCTCCACAATCGTCTGTAGGACTGTATTGCTAGCAGCCATCTGCTGCATCATTCCGAACCCTGTCACCACCATCAGCAGCAGCGATAGCCACAGCCAGTGGGAGAACGAAAACGCAATCAGGGCGCCACCGAAGATCGCAGCCATAGTCGGAATGACGCGCCCCAATCCCAACACCGATTTGCGCGTGGCCAGCCACGTAGCGCTGAAGAGGGCTCCGACGCCCGATGCACCCATGAGAAAGCCGAGGGTGTGCGGCCCACCGTGCAGCACTTTGGCGGCAAATAATGGCATCAGGACGGTGTAGGGCATGCCCACCAGCGACACCAGCGCCAGCAGTAGAAGGATCGAACGAATCGGCACGAAACCCGAGACATAACGCCAGCCTTCGGCGAGCTCCTGCAGCACCCTCCGTCTGATTTCGAACTCTTGCTTGACTACCATCTTCATCGCCAGCAGGGAAGCGATCACCGCGATATAGCTCATCCCGTCGATCAGGAAGCAGTACCCCTCGTTCGACATCGCGATGACAGCACCCGCGATCGAGGGACCGATCAGGCGCGAGGCATTCACCATGGATGAATTCAGTGCGATGGCATTGGGCAGATCTTCGCGGCTCTCCACCATCTGGATGACGAACGCCTGTCGCGCCGGCATGTCGAATGCGTTAATTGCGCCCTGAAACAAACTGAGAAGGACGATGTCCGTCACCGTAATGCGATGGCTCAAAGCCAACGCCGCGAGCAGGAACGATTGCACCATCGACAGAGTCTGGGTTAGCACCAGCACCCGATGGCGGTTCCAGCGGTCAACCCACACTCCGGCAAACAGCCCCAGCAGGAATATCGGAATTTGCCCAGAAAATCCCACGACACCAAGCAGGAACGCCGACTTGGTCAGCCGGTACACCAGCCAACTGGTGGCGATGCGCGTCATCCAGGTGCCAATCAGCGACACGCTCTGGCCGGAAAAGAACAGCAGATAGTTGCGATGCCGCAGGGCACGGATGGCAAACCGCCAATCGGAGGCTCTTGCGGCGTCGTTTATCACTGATAGCTTGCGGCGGCTGGACATGCGATCCGACAAACCCTGCCTACTTCAGGTACTGTTCCAGGAAAGAGTGGGCCAGGTCCCACGATAGCTTCGCGGCCGCGGGATTGTAGCTGGAACGCTGATCGCAAAAGAATCCGTGATCCGCATCGGAGAATGTAACCTGCACTGATGGCTGCCTGGAAGCCTGCATTCCCTCCGCAACTTTCTGCCGATGCTCACTGGTGATGTGCTTGTCCCGTCCTCCCCAGAAGAACAGCATCGGGCCGGAGCTCTGTGAGGCACGGCCGACGGCATCGGCGAGCCCGCCTCCGTAGTAAGAAACCGCTGCCTTCACCGGAACAGTCGTGTTGGCCAGGAACGAGACCCGCCCTCCCATGCAATATCCGACGCAAACAATCCTGTCGCCGGCCCGTTCACGCATGAAAGCGTCGGTGGCACGGATGTCATTCTCCAGTCCCTCGACTGTCAGTTGCCGCGCCAGAGCAATCGCAGGTGCCGAATCGTCGTAGCTGCCTTGGAATCCTGGTGCCGATCGGTGATAAAGTTCGGGAGCTATTGCCGCATATCCTGCCTTCGCGAAGCGTTCGGCTACGGACCGGATATGAGCGTTCACGCCAAAGGCTTCTTGAAAGACCATCAAGCCAGCCTTGGCTTCTTCCTTCGCCGGCAAGGCAAGCCAAGCGCGCATCCTGCTACCGTCGGCAACGCTCAGCTCCACGTATTGCGATTGAGTATGGGACATCCCTTCAACCCCTCACTGCATGGCCGCGGTTGAACCGTGAAGTTTCACTAAGTCTATAGCGGTTCCGCAACTCGTTCAGTCTATCTAGCGTCTTGTAGGTTTGTCGTGGTCGTGGTCTGGCAGATCCTGGAATGCCGGAAGTATGCGTTGCCGGCTATCTTCCTTCCACAATGGCAGGCCCTGATCACCAGGGCATGCTTTTGAGCACGGGAAACGGAACTGCCGTGGGTAGCGGATGGTGAAACGCCGTACTCGCTTACCAGCCACTTTGCAGTGGCCGGATCAATCAGCGCCATGTTGATCTCACCGCCGTGCTTCTTGCAGAACTCCTCAAACGCCCTGTCGGTAACAAATGTATCGGCCAATTTCAGTTGGCCGTCGGAAACCAGACTCTGCACCTGGGCCAACGGAAGACCCAGGAGATCCGCTACCCGTTCCCACGAAAATGCGTCGTCGTCCTTGTTCAGAGCAACCCCGACTCGTTCGAGAGTGGAGGGATCCACAGATTTCTCATTGCAAAACACTGCCAGCGAGCTTGCCGATATCCGCGGATCGCGAACTCTCAGCAGGCCGGTTCCGATGAGATACCTCAGTCGGGCTGGACTTACGCGCAACAACTTCCGCAAAGCCCGCAGCGACCAACCGTCGGTGACCCTGGCACTCATCCCCAGCGCTCCAAGCCGGAAGCGGACCGCACGGACGGAACGGCCCAGGCGCTGAGCAATCTTGCTGACCGGTTCGTACCCGGCCAGATTCAATAACCTGTCGTCATCCGCCCGCGTCCATGGGCTGCAGAACGACCGCCGAATCGGGCCAGACCTCCCCGATCTCTTTGGCTTGTCTGGGCAGCGCTCCTCAAGAGCCGCCAGTTCAGGAGTCTTCCGCAGGGATCGGATGCGCTGCCAGCAGTCTCCACGCCTCCATTCCGGGACAAGCTCAAGGATTCGGTTGATCGCGTCACGCTTCTTGGCAGGCCCCTGCTTGATCCCGGCAATCAGCAATCGATCGATGGCGGCCAACTGCTTGCTCGGCTTGTTACCCTTCTGTTCCGGAGCCTGGGACATTGCTGCAAACTCACTACATGGAGGACCAGAGTCATCAGCTTGCTCGGTGCAACAAGCTGAGATTCACCGTTCACGGGGCTTACTTACGATCAATCCAGAGCGAAGTAGCTGCAGTCATCAACGCGGCGCCGCGTTCGTGGTTGCATACTTCTTTCCTTGGACGAAGGAGCGCCTGAGCCTCAGCTTGACCGCTTGTCCGAGGCGACGACGTGTCTGGACTTCCCAACACGCGATTGCGCGCTTAGTGCGAGGCCGCTTGGCTGGTGCTTTGCTAAGCGGCGATGCCCGGTTCGTCGATAGTTACCCCACATCTATTGAAGGAACATCAGGGCGGAAAAAGTATCACAAAAAAATTTGAACGATAGATTCCGAGGCTTTCGCAAATATAGGAAGCGGACTCTACAAGAGTGCCATACTATGTCGTGCGCAGTGTCTGCGGTGTGGCTTAGTCGCCTTATGACAAAGCGATCAAGCAGAAGGAGAGAGGCTTACCTTGACACACCCTCTCACCGGATGTCAGTCTGCTGTTCTGGCTGGCGAACCCCAATAGGAGATGTGAGGCCCCTGGATGTCGAACCCGGAATCGAAGTCTGAGGGGGACCTTCCTAAGGCGCAACAGCTCCACAATGAGGACGAACTGAAAGCGGTCGCGAGCCGCCTTTGGCCCCGGGTACAGGCCCATGCGCGCAGGGAACTTGGGAACAAGAATCCGGACGACGGCGTGGCTTTGGCGGCCGAAGTTTGGGAGGGCGTGCTGCAGTCGGTTTCGAAGACTCTGCAGAGACGCAATGAAACAAGTCAGGGGATAGTAGACCCGGAAGCCTATCTGTTCGGAGCTTTTCTCCATCGTTTCAATCGAGCTTTGAAACGGGAACGACGAAGACCGGAAACTATCGAGCTTGTTCCTTCAACCCGCGAGCTTGAGCAGCTTCCCGGGGCTCTGGACTTGAAGTCGGCGCGTGATCTGGAACGTTCCATCCAGGTGAAAGAAGCCATCGAGAACATGGACGATTGGACCCGGAAGGTCTTCGCCGCAAGGGTCTATGGCTACTCCTGGCGAGAGATAGCAGAACTTCACGGACTGACCGAACATAAAGCAAAGTTGCGATTTAGATATGCACTTGGCAGGCTTGCGGCCCGCCTGGGGCACGGCAAGTAAGGGGACGACGGTGGGCAAGAGGTCTGCAGTTTGATACCGACGGTAAACGTGGCGTTTCTATGGGAAACGACTTCAACGAGAGCAGGCAAGTGCTGAGCGAACAGGGAGAACTCGGCAGAGACGATAAGCGCCTCTTGGATGTGCTAGCGCAGGGCCTGTCGCACGAATTTCCGAACCCACAGCGCGTCGGGTGCCCGGACTCCCCAGTTCTCAGGAGTATCGCTTTCCGCAAGCTGCGACTCGCCGATGCCGAGCCATGGTTAAAACACCTCAGCTCGTGCAGCCCCTGCTTTCAGGAATTCAGCGACTTCCGCAAGGAGGCGGCGAGCCAGCGGCGCCGAACAATAGCATGGACTGCCGCTGCTGCGGTCCTCATTTTCGCTGTGGCAGGATGGTTGTGGGTGCGGACTCAACATTCGGTGTTAGCTGCAACGGAGGTTTTGGATCTCCGGCAGGTGTCCGCGGTCAACACGCAAAACCCTACCGAAGAAGGGCGGCAAACTCTAGTACTTTATCGATCGGCCCGGCACCTAATTCTCGACTTGCCGGCAGGGAGCAACCAAGGAATCGACGAGATCGCGATATTTAGTGAAACTGGCGTTGAGATTCTTGACACCAGTGGCGCGGCGCGGCTGGAACATCACGTTGTCTGCGTCGAGGTCGACGTTGACGTGAACAGGTTTCAGCCAGGCCAGTATTTTCTTGGTGTCCGACAGCCTGGTCTCACATGGACCGAATACCGCGTCCGCGTTCCTTGACGTGGTACGCTCCGGCGAACGAGTGCTTCTAATCGTGGCTGGATCGCAATCACGCCTCATTCAATCCGGCGTCTGCAACTAACAAATTGCCAGTCTGAAGGATTGAATTCCGGTCCGAAGCGGCGTTTTGCGGTCCTGGAAGGTAGCCCTATAATCCCGCCGGCAGCATGGCTCTTGCATCCTTCAGCCCGTCCATTCCGGTATGCCGGGAGCGCGTAGTCAGCGTCCAGCGGCAGGAGCCTGCTGCCTGCGTGCTGGCCAATCAAACCAGGCTTCTCTTGTCTCGCTTTCTTGCGAAGTTTGTCGCTGTCGGCGACGAGGTCGCATTTCCGATCCCAGCGCCAGATGCAGTGGGCCCAGAAATCCTCGTCACTAAGAATGCCGCCTCCGGACCAAGCCGTTATATCTATCAGACGCCGATCGGATACGTCAGCCGGCCCAAGCAGGACAAACGAAACCAGTACTTCGTTTCCGCTGAGGTTCAACGGGGAAGCCTTGGCATCGCCAAGATTTTCCTGCCTTGCGAGAACCTGCGCGAGTATTTCTATCGACTGCCGCGTACGGCCGACAGAGTCGGTCATCCCACCCTGTACGAGGTCCTGCGTATCCCGGCCAGCACTTCGCCCTCCGAGCTTCGCGTGGCCTTCAGGCTGCGCGATCTCGAACTCAAATCGGCGAGAGTTTCGCACAGCCAGCGAGTGGCCCTAGAACGGGCATTCAACATCGTTGGTCAGCCGGAACTGCGCGCTTGCTATGACGCGCTGCTGGCCGATTCCGAAGCTCCGGCCATGTTTCCGTACGGTGGATTTGGCTCCCTGCTCGTTGCTGGAGAGCCTTCCCGTGACGGACAAACATTCTTCGCTCGTCGCATTCTTGCGTTTTCGCCGGAGCTCCGGCGCCGACGATTCCATGTTCCATTGCGTAGGTGCGACTTCTACGACGATCGCGCACTGTGCCGCGACGCCCGTCGAAAGCTCGAATTCTGGATCGATCCAGCCGCCCTCCATACGTTTTGGGATCGCACCTGGAATCAGTGGAAACATTTACTTGCAACGAAAATCGACGTAGATGGCACATTCGTACAAACTGGCAAATACCGCAAACGTCGCGGGGAATGGGAACTCGTCAGTTGGGAGACTGCATTGCCGAGCCGGCTGGAGGTCAAACTCCCGGCCGATTACCAGCAACAATTGGACGTGGCTCGAACGAGCCATCACCGTTTCGGTCAGTACTCGCAAGCTCTTGATCAGATTCGTCTGCACCTGGAGCATCGGGCCGTCGAGAAAGCCGAACTGGAGCGAATGTGTTCCATACTGCGTCTTCCCGGTGACCTTGATGTCGCACAGATCAGCTGGCGTGCGGATTATGACCCATTCTTCTATCGCCAGATCTCTCGCCGGGCACGCCGGATTTATCTGTTTCGGGATGAATACATTTTCGACGTTGAGAAAGCCGTCGTTGTCGAAACCCCTCAGCTGGGCCACGCTACATACGTCTTCGCCAAGCCCCGGAACATGGATAGCTTCCTCGCTCTGTACACCAAGATCACAAAGGATGACATCCGGCGCAACCGCAACAATGCTGCCGAGCGGCTGGGCTTTCTCGGCCGCGTGATTCACGGTACGAATCCCCGAGTTTGGCTCAGGGAGGTCAGGCAATGCGTGGGTGAAGGAATCGACTTTGAGGTAGCCATTGGAGTGTGATTCGCGAAACCGACCGCACGTGCCACATTTCCCGAGGCGAATGCGGTTCTGTCCCCAGTCAAAGTGCGATTGGTGAAACATTGCCCCGACGCAATCGAGCTGCCACTCTGCCATCCGTTGCTGTCGCCGTCAGCGAACAGAAACTGAGATAGCTGGCCTTGGCAACGACATCTTTGCTGCAGACTAACGGCTCCTGCCGTTTCCATTCGCTGCCAATGACTACGCCCGTTTGACGACCCTTAAATTGGGGAGTAACAACAGCGGTGGAGAGGCACGGTTGTTCTAGCGCGGAAAACTGGCCATAGCAAGGTACCGCCGATCACCAACCGGCACGCAAATTCCAACCGAAACCGGCAACAAAAGCTTGGAGGTCCCCAATGGAAAATTCGAACCAGAACTCCGCACCGCCAATTGTGGCAATGGCGCCCTTATCGTTCGAGCCGCTTCTTGACTCGGATGAGGCTGCCTCTCTGCTGAAAATCCATCCCAAAACGCTGCAGCGCCTGGCCCGAAATGGCGAGATCTGCGGGGTACACGTCGGCAAATTGTGGCGCTTCCGTGTCTCCGCTCTCAATGACTGGCTCAATGGCAAGATCGCCTAACGCGGATTTCCCTTTTTGCGCATCGCCAGTATCGCAGCGCCAACGGCGAAGGACCTGGTTGCGACAGAAATGGTTGTGCTCTGGCGATGGAAGTGGCGCATTTCATGCTAGATTCACAGTGTCATCTGCGCCGCACTCAGGAGGTTCGAAAATGGACCGAGTGAAGCGGCGGTCGAAGTATCAGTACGGAACGCTGACACTGGAAAAGCGCTCCCGAGGGCCGGACGTATGGGTGTACCGTTTCGTCGAATTCGAAGCAGGGCGGAAACGGCGCCGCAAGACCATCGTCGGGACCCACGAGCAATACCCAACCCGGGCGGCAGCCGAGCGTGCGAGCGAGCATTTGCGGCTGTCAGCCAACCCCGAAACCTTCAATCCGGAATGCCCGACCATGGGTGGTCTGATCGATCGCTACATCGAGCAGATACTCCATCCCTGTCTCGACGTTCCTCTTGGCGGCGTGCAGGACAGTGCGGCGCCAATGTCCTTCCAGTGCGCGAAGTCTTACCAGTCGGCCCTGAACCGCTGGGTCCGGCCGCATTGGCAGGATTACCGGCTGCAGGACTTCAACAAGCCTGCGGTGAGGGCAAGCATCGAGGAATGGCTGCGTTCCTTATGGCGCTCACCCAAGAACGCCAATGGGCTTGCACCGAAAATGGTTCGGTCCATTTGGAACGTGATGAAGCTCGCGTTCAAGTTCGCTGTGAAGTGGGGCTACCTCAACGAGAACCCAATGGGCGAGAAGCGGGTCGAATTACCCCGTGGCTCGACCAAACGGCAAAAACAACCGGTGCAGTTAACGGCAGCCGGGTTCTTCTTGCTATTGAGCCGATTGGGGCCTTGCGAGAAAGTGGCAGTCGCTTTTGCGGGCTGGCTGGGGCCGCGTATCAGCGAGGCATTCGGACTAAAGTAGCAGGATCTGGAATTGGATCTCGGCGTGGTGTCCTTTCGCCAAGGCTGCGTCCAGGGACGGATAACGCCACTCAAGACCGCAGCGTCACGCACCAATTTGCCAGTACCGGAAGAGGTGTTGGAGTTGCTCCGCCAGTGGCGCTCCGTCACCATTCACGGCGCACCCGGCGATTGGGTCTTTGCCTCTCCCTACACGAAGAGCAAGCGACCGTTCTGGCCGGCGCAGTTGCTCAAGACGCACATCAAGCCGGTTGCCTTGGCCCTTGGTCTTCCCAACATCGGCTGGCACAGCTTCCGCCACACCGTGAGCGCCTGGGGTAAGGAGGCGGGTCTCGAACTGGAAGAGGTCAAAACTCTTCTGCGGCACGAGAATCTTGCCACCACATCCGAGGTCTACGGCGATCTTGGTATGGAAGCCAAACGGCGGATCCAGCAGCAGTTGGTGAACTTCGTCAAGCAGCAGGCCACACGCGTTCAGTAGAGGCCTGTACCCACCTAGTAAACTTATGTGACCCTTATCTGACCCAGATCGTTTTCGCGGATTCGCTGGAAGTCCAAGAAAAGAATGGCTCCTCAGGTAGGA
>PLYW01000054.1 GCA_003151875.1 Acidobacteriaceae bacterium
TCTGGTCCCGCTGATGTAACTCGGCATAGGCATGCGCCATGCGCGCATAGATCAATGGATCATCGGGCGACAGGCTTAAGGCCTGATTCAGCGCGTCAATCGACTGCTGATAGCGGCGCATGTCGTACAGCGTGTCGGCCAGCGCCAGTTGCAGCGTCAAATCGTTGGGGGCATATTTCAGGGCGGCGCGATATTCCTTCTCGGCACTGGCCAGCAAACGCTGTTGCCGATAGGCGGTGGCGCGTACTAGGTGCGTCGCGCCCGATTCGCCCATTGACTTCTGCGCGTCGTCCACCTGGTCGAGGGCCTGTTTGGGCTGGCGCAGTTGCAGATCGCTGAAGGCCAGCCCGAGATGGGCGATGCCGTTGTTCGGACTCAGCTTCAGCGCGGCCTCAAAGTCCTGGGAAGCCCGCTCGGCGTTCTGCATGTCGTTCAGAACGTAGCCGCGGTTCACGTAGGCTTCCACCATCTTGGGATCGCGTGCGATGGCCTGCGTGTAGTCGTCGATCGCCTCGTTGAGCAGTTGCGAGCGCTTGTGCACGTGCCCCGCGAGCAAGGGAAAGTTGGGCTCCTTCGGCAACTGCGATCCATACTGATTGGCGACAACCAGCGCGTCATCGAAGCGTCCGAGATTGTAGAGGTCATAGTCGAGATATACGGATGCGTTGCGATCTTTCGGCAACTGCTGCAGCACCTTGTAACCCAGCCTCGCCGATTCCTGGTAGTTGCCTTCGTGGAACAGGTAGCGCTCGCGCTCGCGCATCACTCGCGGATCATCATTCATCTTGCCGGTGGCGCGGTCCACCCATTCGCCGGCCAGCTTGATCTGCCGCGCTTCAATCGCGGTGTTCGCGGCGTTGGCGATAATCACCGGATTCTGCGGGGCCAGCTTATAAGCCTTCTGATAATTCGATTCGGCGCGCTCGAACTCCCCGGTTTGCGCGTACATGTCGCCTAAGGCGAGATAGGGAACGTAATCATCCGGATAGGCTTTGGCCATGCGGTCGAAGTATTCTTCGGCCATCTTGGTGTTGCCGTCCTCGCGGTAGAGGTAGCCCATCGCTTCCAGTGCGTAGTGGTTGTCCGGGTCTTTGCCGAGCACGTCACCGTAGATCTGGCGCGACTCGTCCTTGCGTTCCTCCTTCCACAGCAGGTTCGCATATTGCAGTTTGATGTTGACGTTCTCGGGATCGAGTTTGCGGGCCTCGACCAGGTCGGCTTCCGCCCCCTTCAAGTCGTCATCCGAGATTTTTATCGAGGCGCGAACGCGCAGGAACTCGGCTTTCGCCGTTCCCTGGACGTCGAGCTTGTTGATCTCTTCTTCCGCAGTAGCGAGCTGCTGGTGGGCGGCCTGGTCCTGACCGTCGGCGCGGTAGAGTTCGGCAAGATTCAGGCGCAGTTGAATAGGATAGAGCTGCCCTTCCGGCACGCCTCCCGCCGGCAAAGCCTTGATGGCCGCGGTGTATTCGGCAATGGCATCGTTCGAGCGATTCTCTTCTTTGGCCAGCGCTGCGCGCAGGGCGTGCAGGCGGTAGTATCCGGCGTCGATCGCAGCAGCCCGGTTCAGGTAGGCACGCGTCTCCTCCAGATTTCCCAGCCGCAGTTGGGATTGCGCGGCGCTCAACTGGTACCCAATTTCTCCGGGCTTTGCTTTGGCCGCGCGCGTGTAGGCGTCGGCCGCCTGCTGCTTGTCGCCCTGCAGTTCGTAGGTGTAGCCGAGGTCGGCCAACACCGGAGGAGTCATCTTGGGTGCGCTCTTCAAGGTGGCAATCGCGGACTTGTAATCGTGCTCTTCGCGGTAGTAGTTCGCGGCCGCCTGGAAGATCTCCACGTTGCCGGGAGCTCGCTTCTTCGCCATATCAAGCATTTGTTTGGCACGGTCCGGCTGTTTCAACTTGAGGTAAGCCATCGCCAGCATCAACTCGGCGTGCGCATTCGGTTGTTTCGATTCGGCACGCTGCAGCAGGTTGATTCCCTCTTGGGTGTCTCCCGTGCGCATGAACAGTTCACCCGCGATCAACAGATCGTTGGTGCGATTGGGATTGGCGTGAATGACCTGCAACAGCAGGTGCTTGGCATCGTCGGTGCGGCCCATACGAGCGTAGGTTTGCGCCAGCCCGCTTAGACCGTCCGCATTGCCAGGAGCGGTTTGCAGCCCGTGCTGATAGGCATCGAGCGACGCTTGATACCGTCCCGCAAGACGCGAGGTGTAGCCCAGCAGAAACCACAGCTTGTTGTCTTGCGGCGCTGCTTTGACGGCGCGTTCTGCATAATCGGCGGCAGCCGTGGGATTGCCATGCCGCAGCGCGTCCTCGGCCGCCCGCGCCAGGCGTCCAACTTCGATACTGCTGCCCCAACCCATGCTGCTCTCGCCGGACGCGTTCGTCTGCCCCGGGGATTGGTGCTTCTTCGGTTGTTTTGCGTTGGGCGACGCCGGCGCCGGCGGCGCCTGCTGGCCGTTAATTTCAAACGTCTGCGCCATTGTCGGCGCAACGGGCAGCAGCAGGGAATAGGCGATCAGGAGAACAAGTTTCATTTTTACTTGAACGAACTCGCTGCGGACTTTGAGCGTTTGCACGGACCCAGCTTGCCTGCTGAATTCCATTCCTCTGGGATGCGGATTGTTGTCCTTATGGCTGTGTGGCACTTAACTTCCCACATTCATGAGAACGGCGGTGCTCAACTGTGGAAGATCGGGTAACTACAAAACGGCAAGCTACTGCGGTGCTCATTCTTGGACTGTAAGTACCACGGCAAACCTGCCGCGACTTCTGCGAATCCAACCACTCTCGGACGCAGTTTCTCCGGAGGCACTCCCTTGATTTCGAAGTCGCCTACGTTCCCCTCGCGAGCGATTCCGCTCTCCGCCATACTTTTGGTTGCGCTGGCGGTGCACGGCCCCCTGCTGCTGATGCAGTTGCCTGCCGGCTCGTATGACGCGAACACCCACATCTTCTTTGCCGCGCACTACGCTCATCACTGGTTCAATCCGTGGAATGTGAAGTGGTTCGGCGGCTTCTCGCAGACCACCTATCCGCCGCTGACCCACCAGTGGATCGCGCTGTTCTCGCACCTCATGGGCCTGCAGATGGCGTACATGTTTGTGCAATTCCTTGCCATCCTGCTGCTACCGATCGGCATGTATCGCTATGCGCGTCTGTGGGTGGATGAAGTCTCGGCAAGCTATGCGGCTTTAGGTTCGGTATTTCTGGGCTCGCTGGCGATGCTGGTTTACCAGTCGGGGCAGTTGCCCACCACCGCCGCAGCCGCGCTCACTCTGAACGCCGTCCCCTTCTTCTATGTGTGGTTGCGCCGGGCGCGATTCACCGCGTTGCTCAAGGGAGTGGCCATCGCCTGGGCGGCCGCGGCGGTCCACCACGTCACCCTGCTGTTCGGCGCGATTTTGTTTGCCATTCCGGTGCTGGTGCTCGCAATCCTGGATCGTGAGGGCGTTGAGGATGCAGCCGATGAGGAACAGGCTTCGATCGGCGGAGTTCTCAGCCGGGCGGTGGTATTCGCCGTGATCGCGACCGCCGGAGTGGCCATCGTGTTGTGGCCTTATTGGGTAGCGCTGCTAAGAAATCCCATCAACCAGATGCCGATTCCCCACGGTTCGCGCGACAACTTCATCTTGAAACCCTTTAGTGGGATCAATTTCTTCCTCATTCCCATGGGGGCATTGATCCTGGCGATTCCGTACATCGTGATGCGTGGCTCCGCCGTGCGGCGGCTCCGCCCATTGCTGCTCGGCTGGTACGTGACCACGCTTCTCGGCCTGGGAGGGACAACCCCAGTCGGCAAGATTCTGTTGGGCCGCGCCTACGAGGTCCTCACCTTTGAACGTTTCACCTTTTGGGCGACGCTGATGGCCATGCCGTTCGTCGGCATGCTGGCGATGGAGTTGATTCAGCGCTTCCGGCTGAAGGCGATGGTCGGTCTGTCCATCGCCGCGGTTGCGACGATGGCCATGTCGGTGGCGTGGATCACCATTCATCCAATCAACAGCTCGCCGTTCAACGTTGATCAGGTGATCGCCTTCTTGAATCGCGACGATCATTCCCAGTTTCGCTACATCACGCTGGGATTTGGCAGCAATTTTGCCAAGGTTTCCACCTATGCCAACGCCGGCAGCGTGGATGGCGATTACAACTCGGCCCGCCTGTTGCCGGAAATGACCGCCTACGGCGCTGGCCAGCTTTACAACGCGAAGTACTACGGCACGTCGGGAATGGAATCACTGCGCGCGGTGCTGAAGCACGCCAATCAATATGGGCTGAAGTACATCTTTGTGCGCGACCGTTTCTACGAGCCGCTGCTGGCCTTCGCCGGATGGCGCCAGGCGGAGAGCTACGACAACGGTAACGTCACGCTGTGGACCAAGGAAGATGTGCCGCCGGCGAAGACGCTGGAGTTTGTCGGCTTCATGCCCACCGCAACGGAGGGACTGATGTGGGGGATTCTGCCCGTCGCCAGCAGCTTGTTTGCTCTCTTCCTGGTGTTGCTGCTGCCGGAGCGGCGGCGGGTGCGAGAGACCCTCGAATTCCCGGCGCCTGTGGCGAATGAGCCCATGGTCCTGCGGGAGGCCAAGTAAATGAAACGACTGCTGCCCATCCTGATTCTTATTGTGACCGTGGTCCTGGTAGCTGTGGCGACGGTCCGGCCCAGTGAATTGTCGCCGGCGAAGTCGCCGGAAGGCGCGGTGCAATCGTTGTTCGCGCATGTCAAGGCGCATGACTACCGGGGCGCCTACGCCTATGTCGCCAACGCCGGCAACAGCGATGAGCCGGCGTTTGCTCGCGATCTTTCCGGACGGGACGGCAGCCTGCGCACCTACTCATCGTTGCAGCAGGCGGACGTCAAAGTCCTTCACCAGAGCGATAGCCAGGCGCTGGTGCGCGCAACCTTGGAATATGCCACCGCGGTGGGCGCGTTCTATGACACCCGCGACCTGACGGTGCTCAAGGAAGGCGACAGTTGGAAAGTGGAGTGGCCGCTGGAGAAAGAAGCCAAAGTGCCGCCGCAAGTGATCCAGTCGAACTATCTGCGCTGGGATGTCATCACGCGCGGTTCCAGCGACGACTGGGGCGCACAAAATGTGGAAGCTCCACGAGTGCGTATCGTCTCCATGAATGCCATCTCGCAGGGAAAAAATACGATCATCGTGGGCGAAATCGAGAATGAAGATACGGTGCCGGGTTTTGTCTCGGTGAGCGCCACTCTGACCGGTAAAGACGGAAACGTGCTGGGCGAGGAGAGCAGCTTCGACAAGATCTCGCACACCCTGCTGCCCAAAGAGATATCGCCTTTCCGCATCGACTTCCTCAAAGTACCGCTCGCGACGGTGAAGAGCGTGCGCATGCAGCCCAATTCCATGCTGGTGCCGGCTTCGGCCGACCCGGTCATTGGGGTCATGCATCAGCGTGTGGAGACCGACCCTCGCGGCCGCCACGTACTGAAAGGTGAACTGGTGA
>PLYW01000164.1:0-431 GCA_003151875.1 Acidobacteriaceae bacterium
GATCCGCGTCTGGCGGCGATGACCGTCGATGCCCAAGGCCAGATTGTGCCGAAGTACGTGGCCGGCGGCGGCGCCATCAAGATGCTGCCCTCGTTCATCTTCTGGTGCCTGTTCATCTTCGCCTTCTCGTATCTGGGGACGGTCTTGCCGATCTGGCGCTTCGCCCAGCCCACAAACTATATAGGCTTCTGGATCACCTTCCTCACCATCGGCTTCTCGGCCTTGGGTGCAGTCGTCGCGGGACTCCGCGGACTGTTGGGGAACACGGTGATGACCCAGGCCGTGACTTTCCAGACCAAGGTGATTTCCTCGCCCGCGCTGGGCGCGTGGTGGATTCCCATGACGCAAGCGAAAGACGCAGCCGGCCACATCGTTCAGAACCTGCCGGCAATTCAGCCGATCTGGCCGATGCTGTTTGTGACCATCGCGTG
>PLYW01000164.1:473-2693 GCA_003151875.1 Acidobacteriaceae bacterium
GCGCTCGGCTTCGGCGTGTTCGTGGTGATCGTGCTGACCATGGTGCAACTGGTCTTCCGCGTCATGCGCGTCACTCTGGGTGAATGGCTGGGCGATGTGTGGCTGGGCTTCAAGAATCCGCACATTTCGGCCATCATTTCCATGGGCTTGACCATGCTCCTGGTTCTGAGTGGAACCTGGATTTACCTGTGGCAACTGTTTGGAGCTTCCAACCAGCTGATGGCGGCGCTGAGTTTGCTGATCGTGAGCCTGTGGCTGAAGTCGGTGGGACGCAGTCCGCGGTTCGCCTTCTGGCCGATGCTGTTCATGTACATCACGACCATGGCGGCCATCATCGTGACCGCCTACAACCTGTACGCCAGCATATTGTCGAACCAGCAGATCGCCTCGCAGACCATCAACATGCTGGGCGCAGTGGCGATGATCGTGGTTGCGGTCTTGCTGTTTGTGGCGGCGCTGGTCATCGCGTACGACGCCTGGCATGCTTGGGGACGGCTAAAAGGGCCGGCGCAGGTACGGCCAATGGCGGCGGACTGAGAAGCTTAGCGAAGCTTGCACGAAGTCTTCGGGCTTGGTGCAAGCCTCAAATTTGGCGGACGAGGCGCTGGACGGTTTCGAAAACGGCGCGTGCCGCAGAGGCTGGCCGCGAAGGTAGTCGCCACTGCATCTCGAAGCTGTTTTTGGCCCGGCGCACTCCGATGCGAACCAGCGAGAGACCTGGGCGTTCGGCTTCGGCCAGCAACTCAGCGATGTTCGCAACCGGAGCGAGAGCGTAAACCTGGAACCCTGGGTTTTCGAAGGGAACCAGTTGCCACTGCTGCTGTCGAACTTCTTTCTCGATAGCGCGGACCGACCAGGCTTGCCGATCAAGGATTTCGACCTGTATCTTGGGGACAGAACGCAACTCGGTACGAACAATCAGCAGATCGCGTCTGCCGCGGAGGCGCGAGAGCAGCCACAAGGGCGGGACGTCCCGGGGTTCCAAAACGACCAGGACTTCGACTCGGCGGAATGGCTCGCGGGCGTTCTCAATCTGGAGGTGGACGACGGAAGAGCCCAGCCAGCGCAGAGTGGTTTTTTCTCCGACCAGCGGCAAGCCGCTCTGCAGCCATTCCAGGAAGCGGTGGCCCTTGCGGACATTCAGGTGCGTACCAAGCGCGAACCATCCGACGATGGCGATGACAACCACCACGAAGATGGATAGCTCTGGTGACATTGGTTTTGCGGCTGAGTCAAAGAATCGACGACCATTATGGCATACGCCCTCGCCACGGAAGAGCCCTGACATGCGCGTAATCACGATGCCGGCGACGCGGACTTGGCTTGACAAGGTCCGCGAGTTTCTCTACGGCATGATCTCTTTCGAGTTCGAGCAGCAAGCCCGGGAACAGCGGGGAGAACTGGAGTCCGCGTTCATGCTCCTGACCATGGGTGACATGCTTGGCGTCCCAGTGATGCCGCCGCTGTACACGCTTCGCATCTTGCCTTATGCAGTACCTATGATTAGTACCTGGAAACGGAGGGTCGGGCGCGAGCGTGACCTCTCCGAGCGGGAAGAGTTTCATCTGCACGGGGTGTGATGCCCCGAGCCAATAACAGACACGGAATGGAGTTGTGACTATGCCAGACGATCCGACCAAGAAGGAAGAAACCGAAGAGAAAGAAGAGAAACAGGGACTGTTCAGCAAGCTGAAGGAAATTGCTTACGGCATGAGCGCGCATGATATGTCGCGCTACGCCTTGCGCACCCGCGCCAGCATGGAACACCTGTTCATCCTGATCACCATGGGAGACCTTATCGGGGTCCCCATTCTTCCTCCTTATTACTCACTGCGGCTTTTGCCCTACGTGGTTCCCAACATCTCGACGTGGAAGCGCCGCATGTTGCGGGAAAAGGACGTATCGGACGCGATGTTCTGAGCCGGCAGCAGCGCCAACCAATAGCAGTAATTCATACGAGGACTTTTCATGTCATTGCGAGAAACATTCGAAACCCACAAAGACCGCCGCTACATCATGTTCGGCGGCAAGGGCGGACTCGGCAAGACCACCTTCTCCGCCGCCACGGCGTACTGGCTGGCGAAGCAAGGGCACAAGGTGCTGGTCTTCTCCGTCGATCCCCAGGCGTCGCTCAGCGACATCTTTCAGCGCGACATTTTTGGCCCGGGCGCGGTCGAGATCATGCCCAATCCCTACGCGCAAGAGGTCGATGCCGACCGT
>PLYW01000198.1:0-180 GCA_003151875.1 Acidobacteriaceae bacterium
CTAAGACCAAGACCGGCAATAAGCGTATGCGGGTCTGCGCCAGCTGCTTGCGCAGCGGCAAAGTAACCAAGGCGTAAGCCTCTTCGTCTCTTCACGTTGCAACCCTCTCGGATTCGAGAGGGTTATTTTTTGGGCCGGTAAAGTTTCACCTTGCGTTGGGTCCGTCACGCGAGCGCGACG
>PLYW01000198.1:264-4036 GCA_003151875.1 Acidobacteriaceae bacterium
CCAGGCCGTTGGCCTTGATGGCCTGAGAGTATGGCCCGATGGCTTTGGGCCCGTCGTTGGTTGCGATCACTTCGCGCATACGTCCTCCCGACTTGTCTAGGAATCAAGTGCGCCCGGATTTTCGCACAATGCTGGCCGCAGGCGGCGGTCCAGTTCACGAGAGTTCAGCGGCGTCCCAATCCCTCATGCCCGTTCCAGGGCGGCCCTAATTTGGTGCAGTCGCACTGACCGTCGGCTTGGTCCGCGAAGCCTGAGTCAACTTCTGCCGCTTGATGGCTCGCTCAATGAGTGCCTCCTGGCTGTTCAAGGCACCCTTCTTCTGGAAATCCGGATCGCGCACGTACTTGCCCTCGGAGTTCATATGCCGGGCCTTGGCCTTGTCCTTGAGGTAGGTGCCGAGAATCTCGTCGCGAAGCACGCGAATCAGGTCCTTGTCCTGAACGGGGAAATCCGCTTCCACCCTGCGATTCAGGTTGCGAGGCATAAGGTCGGCGCTGCCCAAGTACACTTCTTCGCGTCCGCCGTTGCGGAAATAGAACACCCGGCTGTGCTCCAGAAAACGTCCGACGATGCTGATGACGCGAATGTGGTCGCTGATTCCGGGGATACCCGGCCGCAAGCAACAGATGCCCCGCACCAGCAAGTCCACTCGTACCCCGGCCTGCGAAGCCTGGTACAGCAACTCGATCATCTTCCTGTCCACCAGGGCATTCATCTTCATGATCAGGTGGCCGCCGCGTCCGCTGCGTTGGTGCTCAATCTCCCGCTCGATCAGCGCCTGCATACGCTGGCGCAGGGTTGCCGGCGCAACCAGCAGTTTGCGATACGCGGTTTTCGCGGAATAGCCGGTAAGAAAGTTGAACAGGTCGGTGCAGTCGGCGCCGATGGCGGGATCGCAGGTCAGCATGGCGATGTCGGTGTAAAGCTGCGCGGTGATGCTGTTGTAATTCCCGGTGGATAGATGGGCATAGCGCCGGATGGTGTCGCCCTCTTTGCGCACGATCAGCGCGGCCTTGCAGTGCACTTTCAGGCCGAGCAATCCGTACACCACGTGCACGCCATATTCTTCCAGCTTGCGCGCCCACCCGATATTACTTTCTTCGTCGAAACGCGCCTTTAATTCCAGCAGGACCGCCACCTGCTTGCCGTTTTCCACGGCTTCCAGCAAGGCGTCGACTACAGGGGCGTTTTGTCCAATGCGGTAGAGCGTGATCTTGATGGCCAGCACGTTGGGATCGCGCGCGGCTTTCTGCAGAAGACCAAGGATGGGTTGAAACGAATCGAAGGGATGGTGGAACAGGATGTCTCCGCGCCGAATGATGGCGAAGATGTCCTCCTCTTCCGCCTCCTTGGCCAAGGCAGCCGGCAGAGCGGGAGCAAAGGGAGGAAACTTCAAATCGGGACGGTCCAGCCGGCAAAGATGCCGCACTCGAACCAGCGCCAGCGGGCCGCCGAGCTTGTAGATGTCGTCGCGCTCCAACTCCAGGTTTTCCACCAGGATGTCGAGGACGGTGGCCGGCATCGCCTCATTGATTTCCACCCGCACCACATCCGCGAAGCGGCGCTGCCACACGCCTTCTTCCACCGACTCCAGCAAATCGCCGGCTTCCAGGTTTTGAATCTCGCTGTCGGCATCGCGGGTGATATGAAAAGGATGGGCCTCAAGAATCTCCATGCCGGGGAACAGGGCCCCCAGGTTGGCGGTGACCAGCTGTTCCAGCCAGACGAAGCACTGTTCCTTCTGGGCGGTTTTCGCGCGGCTCTTGGCTTTGGGCGCGGCGCTCAGTGGAACGAACTGCGGCAGCGAATCGGGAATCTTGACGCGCGCGAAATGCTGCTCCCCTTCGCCCGCTCGCAACAGCACCGCCAGGTTCAAACTGAGGTTGGAGATGTGCGGGAANNCTCAAGCGCCGGCACCAGCTCCTTGCTCCAGCACTCATGGGCGCCGCGATACAAGCGGATGACCGAGGCGCGGATGGCGCGCAATTGCTCGGCGGCGCTCATGCCGTCGGGACCGGAATCGACTACGCCCTTTTCGATCTGCCGCTTCAGGCCGGCCACCCGCACCATAAAAAATTCGTCCACATTGGATCCGACAAACGACAGAAACATCAGCCGTTCCAGCAGCGGGTTGCTGGCATCCTGCGCCTCTTCCAAAACTCGCCTCTGAAAATCCAGCAGGCTCAGTTCGCGGTTGATGAACAATTCGGGATCGTCGAGTTGCCGGGGAGGTGGCGCGGGAACATGCACCGGGGAACGAGGAGTGGCGCGGACAGTNNCCAAGTGCAGGATTCGCCGGCTGTTCGTCGAATATTCACAATGGCGGGACGCCGCGGTTTGCGCTCGTCGTTCCGCCGAAAAACGTGCCCGGCGAGAGTGAGCTGGCAGTATAGGGGTCCTTCGACTCCGCGTCCGGTCGCCATGGCGACCGGACTCGTCGCTAGCGTGACAGACGAAAAAGGTTCATCCCTAGGGCTTTGGCAACTGGCCTACGCTCCCGCTGGGACTGGAAGATATACCTAAACCGGCGCCCGACTGCAGCTTGTCGAGAAGCGCATCCATATTGGGTTTGGCGGTGACCCCCGGAGTTGCGGCCTCGAGCTTGACCGGTCCCAGGCCGAAGCTGATTTTGGTCAGCACCGGCGCCAGGAAGATGAGCACCAGGGGAACCAGGCAGATCCAACCTAACTTATAGTTGTCGCCGGTATTGAGCCAGCGCAGCCAATGAACTGCGTCCTTGCTAATGACGGGCAACGCCGCCACGAACAGAATGAGGAAAGTCAGCAAACCCCCGAAGACCTTGCGCCAGGGCGGCGCGCTGTCGCCGAACCAGTAGCCCATCAAGTCGCCGGGTTCGGGGGCCGCCTTGGGTATTTCTTCCAGATACTCTCGGGCCTGCTGGGACCCAGCCTCCGCGGCCCTCTGCCAGGCCTGTTTGGCGGCCGTGCTTTGCTTGAGACGGTAGAGGGCAATGCCGAGATTGAGATCGAGGTCAGGGTGGGGAACCACCCGCTGTTCGGCTTCCTGCAGGAAATCGGCAGCCTCGCGGTCCCGCTTCTGCGCAATGAGGATGGACGAAACCCCCAACGCGAGATCGTTGGATTTCTTCTGGCCCTGGTTTAGCCGCCAGCCCTGCTGGAAGGTGCGCAGGGCGGTCGGGAGCCGGTCGAGCGAGTTGTAGGACTTGCCCAAGTTGACCCACAGGCGGGGATCGGCGCGCGAAGTATCATCGGGCGCCTGGCTGAATGCCTCCCGCAATACGTCGATGGCCTTTTCGTTACGATCGAGACCGTGCAAGGCGATGCCTTGCCCCAGTAGGGCCTCGAACCGATCGTGGTCTCCGCTCACCACCGCCACGACCTGTTTGTAAACATCCTCCGCCTGGCGATAGTCCTCCAGGTTCAGCAGGTATTTTCCTTTGCTCAAGCGGATGTCAACGTTGTCGGGCTCCAGGCTCTGGGCGCGATTGATCGCCCGCAGTGCGGCTTCAAACTTCTCTTTGTCGGCCAGCAACCCGGCCAGCAGCCACCAGCCGGCGCCGGGCCGGGGCGTACCGACCACCGGAGTCTCGAGCGTGGCCCGGGTCAGCAAATCCCCAGCTTCATCGCGGCGATCGAGCTTGACCAGAGCGCTGGCCCGGCCTACTGCGGCCGACAGCCGGAGAGGCGCCCCGGCGGGATGTTGGGCCAGATCGCTGGCCGTCCCGAACGCCCGCAGCGACTCCTCCGGACGCTCGACTGCAGCCAACAGAGTGCCCAGAACAATCCAGTAG
>PLYW01000188.1:0-5484 GCA_003151875.1 Acidobacteriaceae bacterium
CGTCAAGGGCGAAAGAGTTCGCGAGCCTCGTTCGCAAGGATGAACGCACCGTCTGAGAGAGCCGGTCCATTAGCAGGGCGTTGCGGTTCCAGAAAACGCAACCTCTCTCAGATCGTTCGGCGTAAGTTCCTAACCAGGTTCTAACGAAAAGAACCCGCTTCGAACGCGGGGCGGAGTTCGATGCTTCCTTAAAGGCAGTTGCCCACTTCGGTTCGTCCGCAAGACCGACGCGCCTAACTTTTAACGGAGAGACCGATCTTATGAAGTCGGACCCTCCTTAAGACTCGGTTCACAAGAACCAGAAAGAGAAGCGCAGCTTATGAAAAGGGTACTCGTTCTCAGTTTTCTGGCGATCTTCGCCTCGATCTTGGCATTCAGTTCGGTGGCCATGGCCGATACTTTATTCACCTACGGCGCCACAGCCGTCATTCCAACACCCGGCAGTCCGGCCAACAACCCTCCTCCGCAGCCTTACGTGTGGCAGTTTACTTCGGATACCTCAGGTCTTGGCTACGCGGGCATGGGCGTGGCGATGTCGGGATCGTTGACCCCGGCCACACTCACCAGCCTGAGTGCGGAATATTGGATGGCTGCAGGCGCCTTCGGCGGTGGTGCCCCGCGGTTCTCGTTGGTGGATTCCAGCAATAACGAGGCTTACCTCTATTGGGGAACTTCGCTAGGTGGCGGATCATTCAGCGATCCCAATGGCGGTACGCAGTGGGGAAACACAGGGAACTACGCTGACCTATTGAGCAGCGACGCGCGGGTCTACTCGAACGGCTTCGGCGGAGACAACAATCCCAACGTCGGAGTCACCTGGGCGCAGTTTCTTGCAACCGGCAGCGTCAGCAGCACACAAATCGCTGACATCTACCTGGACGTGGATGGTGGATTTACCGGGACGCAGGTGCTGGATGTCTCCACGCTTACTATCAACGATACCGATTATCACGCGCCAGCGCCCGCGCCGGAACCATCCACTCTGGTGTTACTGGGCTCTGGCATCCTCGGGCTCGCAGGAATTTGGCGCAAGAAGATCATCGGCTAGCCTGTCCAGCCGAAAAGATAATTTAAGAACTAAGCGAAGCGATACGCACACTAGCCGGCAGCCCTGAGCAAGCTGCCGGATTTTTCTGCCATTCAAAGGACACAGAGCCAGCGATATGAGACGCCCGGAGAAATCGCCCCTTCCACCCGAAACGAAGTCAAAGATGCCGAGGACACTGACCTTCGGCATCTCTCTATTGGCCTATTGGCACAACCGGGTTCGTCAAGAAGTAACCCGCTCTTACGCACCCCGCCGTGGATGCAAGACCATGTCGCGCACCTGGGCGAGCACACTCGACAACTGCATGGCATTGAGCTTGGAGGTGAACTCCAGCAGCTCGGCCACGAACGGATCGGCCAGCAGCTCGTTGATCTCGTCTTCGCGCGACGGTCCGCAAGCGCGCAGCAGGTCGGGGACGCTGACCTCCAGCGCCGTCGCCAGCCGGTTGAGCGATGACAACGTCGGCGTGGCCTTGTCGTTCTCGATCTTGGAGACGTAAGTGCGCGGCACGCCCATGCGCAGCGCGAGCTGGCGTTGGCTTAGCCCGCCGCGCAGGCGCAAGCTGCGAATGGCCTGCGCCACCCGCACCTCGCAGTGAGAGGACGTTGCCGGAACCGCAATCTGGAGGGAGGGCGCGAAGATTGGCTCCGGCTCATCCTCATCCAGCGATGTGCGGCACCGACGGCAAAGATTGTTGGTGGTTTTAAACTGGACGAGATGACATTGGTCGCATCTCACCACTTCCCGGGAATCTACGGGCGCGAGAGTCGTGGCCATTCGGGTTGCGCGAGTGCCAGAGCAGGCACAACATTCAACTCAAGCGTAACTTTGCGGCATTCCTCTGCTAGAGTCAAGTGGATTGTCGGGTGAAAACCGAGAAAGCTGTGCAAATCCGTCAATCGCACGCCAACGAGGCGCAATAAAACCGCATGAAACACGGGAGAAACACGGAATGATTCGCTCCGATGCTTGGTGTTTACTAACTGAGTTCACCCAGTCAGAAAGTTTGCGCAAACATGCGCTCGCGGTGGAGGCGTGCCTGCGCGCCTACGCCCGCAAGTTCGGCGAGGACGAGGAGCGCTGGGGCATCGTCGGGCTGATTCACGATTTCGATTACGAGAAATATCCCACCTCGGAAGAGCATCCCTACAAGGGAAATGAAATCCTGGCAGAGCGTCGCTATCCCGAGGACGTCCGTCGGGCGGTTATGTCGCACGCCGACTACACGGGCGTAAGTCGCGAATCGAGTCTGGAGAAAGCGCTGTTTGCCTGCGACGAACTGGCGGGCTTCATCACCGCGACGGCGCTGATCAAGCCCAACAAGTCGCTGGCCGAGGTGGATGCCAAGTCGGTGCGAAAGCGGATGAAGGACAAGGCGTTCGCCCGCTCCGTGAGCCGCGAGGACATTATCAAGGGCGCCGCCGGCTTGGGCATTGATCTGGATGAGCACATAGCATTTTGCATCGAGGCGATGGGCGGGATTGCGGGGGAACTGGGGCTGGCGGGGAAAAATGGATAATTGGAAAGCTACAGTTGGGCCGGCCATTTTCGAGCTGCGTGGAAAACTCTCAGCACTTCGATTTCGCCGGCACGTACACGATAAGGAACGATATAAGGCGTTCCAGAAACCACGAGTTCGCGTGTTCCCGGCACCCGCCCAGGACGGCCAATCGCGATGTGTGATTCCAGCAGATCGACTGTCCGGCGGATCCGTAGGATGGTTCTAAACGCAGCGGTTGGGTTATCTTTGGCGATGTGCTCGAATTGGGCGTCCATATCGGCAAGCGCCGCCCGCAGCCACTTAACGCGCACGCTTTGCCCACTTCTTAAACATTCCCTCTACTTCCTCGTCGGTGGCGAAGTCTCCCGCATCGGCCTGCTGTATCGCCTTCTTGATCTCTTCAATCTGCCACTCGTTGAGGGCGACGTATTCCCGGATGGCTTCCGCCGCCAGGAACGAGCGGCTGCGCTGGGTGGTCTTAGCGAGCTTGTCGAGTTTTTTCTTGAGCTTGGTATCTACCCGGAGAGTCAGAACGCTTGAGCCGGCCATACAATGTATTATAAACGAATACATTTGATGTTGAACGTCAAGTGCGAGCTAGGTCTGGAGGGAAAAATTAATGCAACATGAAAAGTGCGACTCCGCAAAGCAAGCCATGAAAGCCTTTGTCCTCTTCCTGATTTTCTTGTGCGGTTTCGCGTTTGCGACTCAGGACGCCTACGCCCAAAAGGGGCAAAAAAGAGTCAACGTGTCATCCGGACTCATGCGCAGTCTAGTGACCGAGAAAGTCGATCCTGACTATCCCGCCAAGGCGGCGGCTGCCAAGATTGAAGGCCCAGTCGTTCTTTCGGTCACAGTCGGTCAGGACGGATCGGTGCTTGAAGTTGGCCCGGTAAAGTGTGGGCAAGCAGTGCTGGAGCAAGCGGCCATTGCTGCAGTGAAGAAATGGCATTACAAGCAACCCGTGTTACACGGCCAGCCAGTGGAGGTGCAGGGGGACGTGGTTGTCGATTTTGTGCGGCCCAGAACACCCGGCGAGGCATCAAGGATGCGCATGGATACGGTAACCGCAGAGTCCCATATAGCATCCCAAGTGGCACCGCTGTATCCAGAGGCTGCCAAGCGCGGGAGAATCCAGGGCTGCGTCGTCGTTCAGGCGGAGATAAATAAAGACGGAAAAGTCGAACACGCAAAGGCGGTTAGCGGTCACCCGCTTTTGTTGGAGCCGGCCCAATCGGCAGTTTCGCAATATCGATACAAACCCTTCGAACAAAATGGAGTGGCCACGGATGTCGATACCTACGTAATCGTGACGTTTGTTCCACACTGACCCGCGGCCAGGAAATGAAGTTCTCTTTGCCTCTGCGCAGAAGCTTGTTGTTACAACCTGAGCGGCCCTTATGAACAGCAAACGCGCCACCATCATATTTCTTTCCGTGCTGTTGCTGATTGCGCTCGGGCTCACGTTTGTCATTACCCGGTCCTTCCTGGAGCCGTTCGCCTTCGCGATCATTCTGGCGGTCGTCTTTTATCCAATGCACGAGCGCATTCTGCAACGGAACCACCGGCGGCCCGGCAGTTCCGCGCTGCTTTCCACGCTGCTCCTGGTCCTGGTGTTTGCGGTGCCGAGCTTCATCATCGCCGTGCTGGCAGCCAACGAAGCGCTGGTGGCGGCGCATTACCTGAGTCGCAGAAGCTTCGAAGAGGGCGGATTCGCATCGCTGGTAATGACCCTGGCTAAGGGCCCTCTCAGCTATGTTGGCCGCTGGGTCGACCTTTCCAAATACGATCTGAACGACATGATCAGCGCCAACACGCAGAAGGTCAGTGTGTGGCTGGTCGGTTTCGGCGCCAATGTCTTAGGTGGTATCGCCCGCTTCATCATTGGCGCGCTGATCACGTTCGTGGTCGTGTTCTTTCTGTTTCGCGACGGCGCGCAGTGGGCGTATCGCGCGGGGGCGCTGCTTCCACTGTCTCGCGAGCAGGTGGTGCGGCTGTATCGCAATATCTCCGACACCATCATCGCCAACGTTTACGGCATCCTCTCGGTGGGGGTGGCGCAGGGCACGCTGGTCGGGGTCGCTCTGCGCCTCATGGGCATGCAGTCTTCCCTGTTGCTGGGTTTGGCTACCGGTTTTGCTTCCATCATTCCAGTAGTGGGCTCGGCGCTGGTTTGGGCCCCGGTCGTGATTTACCTGCTGGCAATCGGTTCCATTGCGAAGGGCGTGTTTTTTCTGGTTTATTGTGTCGTGATCGTCAGCGGCGTCGACAACATCCTCCGCCCGTGGATTGTGGGTGGGCGGGTGGAGTTACATCCGCTGGTCCTGCTTTTCTTTATCTTCGGCGGCGTGGAAGCGTTCGGGTTCCTGGGATTGTTTCTGGGGCCGGTGGTGGCGTCAGTTCTGGTGGCGCTGTTCGACATTCTGCGCGAAGAACTGAAGGAGGAAAAAACCTTGCCCGCGGCGGGCGATGNNAATCGCGTGGCGTCCGTTCGGTGCCGATGCACGATGTACATCAGGCAGCCCGGCTCTTGCCGCGACGCGGTCTGAAGTTTGCCGAATATCCTGGCGACTTCGTCTTCATGCCCCGGTTTTGCCATCCAAGTCACGGCCAGTACGACCATTCCATCCTCCAGTTTGCGCCCTTGCTCCTATTTACTTTTCCCGCTGACGCTGTTCAGTGTTTTCGCGAACTCGGGAATAAACATGGTCTGCTCGCGATCGGGGCCAGTCGAAACAATACCGACCTTCGCGCCCGATTCCTTCTCGACGAATTCCAAATATCGTTTCGCCTTCGCCGGCAACTGATCGTAGCTGTTCATGCCAAACGTGCGCGACTTCCAACCCGGCAGCTTGGCATAAACCGGCTCGATCTCCTCGTATCCTGATGCCTGCGCGGGAATCTCCTGCGCTTCCTTCCCGTTAACCTTATAGCC
>PLYW01000188.1:5490-18122 GCA_003151875.1 Acidobacteriaceae bacterium
TCTTTCAGTTCGGTGGGGAACGGGCCTCCGCCTACGCGCGTGCAATACGCCTTGGTCACGCCGATCACCATGTTGATTGCCGTCGGGGGCACACCCGTGCCGGTCACCGCTCCTCCGGATGTCGCGCTGGACGAGGTGACGAAGGGATAGGTTCCGTGATCGATGTCCAGCATGGTCCCTTGCGCTCCTTCGAACATCACCGACTCGCCCTTGGCGATGGCGCGGTTCAGCAGCAGCGCGGTGTCGGTCACGAAAGGAGCGACACGGTCGGCGATCTCGGCGTAATCGGCGAACATCTTGTCGGGATCGAGGGGCTCGCTGTTAAACAAAGCGTGCGCGATGGTGTTCTTTTCGCGGCAGGCGTTCTCAATGTGCTTCTTCAGCAGGGTCTTGTCGAGCAGGTCCTGCACACGCAATCCGCTGCGCGCCATCTTGTCTTCATAAGTCGGTCCAATGCCCCGCGAAGTGGTGCCAATCTTCACCCGGCCGGGAGCGTTCTCTGATGCCAGTTCGATCATGCGGTGGTAGGGAAGGATCACATGCGCGCGGTTGCTGACAAACAGATTGCCGTCAACGTGTACGCCGGTGGCGCGCAGCGCATCCACTTCCTTCATGAAGGCGAAGGGATCGAGCACCACCCCATTGCCGATCACGCCGCGGCATCCCTCGCGCAGCACGCCGCAGGGGATGAGCTGAAGGATGAACTTCTTGCCCTTGATGGTGACCGTGTGTCCGGCATTGTGGCCGCCCGAATAGCGTGCGACCACATTGAAGCGCTCGGAGAGAACGTCAACGATCTTGCCCTTGCCTTCGTCGCCCCATTGCGCGCCGACAATTACTGCTGTCTTGCCAGTTTTCAACTTCGTACTCCATTTGCGGACGCCCGGCATCGAGCGCGAACGGCCGCGCAGATTCGCACACAACTCGCCTCTGGATTGCAAAACAAGATCAGAATTCGGGGAAGTTTAGGGAGACGAACCGCGTACTCTTGATTTTACAGGTTGAGCTAAAGATGGCGCAATGCACAGGCGAAGGCTCGCTCTCCCCGAATCGCCGTACACTAACAGTTTATGCCCGAACTCCCCGAAGTCGAAACCGTTGCGCGTGGACTGAACCAGCGGATCGCGGGCGACGTGATTGACTCAGTGTGGCTGGGAGAAAAACCTGAGCCGCTGAAATCGTCTGCCGCCGAAATCGCGTTCGTGCTGGAACACCGCCGGATCGTGCAAGTGCGGCGCGTGGGCAAGCACATTGTTTTCGATTTGCAGCGCTCCCGGCGAAACCCGCCCAGAAAGGCGGTAGCCATTGACGCGCAATGGATTGTGCACCTCGGGATGACTGGCCGCCTGTTGATCGCTTCGCCGGAAATAGAAACCGCCAAGCACACTCACGCGGTACTGAAGCTGGCGTCGGGAAGGGAACTGCGATTCGTCGATCCTCGGCGCTTCGGCCGCCTGGCGGTGGTGCGGATCGAAGCAAAGAGCGCCGCAGGATTTGCCGCTCCTGGCGATGAGCCGCTGCAGTCGCTGATCGGGCCATTCATGGCCCTGTTCCGCAAACGCAAAACTCCCATCAAGAGCGCATTGCTGAACCAGAAGCTGTTAAGCGGGGTGGGAAACATTTATGCTGACGAGTCGCTGTTTCGCGCCGGGATTCGGCCCCGCAGGCGAGCGGCGTCGCTCACCCATGCCGAGTTGCAAAGATTGCACATCGCGCTAAAAGCGGTTCTGCGCGAGGCGATCAAGCTGGGCGGGTCGTCGGTAAACGATTATGTCGATGCCGAAGGCAAGGAAGGGTTCTTTCAACTGCGACATCGCGTGTACGGCAGGGAGGGCAAGCCATGCCTGGTATGCGGCACCGCCATCAAGCGGGTTATCATCGCAGGACGCAGCAGTCATTATTGTTCGCGCTGTCAGAAGTAGAGCGGTTTCAGAATTGGGTAGGGTTGCGAGTAGAGTGGGGCGGCACTTCAGCTATATTATGCGTCTGTTTTCGCAACTGAAGCAGCAGGCTTTGAAGGGGCACGGCTTCAGCCGTGCCGTTAAGTATGCATCAGAGTGGGCTTCAGCCCCTGAGGGAACTCGCACTTTGTCTCAAACACCGAACTCCCTCAGTGGCTAAAGCCATCGTAAGGACAGCAGCTTACGGCACGGCTGAAGCCGCGCCCTTTCAAAGCGCGAAGCTCTCGTGAAAGGCTGAACATGGGCGTGTATTCCATCGGAGTTGATCTGGGCGGCACCAACCTGCGCATCGCCGCGGTCGATACCGACGGCAAACTGCTNNCGCGACTGGGTCATCGGCGAAATGTGCGATGCCATTCTGTCGTTAAAGGCGAAGTATCGCGACTTGGGGCAACTGGCGGGAATCGGCATTGGGGTCCCCGGATTCATCGACATGGATACCGGCACCGTCATGCAGTCGCCCAACCTTCCCGACTGGGCGAACTTTCCGGTACGCGATGAGATTCAGCGCCGGCTGGGAACGCCGGTGATTCTGGAGAACGATGCCAACTCCGCCGCCATGGGAGAAAAATGGCTGGGCGCCGGCCGCGATACCGATCACATGGCCATGTACACGCTGGGCACCGGGGTGGGAGGCGGCTTGGTGCTGAATGGCCGCCTCTGGCATGGCATGAACGGCATGGCCGGAGAGCTCGGCCACTTCTGCGTCGAACCGGACGGGCATGCCTGCGGTTGCGGCAGCCGGGGCTGCCTTGAGCAGTATGCTTCCGCGACGGCCATCGTGCGCATGGCACACGAGGCGATCGCCAGCGGACGAGCGGACGATCTGGCCCGGGCTACACGCGGCAACGTCGAGTTCAATTCGCGGGTCATCTACCAGTTGGCAATTCAAGGCGATGTGTCGGCGCAGCGTATCTATCAAAAGGTGGGACGCGCGTTGGGAATTGGCATTGGCAGTATGGTCAACGCGCTGAATCTCCCGATGTACGTGATTGGTGGCGGCGTGGCCAGTGCGTGGGACGCTTTCGCACCCGCCATGATCGAGGAGTTGAAGTTTCGCTCCTTCATCTATAAGGTCACGGCCCCCGATGGCGCCATGGCGGGAAAGAAGCACACCATTGTCACGCGGGCCTTAATGGGCAGCGATGCCGGACTCTACGGCGCAGCCCGATTGCCCATGCTGGCGTCGCTGACACAAACGGAGCCGACCCGCAGCCAGCAATTTTCCTAGATTCCCTTTGCGCCTTAAGATTATTTCGATACCAGGCTTAGCTGTAGCCGGTGCAGCCGCATAAGCCTGGTGTCGGACATGGAAATCCATCCACGGCTCAGCGATGAGTCATCCCTGAACTGATTCGCGCCACTTAGGTGTGTAGGTTGCCGCAAAATTAACCTATTACAAGAAATTCGCTGGAGCAAAGTCAAGAGTTGTGGTTCATACTATTGCAACCGTCGAGGCTGCTATCAGCCCACTTCTCTTTTTTGCGGGGTGGTGTTGTGTCTCCTGAGCTGGAACATATCCGCCGTGAAGTGGAACGCGTCACCAGTACCATGTCGCCGGACGACTGGCGCTACGCCCCGCCAGGAAAGTGGAGTTGCGCCCAGATCCTGGAATACCTTCTGTTGAGTTACACAGCCACCACCCAGGGGACCCAGAGCGCCCTGCAAAGGGGCAAGCCGCTGGGAGGCCAGCCCACGTTGAAGGACAAACTAGCGACCTTTTATGTGGCGAAAATGGGATGGCTGCCCAGTGGGCGGAGCGCGCCGAAGACGAGCCACCCGGCGAATGGTTCCGGAGTGGAGTCGTTGCGGCAATTCAATGACGCTCTGGTGGCCATGGATGCGACGCTGGCCAATGCGGAGAAACGATTCGGCAGAGTGGCCAAGATACTCGACCATCCGGTCCTCGGCCCCATGAATGCGAAAGACTGGCGCCGTTTCCATCGCACCCATGCCCGGCACCATCTAAAACAAATCGCGAAACGACTGCGGCAGGCCAGCTCTGGCCGCGCCTGAGCGAGCGCGTTGGCTAATAAAACCTCAGATACCAGCGCCATATTGACTCGCCAAAAAAAACTGCGGCCAGAGAACACGCGCCCAGAAATACGCCGAACGGCAGTTCCTGCGCCAGAAACCTTTCCCGATCAGAAGATTGCCCCGTCGGCGCTCCGTCCATCTCCGGAGTCTTGCGAAAGCGCTGCGGAAGTAGGAGGAAGACAGCATAAACGGTGGCCACCAAGGGCGCGGAGAAAATCACAAACAGCACGAGCTTCAGCCCCAGGAACGCTCCCACCATGGCCGTGAGCGCAATATCGCCGAATCCCAATCCGTGACGTTTGCGAAGCAGGTAGTACAGCGCCCACGCCAGGTAGAAGAAGCCGGCGCCTAGCAGGGCAGCGATGGCGGAATCGAGCAGCGCCAGCAGCGCAGGGGCCGGAAGCTGCGCGCCGCACGCGCGCAGAAAAAATTGTGTGGCTGCGCTGTCGGTGGGGGCAAACCAGGAGAGCGCCAGTCCCAGCACGATTCCGGAATAAGTGAATTCCCGCGGCAGCAGGCCCGTCTCCGCATCCATGAAAATCAGTCCCACCAGTAGGAAACAAAAGAGGCAGAGTTTTGCCGTTGCCAGCGTCGGGCCGAACGACATGTAGCACGCGGTGAACAACACGGCGGTCAGCAACTCGACGGCGGGATAACGCAGTGAAATTCGCGCTCCGCAATGGCGGCAGCGGCGGCGCAGCAGCAGCCAGCTTAACAACGGAATATTGTCGTGCCAGCGCAGAAAAGCGCCGCAGGCCGGACAGTGCGACCTGGGGCGGATGACGGACTCATCGCGGGGAAGGCGGCTGATGCAGACATTCAGGAAACTGCCCAAGGCCAGCCCCACGACGAACAGCGCGCATTCGATAGCTAGGTCCAAAGCGTGTTGTGGTNNTTCACCAGCTTGCGATTGACCAGCCGGGTTTCAGGGGGACAGCTTTGCCACTCCCCGTTGCCGTTCTGCTCACGAATCGAGATGCGATAGCCTGCTGTGTTCTCTGCGGGCTCCTCGCTCTTCCAATCGAACAAAGCCGCTTCCAGATCGTCGGAAAGGGTCTCGTCGGGACGAAGGCAGAGGATCCAGTCATGCGCGGCGTCGGCGGCATAGGCGCCAAAGGTGACGCCGGGGATCGCGCTCTTGAAAGTCGCTCCATGCTGGCGTGCGACCCGCGAAGTATCGTCTTCCGAGCCTTCGTCAATCACCAGCACCTCGTCGCAGGGACGAAGCGAGTCCAAGGCGCGGCCCAGGCAAAGCGCATCGTTATGGGTGTGCAGCAGCGCGGTGATTTTAGGCATGGAGTAACTCTAGGGCAGATTCTGAGTTGGTGTATCCGGGTGGAGCACCGTTTCAGCGGTGCATTTGAGAGTTGCCTCCGATTTCGGCTTCAGCCGCTGGGGTAACCAGAGGCCTTACCTCAGCGGCTAAAGCCTCGCCCTTTTTCTGCAGCTTTGGTATGCACGCCTGAAGGCGTGCTCCACCCACCGCTAGATACAGAAACCTCGGAACCGCTCAAGTCAGGATACCGCAGCCAAGGAATACTGCGTACCAACTGAGACGCAAAAAAGGCGCAGCCGGGTTGTGACTGCGCCTGCGAATCGCTTCCAGCAATCGTTTACGACAGCGGTGTGCGTCCGGCGTTGCGTTCATTGCTGTCTTGCGGTGTAACGGTCAGGGCGTTGATGGTCTGGAAGTTCAGCACCGCCTCAGCCGGCAACTGGATCTGCTGTCCCTTCTTGGACGCTGCAACTCCAGTTCCGGCGCCCGCTCCGGCCGCGGCGCCAATCGCGGCGCCTTTGCCACCGCCGAAAATTCCGCCGAGAACGGCGCCGGCGGCAGTGCCGACACCCACCTTAGTCGCCGTGCTTTTGCCCTGGCCGCTTCCGGCGCGGGTCCATCGGTTGGTCTGAATGTTGTAAGTCTTGCCGTTCACCGATAGCGAAGTCAATTCCAGCGTTAGCACCGAATTGCCGGCGAAGCGGCCAGCGCTTTTTACATCTTCCACTCGGCCTACCACTTCCGCGCCCGACGGAATCACGGTTTCACCATCCAGAACAATCGGGTCGCTGAGCGAACCATGGAAGGTGTCGCCGACCTGGTTGCGCTCCGAATCGAGGGCATTGCCCAGTCTGATGGTCAACTGCGTTCCCGCCGGCACCGTGACCTTCTTTGGAGGAGCGGGTGGCGGCGGAGGAGGCGGAGGCGTCTGCTCAGCGGAGGCATCCGGCGCAATGTCGTCGGCCACGAGAGCGCCNNCGATACCTCGGCCTGCTGCACCTGAAGGTTATTGACCACCGTCTTTACGCCTTCCACGGTGGCCGCATCGCCAGCCGCTGCGGCACGTTCGCTATCGTTGCCAACCTGGCCGTTGAGCGTGACCACGCCATTGGCGGCCTGCACTTCGATCTGCCGGCTCTGGATGGCCGAATCGCTGTAAAGCTTGCTTTGTATTTCAATCGTAATCTGGGCGTCGGTGGGAGTTGCTTTCCGAGAGCACCCAGCCAAAACACCGAGCGCCATTGCGAGCATCAAAATGGCATACAGGGATGCCTTGGTTCTCATGTTCACTATCGCTCCTGAATAGGGTTCTAATCCGAAAGACGGTGCTTGGATATGAACCCTCATCCGTCAGAGTTGTCGCGCTGGGCTGACCGCGCTCTCTGATGGTGATGACGGACCCCAAGCCGACGATTCAACTCCCGCGGTCACAAAGTTAATTCTGCTGGTCAGTAAGGTGATTGTTGATCGCAAAGAGCGCCAGCTCCAGGCGGCTGGCAACCCCAACCTTGTCGAAGATGTTGGTGAGGTGATGTTTCACCGTGTCTTCGCTGAGCGCAAAGCGGCGCGCAATTTCCTTGTTGCTAAGCCCGGCAACGATGGCCGCCAGGATCTCCATTTCGCGCTTGGTAAGGCCGAAGTTACGCGGCGGTTTCTCGCCCGAGGCATTCGTCCGCATGAAGTCCACAATGTCGCCAACGGCTTCGCGGCCGATCCAGTACTGACCGCTCATGACAGTGCGAATGGCCTTCATCAGCAATTGGGTGGCGGCCTCCTTCATGACCACGCCGCGCGCCCCCATCTGCAAGGCCTGCACGATCTGAAGGCGCTCCACCGCCGCCGTGAGCACGATGATCTTGGTCTTGGTGGCCTCGTCCCCGGTCGAGAGTTCGCGCAACGCATCCATTCCCGGCACCCGCGGCATGGCCAGGTCCAGCAGAAGAATGTCAGGCGTCAGGCGGCGGGTTTGGGTGACGGCTTCTGCGCCGTCCGCCGCCTCGCCCACGACTTCCAGTTCAGGCTCGGCCTCCAGCAAGCGGCGCAGGCCATCGCGAAAAATGGTGTGGTCATCGGCGATGACAATGCGCACCGACGGGTCGTTCTTATCCATAGGACTCGTTTCCTTTCTGCGGAATGGTGATTTCGAGTTTGGATCCGTGGCCCGGACTTGATTCCAGCACCATGTCTCCCCCCACTGCCCGGACTCGTTCCTTGATGACGGTCGGTCCGCGGCGGAATTCGTCGAGCTCGGTCAAGGTGAAGCGGCCGGTAAACGGAAAACCCTTGCCGTCATCGTCAATGACCAGCTTCCACGCACCGTTTTGCGAGCCGAAGTGCACCATGGCCGACTGCGCGCCACTGTGTTTCCGAATATTGACCAGACCCTCTTGTACCACCCTGGCCAGCTCGCGGCAGGTAGCAGCGGGCAGGGTGACTTCCTGCAATTCCGAGACAAAGCGGGCGGCCACTCCGGTGTCTCTGGCAAAACGTTCTACGAGTTGGGCAATAAAGTCAAGGAATTGATGCGGTCCAACATCGGGAGGCCGCATGGTCTGCATCAGTTCGCGAAGGTTCAAGACCTCCTGGCGCAGCAAATCCTGGATCCGTTGCAACTCGGCGGGGAGTTGAGAATCATTGTTGCCGCGGCGGCGCAACACATCGATTTGCATCTCGATACCGATCAGCGACTGGATCACCGTGTCGTGCAACTCGCGGGCCACCCGGGCGCGTTCCACCGCCCCGGCCCGGGAACGAAAGTGGCGAAACAGATAAACCGAATACAGCGCCGGTCCAACCTGGCGCATGATGTTCTGCGCAAAACGAAGTTCCAGTTCGCGCCGGCGGCCGACGTAACCGTTTACCACCACAAACCGGCCACTCCAATCCCGTCCCATCTCATGGCTTACCACCAGAACCGAATGGGCCCCAGAGACAGGCATGGGCAGATGCTGCAGCTGCGAAGGTTCCAGCCGCCGTCCTTCGTCGTCCAGGGCGGCAATACGGTATCTCTGTTTCTGGCCCGTGCTCTGCATGTAGAAGGTGTGAGGATAACTCCGCATCAGCTCCGATGCTTGTTGCACTGGAGCAATTTCCTGGGTTGCGACGGGCCGCTCCGGTGAGGCCGTAGGTACCCACTTAAAAACCCGCCCGGTGCTGCTCTGGCAAACAACTTCGTACACCTGCTGACTGTCAAAGACGCGCCCCAATTCCATCAGGGCGTCGTGCAGAGACACCGCGAAACGACCGCCGACCCGGGCCAGCGACAAGAGCCGATTGGTCAGGTCGATCTCGGCGCGCAGCTCTTTCTCCCCTTCGGCAAGAAAGCCCAGCAGAAATCCNNATGCTGCAGCAGGGGAGACCCGTGTCTCACGACGACCGCCTGAAATAGCAACAGCCCGGTCCCGATCACGGCGGTGGTCATGGTTTCCGCAAAACCCCATCGGAAAGCCGCCGCCAGCATGGCGAAGAGAAAGAAAATAAAAAAGATACTATTGGGCGCATCGGTGAATAGACACAAAAGTGAGGGCCATGCGATGTCGCTGACCTGCGCCCAAACTACGAAGCCCCGAGTCGGCATGCGGTGTATCTGCAGCAGCGCCAGTAGCAGCAGACTGTGGGCGGCATAGCCCAGCAGGACAAATTGTCCGAAGTGGTAATACGGGCTGCTGGCTAGGGGATGGATTTGCCAAGCTACCAGTGACGTCAGTGCCAGAAATAAACGTGAAAACGCCAGCACCTGTTCCACGCGCCGGTCTTCGTACCGGGGCCCCGAAGCCCGGAGCCGGGACAGAAACCTGCGAGAAGACGAAGATGGCCGCAAAGTTATACCTTCAGGCGAATCTGCTGGAAGTTGCTCGATTATGCCACTAAAGCGCCAAACCGCAAACCTGAATCGAGTGGTGTTAGGCAGGGAAGTCGCGGTTCGAGATCGCCTCCGGCGCGGCGCGAGGTAGGGGAACTCAGGCAAAGAATCACCCGCTTTTGTGACCCGGCTCACTGCTTCCTGTGAAGCTTTGGAGCTACGTTTGAGCTTGCAGAGCAATGAGTTTGGGACGCATATGGCGTCGCAAGAGCGCCACAACCGTTTAGGTAAGACGCGGTGGGACCCGAGGGGGAAAGCGCCGCGTCCGGGTGCGCACCTCCTTTGGAGATGCCGGAGTGTTTTGTGGCCGGANNCAGCACCCAGGCAAGACAACGGGCCCCAAGTATGACAGGGCCAACGAGGTAAAGATCAAGGGCGTCATCATAGAAGTCCGTGAGGTGCCGGGCGAATTCGAAGGCCTCCACTTGGTGGTGAAGACCGACAGCAAAACGGTGCTGGTGCACGTCGCTCCCGGTGAATTCCTGAAAGAAATTGACACCTCGTTCAATAAAGGGGACCAGGTGGAAGTGGTGGGCGCGAGAGCCCCGGATGCGCCGGAAGAAGAGATACTGGCCCGCGAAATCACCGATGGAACCAACACGGTCACGCTGCGCGACGAGAAAGGCATTCCCATCTGGGCGGGATGGAAGCCCTCAAAGTCCGCAGGGAAATAGACGTTAGTCTGTTGGGAGCCGTGCATTCATGCGGGGAGAGTTGCCGTTATTTTTCCACCCGCACAAATTCCCCGCTGGTGGCATCCACCGCAATCCGCAACTTGGCTTCGTCCTGGCTGTTACCGTAGATCACGTGCCATAGCAATTGGTTCTTCGAGACGTCCCAGTCGAGAACGAAGAACACCGGTTGTTTGGGGTCCTTTTGCGTGAACTTCTCGCCGCCGTGTTTCTGCGCCACCGAATAAGCAGCATCGCTGTCCACCTTGAGAAATCCTGGATCGAATACCTCGGTTGACGTGTTACTGGGATTCCAAGTGTCCTCGGCGGAAAAGCTGATGCCTTGTTCCGGCGCGTCGGGTCCCACCAAACCCGACCAGACAAACAGTTTCAGCATGCGCTTGGCCGGGGAAGCGAACGAGCCGCGCCATAGGCCGCTCTTGCCTTGGTCGGTGGGAGCGTCGGCGGAGAACTGCGACTGCAAGCGGAATGGCTTCACGTCCGCCGCCCACATGCGGGCCGACACATATAGCTTCTGGAAGGCAGTGCGCCCGGTTTCGTATTCGGCTGGTTTNNGCGATTCCTTGCTGCTGTCAGTTTTGTTGCCCGACGAGCAGCCCGGCAGCAAACAAAGCAGCGCGCAGCAGAGGATGACAATCTTTCTCATGAAGAAGCACTTGGCACTTAGCATTTAGCAATTAGCCCTTCAGCCGATGCAATTATGCGGCCTGCCAGTGGCTAATCGCAAACTGCCCANNCCGTAAACGCTCAATTGATTTGCCGTGCCGATGAATACTCTGCCATTCGCGATGGTAGGGACGGTAAACTTCGACGCCGGTCCGGGGTTATCGCGAGCCAGTCGCTGATTGGAGTTGTACAACTCGCGTCCCAGGTTCCTGGCATCGTAGGCGTGCAGCACAGCGGCGCCAGGCGGCTTGGAGGTGTAGTACCCGTCGGTCTGCACCGCCCACACGATTCCATTCGCGTCGCCATTCGCCGAGACGCTCACGGTGCTGCGCGTCAAGGAATAGACGGCCTGGGTTTGCGAAGCCGCGGGATGCGCCAGCATTCCATTGCGGACAAGGAAAGCACGTATGGAATCCTTGAACGGGCTGACTCCCGATCCAAAATAGACGTAGCCATTCCAATAGGCGGGCGTGCCCATCTGCTCGCGCAGCCCAGAGATTTCCTGCACCAGTTGCGGATTGCGATTTCCGTCCGCCCGGTAGCCGCCGAGAGCGTCGCGGTTGAGGACGTAGATGTGGCCGTTCTTGCCGCTGGTCACCGCCAGATGCGGATATGCACCGGGTTGGTCCGGCAGCAGAACCACGCCGGCCGATCCCAGGTCCAAATCATCGCGCGCCATGGCTGCCTGATTGAAAGGCGTGAAGTAATCCAGCAGCGACAAACCGGCCGGCCCCGGCTTCAGCTTTACGACACTGTCGCTCACATTCACACCCGGCGGCTCGCCGAATGCGTCAAACGGACCATTGGCGACCGAGAAATAAAGGTTGCCCTCCGCATCCGCGGAGATCCCGCAGCCGCTCATCCAGATGCCTCCCTGATAGCCGTTGGGAGTGGTCACCCAACTTCCGGTCTGCTTCAGGGTGGTTGCGTCGTAGGCAACGATCCAGCCGTGATAAGCGCCTACATCGCCGTAGGAGGCAAAGGCGACATACAGCCGGCCTTGGTCCAGTAGCAGCGCCGCCCTCTGCAGGTGGAAGCGGGAGTCGAAAGCCAGCATGCCATTTACGCTTTCGCGCGCGGCGCCGGGATACGTTGCCTGGATGGGCTGCGGCCCGCCGAATTTTTCTGCGCCCGAAGCCACATCCAAAGCGTGAAGGCGGTGATAAAAAGCGCCATTCTCCTTGGTGACCGCCACGACATAGATCGTGTTGCTGGCTACGTCGATGACGGGAGTGCCGGTGATTCCTATCTCCGGCACGATGTCGCTCGCGTTCACGTCCGCCGGGCTCACGGTGGTGATGCCGGCATCTGGGTCCAGGAAGTTGGCTCGCCACAGCGGGGTCGTGGAACTGGAGTCGGCATCGAAGGCATAAACACTGTCGTGCTGGGTTGCTACCACCACGACGTTATGGACCCCGTTTCCCGGAATCGCCACCTGCGGCATGTAGAGCGGCTGGGCGTAAACATACCCATCCAGCGGATAGGAATAGAGCTTGCCGAAGCGCGCGGGATTCACGTTCGCCGGCGTCAACACGGTTTCATTGATGTACTGGCCGGTCCGAGCATTGTCGTTGTGGTAGGTGCTCACTGCGGCGGGAGCGGCTTGGCCGACAATCCCAGCTCCGCTTGCCGCAAATGGAGCGGCGGTTGCCAGGAGGTCTTCATCATTGGCGCCTGCCGGCGGCGTCCGGCCCCAGTTGTGCATCTGGAAGACAATCACAAGCAACGTCATGCCCGCTCCCACGGAAAATAACTGCGAGCGGCTGCGCGAGAGCGCAAACACAATTTTGGTGGAGTGGCGCAGACCAAAGTACGCGGCCACCCCGAAGCCGAGACACAGCACTGCCATCGCGGCCGGAGCTTTCAACACTGCTAAACAAAATTGCGGATGCATAAGATCAGTATTTGCAGACGGCGCTTAGCTTCCTAACACCAGAATGGAATCAAAGTGGCGACGCGGGTGGCACATTCCCAATTCGCGGCCCGTGCCCAATAAGATGCTCGTGCCGACCTCAGTGATGCACGCGGCACGGCTGCCCAAGCGCCGCCGCAGGTTCGGACAAGCGTGCGTCTGCGTGTAGAATCAAGCCATGGCCTTCCAGGAATCCAGCAGCGACGGCAACTCGCGCAAGGGCAAA
>PLYW01000341.1 GCA_003151875.1 Acidobacteriaceae bacterium
CCTCCGCGAAGTACACGCAGCCGTAGCCGGTGGCTTCGGGACGAATCAGCGAACCGCCCCAGTTCAGGCCCTTGCCGGCGAGCACGCCGGTGAATTCATTGCGGATGCGTTTGTACTGGCCGAACATGAAACCGATCTCGCGTCCGCCCACGCCGATGTCGCCGGCCGGAACGTCAGTGTCCGGTCCAATGTGGCGGCAGAGTTCGGTCATGAAGCTCTGGCAGAAGCGCATGACTTCGTTGTCGCTCTTGCCCTTGGGATCGAAATCGGAGCCGCCCTTGCCGCCGCCCATGGGCAGCGTAGTCAGCGAGTTCTTGAAGACCTGCTCGAAGGCCAGGAACTTCAGGATGCCGAGATTGACCGAGGGATGGAAGCGCAGCCCGCCCTTGTAGGGGCCGATGGCGCTGTTCATCTCGATGCGGAAGCCGCGATTGACCTGAATATTGCCCTGGTCGTCGAACCATGGCACACGGAACATGATGAGGCGCTCGGGTTCTGTGATGCGCTCCAGGATGCGCGCCGAGATGTACTCCGGGTGGCGCTCCAGCACGAGGCGCAGAGAATCGAGTACTTCCTGGACTGCCTGATGGAATTCAGGCTCTGCTGGGTTCTTGGTCTTCACCAGCGTCATAACATCGTTAATGTAGTTGCCCGGAGTTTTGATTCCAGGCTGGGATGTAGTTACGACACTCATAGAGGTCCTCCTCGAACCTTGTAGCTTATTTTCTGTGGCCGATAATAAGAACTGGAATCGCTCGTTATTCGACTGGAATCGAACGACTAGTTTGAGGCCTGTTCTATTTCACCCCAAGCGGGGCAGCCCCGCCGTGACCGCTATCACCGGGACAGGTGACGAGGGCCCGCAATATGGTACCGCTTCCGGCACCCCGTGGGCTGGAAATAGGCGCAACCAACCAGACAACGGTCAAAACCAGTCCACAGATAGCCACAGATCGGCATTCCGCTCACCTGCAAGAATAAGGTTCCGCGAAAACCCCGGGGTGGTTGCCTGCTCAGAACCCTGGACGGCCATGATGCCGGGATAGTATCTTTGAGCCATGCAATGAGAGCTCATTTATGCTTCATTCTCATTGTGCAGGACCTCAAGCTTGTTGAACGGAGATGCCATGATGAAGAGCCGAATTCTTGCCCTGGTTGTCCTCAGTTGTCTAGCTTGCGTTCCAGCCGTTGCGCAAAAAACCAACATCGATTGGGACCGTCAAGCGAACTTTTCCCAATACCATACCTACGCATGGGAGAAGAGTCCTCACCCGGCGAATAGTCTGTGGGACCAGCGCATCACCGACGCGGTTGACAAGCAGCTGCAGGCGAAGGGGCTGCAAAAAGTCGATGCCAATTCCAATCCCGATGTTTGGGTGACGTACAGCAAGAGTATCAAGGACCAGAAGACGCTGGTGGGAACCGGATACGGCTTCGGGCCGGGCTGGTATTGGGGTCCCTGGGGCGGCGGTGGACCGGTCACGTACAACACTTGGGTGACCAAGGAGGCCACGCTGGTGGTAGAACTGGCAGACGCGAAGAACAAGCAAGATCTCTGGCGCGGCTCGGCTACTGACACGGTCACCGACAATTCCAATAAAAATATAAACAACCTCGACAAAGCGGTCGTCAAGCTGTTCAAGGGATACCCGCCCAAAGCGAAATAAAATCGCGGGAGATAGGGCCCTGGGTCCAGGCGATCACGTTGACGATTCGTGCGCGCCACGCGTTTGCGACGTATGCCGTTGGGGCTACCGCAAACGTGTTCGCCGTGGCCGACGCCATGGGCCATGGGGACCTGAAGACCACGCGGATCTACCAGCATCCTGAATTGGGCGTGATTCGGGATGCTATAGATCAGCGTAATAACCCGAGGGTGATGTGAGAGTCCCCACAAAATCCCCACAATCAAAAACAATGCCCACCAGTCACGGAGGGCAGTTGGTAAAAACAAAAGAAGTTGCTGGAGCCGACGATCGGACTTGAACCGATGACCTGTCGATTACGAATCTAGTCGTTGAACCCCAAGGATTTCGCTGAAACAAAACGACTTAACAACACAATACGGCCAGCGTGGTGGAAAGTGGAATGCTTGGTTTTGTTGGGGTTAGCGGTCGATGTTGGTCACGGTTGGACCAACTTTGGGCCAACTCTCAAGGTATCTGTCGGGCAGAGGGTCTTCAGCGCCGATGATGGCGTGCATTACCGAACCGCACCCAGCTCTTCGAGCAGGTGCTACCGTTTGACCATGACTGCTATTCCATGTTCACACAAAGCCCGATTACTGCCGGTCAGATTGTGCGTTTTGCCGATTTTCGACCGACCGTACACCGCACCGTAAAGAAATATCGATTCGTCAAGGTTTCAGTGTGTCACCCACATTGATGCCGTTCAGATCCTCGGGTTTCTTCATCTTCATCAGTGGTGATCGATAACGAATCACATCCGTCATAATCGGCGACGTAAGGCCCGACTTCCAGAGGGCAAAACCTACGGCCATTCCGCCACTGTAGGTGAACTTGTCGCCAGTGGTTAGAGCCGTCCAGAAGGTCTTGTGCTGATGCGTGGTACCTCCGGCAGTAACGATTGTTGCCAGAAGCACATAGGCTGGCGAAACTACAGTTTTAGTTTTGGGGTCCGTCTTTCCGGCAATCAGCACCGCCAGTTGTCGTCCCTGAATTACTGCAGCGCTGCCGACGATTCCGCTTGTTGAATTCACTTGAAGAAGTGAGTTTATTAAGTTATCGAAGAGCCCGTCGGCATCGGTGAGCGCTGAGATAAGTACGCTGTCCCCTGGCCCCGGCGTCGCGGGCTTTGCAGGTACTGGAGGCGTTGTGGGGGTCGCCGGTAGCACGGGGGTTGGCGGCGCTGACGGGTGCGTTTTCATAAACTCGATGTTCCGAGCATCCACATCCTCGTGCGCTGCCTTGCGCATAACCATGACCTCATCAATGTCCGTTTCGATGTCCACCTTTGCCGTGTCAGATATAGATCCGTATCCGAAGAGTGGCGGGTAAACGATCGTCTTTTTTTTGCAATTGCTCTGCTCTTTAAGAGCGCGCGTAAGAGCAATGGCCATCGCGCTGTCAGGAATCGTGATTGAGCCTGGAGATTCGGTATTGGAAGAAATCGCCAGCGCAGATAGCAGTGATGTAGCGTCAGAAATCGGATCTCCGATCACCGCCCCGGTCAGATTCAAGTCATCGATCTTTTGACTGAAGAGGTACTTTTCGTAATCATTTTTCTCGTCCTCCGCTTTTTTCTCATGTTCTCTATTAAACCTCATCAGCGCAGCTTCGGCCTTCTTGGGGTCCGATAAGAGCGCCTTGTAGACTTTTGTGACAAGTGTTGCATTTGTCACGAATGCCTCATAGGACTGTAGCGACGCAAATGTCGCCTGATCGAATATCACAATTGCCGGGGTCGCATTGATTTCAGTTCTTCGGGCTGTCATCTCTTCGGACGTCAGAGTCGAATCTACTGTGCAGACCCGCTCGGCGATATTGTTTGCAATCAGATCCATTGACCCGAATCCGAGCATCTGAGATTCAAACGCCCCGCTGGATGTGGCCGGAGGAGCCGCGGCCGGGCTTGCGCTTGCCGGTGTAGAGCCACCGCCCTTTTTTTGAGGGGAAGCAGTTGGTGTGAAGGAAATTAAAAGCAGCAGGGTAACACTACAACGGCAAAGCAGTCTCATTATGTGCTCCTCCGAAATGAAACAAGTAGCTCGTTCCCTAAAAAGATTAGAGGATATTACTACAGGACACATACGCCTGTTCTAACGAACATGAGAGGTGATCACGGAATTCTTCAGGATACCTCCCCTAACTTTGCGCCAGTATGTCTCTTTTTCGAGGGCAGCGAGCAAGTCATTGAACGGTCCCCGGTAAACGCAATTTCGCAGTTCCTGCTCATTTAGAACCATCGAGCCCCGGTCGAGGGTAACCGTCCGGCCAGGACCGCTGTGACACCGGCGGCACAAGCGCGTGGTAAGTGTCCATTTAGGATTTAAATGGACCCTTACGAGAAGTGATGGCTGGGAGCGGCTAGCAAGGGATGGCTTCGGTTGTTGCTACGAGATTCGAAGGCAGCAGTTCCTCAATGCGGTTGACGGGATGGCCGGGGATGCGCTGCAACACCTCGCGAAGATACGCCTCCGGATCAAGGCCGTTCAGTTTGGCCGTGCCGATCAAGCTGTAGATGGCGGCGGCCCGTTCCCCGCCGAAATCCGATCCTGCAAACAAGTAGTTCTCGCGCCCCAGAGCCACAGCCCGCAGGGCTCGCGGCAAGCTTCGTCCCCGCCTCAGCGGAAGGCGATCCTGCGGGCTCGCCAACTCAGGAAGAGGGCGCTCATGCGAGCGCCTAAGTACTTTGAAATCTGGAGCCGACGATCGGACTTGAACCGATGACCTGTCGATTACGAATCGACTGCTCTACCAACTGAGCTACGTCGGCTGTACCTCGATTGTAACTGCCGGTAACCAGAACGGTAAAGGGATGCAAGCCCCGGTTTTCCACTGCTTTGCGCTGTTTTCCACTTGCGCCCGCGTTTACTTCCGCTGATAATCGTAGCAAGCCCTGCGGTGATTCTGGCGGGGCCTACATGAACCACTTCTGTCGAGCGGACGTCCTGCGCATCCTGCACATCTCGGCCAACCAACTGGCTGGCTGGCAGAAAGCAGGGCTCGTCTCCATTTCCGAAACCTTTACCTTCTTCGATCTGCTTCAGCTCACGAAAGTGCGTGACCTGCGCGCCAAACGAGTGCGTCCGGCAGCCATCCGCGAATCCCTGCAGGCCATGCAGAAGCAGGTGGCTGGCATGGAGAACCCGTTCCTCGAAGCCAGCGCCTTCAGCGTTGGCTCGCGCGTGGCCTACCGCCATCAGGGGCACTCGGTCGAACCCATCGCCGGCCAGTTCGTCATGGACTTTGCCAACACCGGAATGGTGGTGTCCTCGGTCAAAGTGCGGCCCATCGCCAAGTTCGATACGGCGGGCGACCTGTTTGCGCGGGGTGTGACCTTGGAAGAGCACCCCAGCACCCACGACGAAGCCATCCAGATTTATCTGCAGGTGATTGAGGCTGAACCCGACCACGCTCCGGCTCACATCAATTTGGGCACGCTGTATTACAATCGCCGCGATTTTGTCTCGGCCGAAAAGCATTACCGGCTGGCCGTCGAAGCCGATCCGCGTTATGCGCTGGCTTACTTCGATCTGGGCAACGTTCTGGACGAGACCGGCCGCATCGCCGAGGCGGTTACAGCCTACACCACCGCGATTCGCCTGGCTCCCACCTACGCCGATGCGCATTACAACCTGGCGCTCGCCTACGAACGCCTGCTGCAGCCACGCCAGGCGCTTCCCCACTGGCAGACCTACCTGAAGCTGGATGGCACCGGCCCGTGGGCGGTGCACGCCCGCAACCAGGTCGCTCGCATCCTCCAAGCTGACAAGCTGAAGGTTGTGTACCGCCGCGAGAAGTAACGCCGATTGCATTCGGGCTGACTTTTCAGAAAATCACAAGAATCATCCGTTTCGACATTCCCTCCTTGACGCGGACGGCGCGGAAAGGATTAACTATGGAGCAACAGGGCGCTGTGTGGGAAGCGTCGCAAAGCTCGTGATTGACAAGCTGATAGCCTCCGATGCATTCGAGCGGTTACGACAGATGACGGCTTCCCGGCCCGCGGAGCTGGTGGAGATTTGCCGCGAATTTCTGAGCGAGGCCGGCAAAACACTTGCACAGTTGCGCAATGCATTTACACTGAAACAGGCCGAGGAACTGCGCAACCGGGCCCACTATTTGAAGGGCAGCAGTCTGATCGTCGGCGCCACCGAAGTGACCCGGTGTTGCGCCAGCCTGGAAGCGATGGGGAAAACTGGCGATTGGAGTGAAGCTGAAGCAATGCTCGATCAGCTTTCCGCCGCGCTCCAGGCGGTGGAGCAGGAATACGTGAAGATACTCGGTGCGGGCGTGCTTCCGGGCAAGTGACCCTAGGGGCTCCTCGGCAAATACTATGACTATGGCAAAGGTGGCGGTAACGCCCATCAAGGTACTGATTGCCGACGACCATCCGGTGGTGCGCATCGGTTTGCGCAACATGCTGCAGGCCGACAACCAGATGCGGATCGTGGCCGAAGCCAGGGATGGCGCCGAGGCGCTCAACATGGTGCGCACCCTCCGGCCTGACATTCTGCTGCTGGACCTGGCCATGCCCAGGATGCCGGGCATGGAAGCGTTACGCGAACTCACCGCCGACAGCATCACCACGCGCACCATCGTCTTGACCGGACTGGTGGACAAGCGGCAGATCCTGGAGGCGCTGCAACTGGGCGCCCGCGGTGTGGTGTTGAAAGACGCCGTCGTGGAACATCTTTCGGCCTGCATTCGCGCCGTCATGCAGGGTCAGTACTGGCTGGACGGACGTCCGGTGCAGAACNNGAAGGTTCCACCAACAAGCACATTGCAGTGACTTTCGGTATCAGTGAGGAAACCGTGAAGCGCCACCTGACCAACATCTTCAACAAGCTGGGAGTCGGCAACCGCCTGGAGTTGGCATTGTTTGCGCTGAACCATAATCTGCTGCCGCCCACCTCCACGACGGATGTGTCGAGATAGCTGGACGGTTGCATAGTTGCATAGTTGCGCAACATCGCAATCCAAGCGAGCTTCGTCCTCCGGGGTGAATGTCAATCGCACTCAAAGTGCTCTCTCGCCCCACTTTCGGACCCGTTACTCTTCCGCTTCTCTGCACCACAAAGGTACTTCCCCAGTTGTCCGGGGGCGGCTTAGGGTTAGAGCAGAGACTTGTATGGACAACGGCTACAAGTGGGGGCTGGAGCTGAGTTCCGTTCCTCTGGGGGAAGCGGTGCTCTGCGCCGACTGCGAGATCATTAGCAACAGCGCGGGCGACGCCTGCGAGATTTGCGGCAGCCGCTCGCTGCTGAGCCTGGGTCGCCTGCTCGGCGGCTGCATTGAGGGCGATCGTGCCGCGCTGGTGGACGGCGACCGGAATCCGGTTCACAACGGATTCACCGTACTGGTGAACCCCGGCGCCACCGAAGTCCTGCACCAGCGGCGAAGGAAATTCAGGATTTAGGAACAGGGGCTAGAGATTAGAGGCTAGGGTTTAGTTGCTGGATCAGTGTTCGCGAATTCCTTTAGTTCGGCGCCAACACGGGTAGAGCGCGCTTCATCTGCATTATTCATGAGCTTGAGGATGTTGTCCTGCTCTTCCGCCGGTCATCCTGCTTTTCTGTGTGTCATCCTGTCTATAACGACGTC
>PLYW01000347.1:0-4322 GCA_003151875.1 Acidobacteriaceae bacterium
TCTGTGAGGATCGCTACCAGACTCGCTCCACCATCCTCACTTCCCAGCTACCGGTTTCGCGCTGGCACGAGCAGATTGGTGATCCTACCATCGCTGACGGCATCCTCGACCGCCTGGTTCACAACGCCCATCGCATCGAGATGCGTGGCGAGTCCATGCGCAAGAAACGCAATCCGCCACAGGACGAGAAGAAGGAATGAACCAAAGCCAGTGTCGGTAAGATGTCTGAGTAGAAGCCGACTTCTGGACAAGTTGGCGATTCGTCCCTCCGGACGATACCCGTTCTCCTCTGCACACCCTACGGCGCGAAGTAACTGGAGATATCGAGCAGCAAGTTGGTAATGCCATTAGCATACGCGTCAATCTTGCCCTGATTGCCCGCTGGTACTATCGCCATATTCGAAGTGAGAGCGCTGTCAATTGCATTCAGTGTGGAGACGACAGGCTGCGTTTGCCCGTCCGGCCACAGCGTCAGATAGCCGAGTGAGCCTACCGGCACTACCGTCGCATTGAACACATAAGCCTGTGCCGTGCTGGGTGGCGTGCACACGCTGTTCAGCACATCCACCGTAAGTTCTCCGCTGAAAGCACCCTGACCCTGACGCGTGTCCAACACCCGGCAAGGGACACTTGGATACAGCGACAGCCCACCCGCCCCGGCCGGGGCGAAGTAACCGTCGATATCAACCAGCAATTGAGTGTTATCGGGGGAACGTTGCTGAACTCCGTTCGATCCTCGGCGTTCTCACGATACCGCATCGCATTATTATCACGAACCAGAGATGGCAGTCGGTGACGGCGGTCACAGGCCATGGGTTATCTCCTGACCACCAACCTGTACTCAGATTCTCGACCAAAGGTGCGCTTCCAGGCATTGGGCGACGATCTTTTCAAAGAGCTCCCCCCCATAAATCCCTTCTTCTACAGCGAGGAAGCAGGGGCAAAGGGGCTGCCGCCCCTTTCCCCTGCACCCCCAATCCCCGCCGAACCTGCCTCCGCTTCGCTCCGGACAATTTCGCTTGACGATTCCGAACACTTACTCCACAATCACCATGCCAGCGTCGCTTCGCTCCGACTGCTGTTCACCTTCGCTCCGGAATGCCGTTCGGCTTCCCTCCGGAATCGATGTTCACCTTCACNNCAGCGTCGCTTCGCTCCGACTGCTGTTCACCTTCGCTCCGGAACGCCGTTCGGCTTCCCTCCGGAATCGATGTTCACCTTCACCGGAATACCCAAGAGCATCGACCACGACGCCAATCTTGCTGAAAACGCCAACCAACTGATTCTGTTTGACTTTTAACCGGACAGCAATGATATTTGACATTGAGCAGGGCAAGCCCGAGGTCGGTATCATCACGTTGCAGGTGATCGCCAGGGGTCTTGGAACCACAATGTCAGAATTACTGCGCAGGCTTTAGAGGACTTCGAACTATACATGCGTCAGTCAGCTTGCCTTGCGCTGGGCCAAGGTTGATACTTTCGTGGGCAGGTAAGTTATGCCACGCCATCTCCTCTCGCCGCCATTGAAGTCGACGTTCGAACACGTTTACCAGGCTGTCGCGCAGCAACCAAACAAACGCACCCCAGAGTTGGTGACAACCGGTGATGTTCGATTCGTCGCTGAAGCGAAGGAGACGACGGACAGGCGGCGATTCGTTTCCTTGCCTCACAGCAACCGAATCTATGAAGAAGATTGGGGCTTTACAGCGAACAGCATGGGCAAGGATGGACAGCGAATAGGACAGTACGCCGTGCCTCTGGATGAGTGGGTTCGGTCGCTGGAGACCGAAGAAACGCCGTCTTAGAAGACATCTCCGTGTACTCGACCCGCGCGGTCACCTGCGGCTGAGCGGAGTTCATCGAGTTTCCGCATCGTCTCGACAGGATTATCTATGAATGAGAATACTTTTGGCACAACCAATACTGCCCGATGACGCTTATCGGCGATAAGAGGGGCTCTTTTCGGCCAAACATCCAGGGGCCGTCCAGCAAAGCCCCGGCTTCCGGCTTGCTTGCGCTTACTTATGAGACGACGCAGACGCCGCCGTTCTCGTTCGCGCCAGACGCGCAAGAGTCTTTGTTGACGAATTGCTGACCGTTTCACTTGAGCCTTATGGCAAGACTACCAGCTCGCAAGGCACTGGCTCTCTCATCGCCCACTCTACTGCATGGGCCGCTTCTGTTCGGGCTGAAGCTCTTGTTGGAATGACGAAAACGAGTGTCACGCACGGGAACAGGTTCAGCAATTGTTGAGCCCGATTGATACCGCTGACTGAAGCACTTATCGCGGTTTGCCTTGTTCCTTAGTGGGGTCCACCTGCTGGGACACGGCCAGGATGTCTCCAGGTGACAAACCAGCCCAAATCTTTTCCAGCACCACCGTGTCCGCACCCCGTGCGCTAACGGTAACGGTTCGAAAATCTGAGCCGGGCCGGTGTTGTCGGCCGCGCGGGAGGCCCCTATCTTGCGGTCTGTGCAGGTCTGGCCCGTCTGCGGAATGCGGACACCACGCGGACACAGCAGCTTGCTCTTACTAGGGTTGTTGAGGAGGTTCAGTAACTAGCCATTTTTATTGGATTTGTTTGGCTGCCCCCCAGGGATTCGAACCCCGATATGCTGATCCAGAGTCAGCTGTCCTACCATTGAACGAGGGGGCAACGATGCGGCAGCAATGAAGCGTTTAGGATGCGCCGCGCTACTCGGATTGTATGGGGTGCGTGAATGGAGCGTCAACTTTGCGGCACATGCGGTGCTGTCTCATTGCGATAAGGCATTACCGCACATGCAAGTCAGGCGCGACATTCCCGCGTCGCGCACCCGCTGCCGATTTGCAACGCGCTAGAATGAACATCAGTCCATACTGCGGAGGAAGTTCTATGTCATCGGCGATGGGCACTGTCGCATTCTCCACCGACTCAACGGAAGTGGCGCGCCGCCCGCTCGAAGCCGAGCAGTGCGCCTTGATCGTGGTTGATATCCAGCAGAAACTGTTGCCTCCCATCTTCAACAAAGAAATGCTGGTCAGGAACTCGCAGCTACTGGTCCGCCTGGCAAAGATTCTGTCCATTCCTATCATGATGACCACGCAATACAGCAAGGGGCTGGGTGCAACCGTTCTGGAAGTCGCTTCCCTGCTGCCCGACGTTACAGCCATCGACAAACTTGAGTTCGGTTGCTTTGGTAGCGATGCCTTCCGCGCGGGACTCAAGTCCTTTCCCGGGAGCCGCAACACCCTTCTGCTATGCGGCATGGAGACGCATATCTGCGTCATGCAAACCGCGCTGGGCGCGCTCAACGACGGATACCTAGTGCACGTTGCCTCCGATGCCGTCAGCTCACGCTCGGAATGGAACTGGCGCATCGGGCTTGACCGCATGCGCGAGGCGGGCGCGGTCATCTCCTCCACCGAGATGATGATGTATGAACTGCTGCGTTGTTCGGGGACCGCGCAATTCAAAGAAATGCTGTCCTATCTGAAAGACTAGTGCGGGCCGCCGGACAACCACGAGTCCGCAAAACCTTTCGCCGCGACGCGGCGCCAAGGTTCTAATGTTCGTGTTTCGAGTGCGAATGCAAATGCGGATGGCTGTGCGTGATCGTCCCATGCGAATGCCGGTGGGCATGAACCAGATTGGCCCGCAACAATAATTCGTGGTTCGCCAAAATCTCGGCAGGCGTGCCGGTGGCGCCGACTCTTCCCTCCTCCAGCACAAGAACCCGGCTTGCGATGTCGTCCACAATCTCCAGCTGATGGGTTGCCGTGATCACCGTCTTGGACGAGCCTTTCCACTCCTGGATCAAATCAATGACCTGGCTTTGACTGCGTGGATCGAGGGTCGAGGTCGGCTCATCCAGCAGCAGCACATCAGGATCGAGCACGATCACCGAAGCCAGCGCCACTCGTTTCTTCTCCCCGCCGGACAGCCGGTAGGGCGGACGATCGCGCAGATGCGCGATGCCCATCAGTTCCATGGTTGCACCGACCCGTGACAGCACCTCTTGCTTCGACCATTGCATTTGCAGCGGACCGAATGCGACCTCGTCGAACACCGTGGGATTGAATAGCTGCACATCAGGGTTCTGGAAGATAAGTGCCACCCTCCTGCGAAACGAGAGGGCGAACTGTTCTCGGCGTAACGCTTCCGGCGTGAGCGGCTGGCCGCTGAAACTAACTTGACCGCGCGAAGGAAAATACAACGCGTCGAGGATTCTTAAGAGCGTGGACTTGCCCGAGCCATTCGCGCCCAGCAGCGCGACGCTTTCTCCTTCTGCGATCTGCACCGAGAGGCCGTGCAGTGCTGGAATGCCGTCGTATTCGAAGC
>PLYW01000347.1:4352-11899 GCA_003151875.1 Acidobacteriaceae bacterium
ACACCTCGTTGCTCAACTCGATGCTTTTGCTGAGCAGCACGCCAGCACTCCGGGCGGTAATGCGCCGACCCTCAGCGCCCTTCAGAAGGCCCACCGTTCGGCTCTGGCGCGATTCAAACATCTGCCCCGCCGTTTCCACCAGAAGGAAGATATACCGATGCGTCATGGCCAGCATCATGACCGCCTCTTGCGGCAGACGAAAGGCGCGCAGCGCTTTGAGCACATGCGTCCATGGAGTGCATAGGACCAGCAAAGACGTGAACGTTACCGCAGTTTCCACGCGCGCGATCAGTAGCGTAGCGGTTTGCACACCTTGCACCGTGATGCGGAGCGGTCCGCCCGCAAAAGCAGCAACCGGGTCTCCTGGAGTAAGAAAAACCGCGGGCAGCGCAATCACTCCCGTGAAGCCCAGGACGACGAGCCACACGCGCTTCGCCAGCATGAGGACGCTGACCCTCGATAGGATGGCGATAGTCACCGCGACGAAGAACAAGGCGCCGACCACGGCAATCTTCCGCGACAGCACGGCTGCCACAACCATCGTGAAAAGCCCGATGATGCGGACCCGTGGGTCGAGCGACTGCAAGAGCCCAGTTTGGCGGGCGATCTGTTCAGACACCATGGCACGGGCCAGCGCACGCGTGAACCCGAGCATTGTCGAAGTAAGGAACCCATCGCGCGCCATCAGGAATGCCTCACTTCCCGTCGTCGCTGAACCAAATGCTGTGCCATAAGAGAAACCAGCAGCAAAATCCCAACTGCAAACATTGCGGAAAGAAAATAGCCGAAGCGTGCGCTCTTTACGAAGTTGGGCGCATAGGCCGGAAATGGTGCGGTCCAGAGCTTGGCGAACCGCTGCATTCCAGCGGGAATCGCCGGCGGCGCGACGGAATTGCCCGCTGCGGAGGCAGTTTGTCCCGCGCTTTGCCGCGTAGCAAGCTCGGAGGGGGACCACTCGCCCCAGGCTTTTCCCGCCGCCAAGATTCCAAGCGGAGTGAGCACCATCAGCAGGGCTACTGCGATCCATAGTCTTCGCAGCGAGTTCGTAGCGGCAGGCATGAGTGCCGACGCTTCTTCCGTGGCTGGCAGCGCTCCCGCCGTATTGCGCAAGAGGGCAGGATCGGCGGCCTGCAAATAGGCGACGAGCCCTGCGGAGATTGCTGCTTCGGCCACCCCAGCGAAGGTCAGGTGTCCGATCATCATTGCGGGTACTGCGATGCTCAGCGGATAAGGCGCGTACAGCGGCATTCCTCGGGCATCGTGGAAGAGCGCCGGCTGAATGCCAAACTCGATGGCGGCCATCAATGCTGCGGCATTTACCGCAAGGTACCCGGCGATGGCGGCCGCGGCAACTCTCCGCTTGGAGCCGATCGCGGCGCCGGTGGCAATCAATCGGTAGCTTGCATAGGCGACCAGCGAAGCCACGATCGCCATGTTGAAGCAGTTAGCTCCAAGTGTGCTGATACCGCCATCGCCAAAGAACAGGGCCTGGATCGCCAGCGCGATGGAGATGGCGAGTACGGCCCCTGACGGGCCCAGTACGATAGCGGAGATGGTAACGCCCAACGCGTGGCCAGTGGTGCCTCCTGGCAGCGGCAAATTGAACATCATGACCACGAACGAGAATGCGGCAAAGACCGAGATGAGCGGAACCACGCGACTGAGCAACACGCGTTTCAGCCGCTTCAACGCGGAGTACCAGCCTGCGATCGCGGCCGCATACAACATCGCGCAGGTGGATGGGCTCAAGTAGCCGTCAGGTATATGCATGGCAAGGTACGCCTTGGCGCGGCGTATCTCATCCTAACGTATAGGGGGGCCATTCTGGCGATGCGGAACGAGCATGCTAGGGCTCGCCGACAACCACCCTGGCCACCGCCAGCATGCTGATGGCTTCAGCGGAGGGATCCTGCAATCTTTGCGAGCGTTGTAACGCCTCAACCGGGTCGACTTGGGCCGCCGCCTCGCTTACCTCTTCCACTACGGCCGACGCGCTAGTCTTCAGCGATGCACGCCGGGACCAGACTTCATCCAGCGAAGAAAACGCGATATCGAAATAGTGGTCGGCCAGTTTGCGGTCACCCGACTTGCCGCTGGCAAAGCCGCTGGCTGCAGCCTCGCGCGCCCGCAAGGAGGGTGACATCGCCTGCAGCTCGTCGGTGCGATCGCTCTTGTTGTCCATAGCGCGAAGCACCGAAACTGACTCCTCTTCCGGAGGAAGAATCATGATGTCCTGTCCCGCGCTGTTGGCTACTTGCTGAGCCATGATGTCGGAGCGCAGCAGTTCGGCATAGGCATCCTTGCCTAGTATGCTGCGCAATGCGCCAGTCACCATGTTGACCGCCACATTGCGCTCCGGAGAATCCGGGACCTTCCCCAGCCAGAGCAAGAACTTCAGCCCTGCCGTCGTTACAGCGTCCATGTCCATCTCTGGAGCTGCCCGGGCAAACAGGGCGGCGTAATTGGGCGCCTCGTTGGCAAACGATGGCGCATCCGCCGGCAGCGCGGCAAATATCTTGGCGAACATCGCCTGCGACCAAGCCGACTTCGGATCTTCCGCGTCCATCAGCGCCAGGATGGGACGGGCCGCCACTGTGCCCTGCTGCACCCCCGCCTCCAGCTTGCGCTTCGCCGGCTCCTGCACTTGCTTGGGGCACATGGTGATGGCTCCCAGCAAGGATTGCTCGGCATCAAGCACCGCCGTGGGGGGAATGGTCTTAACAAACGTCACCGCGGAGGCGCAATCCACGTGTCCACTCGCCAGCATGGAAACGGCAGGTTTTTCGCCCTGCGTGACCAGTTCCGTTTCAATGCGGGTTCCCTCTTGCGCAAACTGCTGCGCCAGCTTGTTGTCGATTGGCGAGATGACATTGGCGGCCGCGTAAAGCACGCGCAGGCGGTCTTGCGGATCGGGCTGCGGTAACGCAACCGCGGAGTTGACTACGTCTTCGACAAACTCCTGACGGCTTTTTTGCTTGGCCGACGGCGCCGAATGCTTGGATTGCGAAGTAGCTGCCGGCCTCGGCGAATTGGCCGCGCGGTCAGGCAGAGTGGGAGAGATGGTTTGCCCAGCCAGCGCGTTGATCGGCACCAGGTAGCAAATGAGCAGTAATGTCTCGATTGTTCCGTGGGTTGTTCTGGCTCCTGGGCGCATCCTGTACCTCAAGAACTCAGATGCACATCTGAAGTGCGCGGCTGTCAAGGAACATTGTGCCGTCACCGGGCAAAAATAGAAAAGGCGCGATCACTCGCGCCTTGTTCCTGAAACCATTGGGAATCGACCGGATTGACTACTTCTGCGGCCGGCTCGCGGGAGGAATGATACCGTTCATGCGCAGATATTCCACCATTTGGCCGTAGTGATCGAAGGGATGGCTGATCGCGCCGACAGCAAGTCCGAGCCGTGAGACCTTGTTGGGTCCAAATGGGCTCTGAACCTGTCCCAGAACGTTGCTCTCGTCGATGCTATTGAGCGCTTTGTGCAGGTACGTAAACGAGTCTTTCAGGAATTGAACCACATCTGCCTTCGAGGTGATCTTGGCGGGCCCGTTTTCACCCTCCAAATCCAACGGTGGCTTTTCCGCAAGGATACCGGCGCCGAGCAGGTAGTTGGCAGCCGCAATGTGTTTCACCTGTTTGGCGAACGTCCGCACGGTCTTGAACTCGCCCTGGGTGGGCGCGAAATTGAACTTGTCCTCGGGCATGGCTTCAGCGGCCGGAACCACTTCGCGCTCGACATTGCTCAGCGAACGGTCGAGCACCATCGCAAAGGTGGGTTTCTGGTCGGGTTTCGCTTGCGGGGCGGCTTGTGGACTTGCCGCAACCGCAGTTCCTACTGGGCCGAGCGCGAGCAACAAAATTCCCATCGCAACTTGCTTGTTCATCGGGAAAGCCTCCACTGTATTCGCAGGTATTTAAAGTCGTGGCCGACGTGCGTATTGACGATTCTAATTCATTGCCAGGGCGTTGGGGTGGGTTTCGACAGAACGGAGCCGGAACCAGAAGGTCGCCAGCATCCCAACTGCCAGGCCAATGGCGGCGTAGGACAGGGAACGGCCCATGCCCACGCGTTCGGCAATCTCTCCCCAGAGTGCAGCACCGCCCGCCAGTCCGCCCTGCAAAACCAGCAGGTACATCGAAATCGCCCGGGCGCGCATGTGGCCCGGTGACATGGTCTGCGCGGATACGTTCAAGCTGGCGAGAATTTGGATCCACGCTATGCCGCCAATCAGCATGATCACCGACAGCACCGCGAAGCTCTGCCATCTGCCTGCGGCGAAAGTGGCGAACGCGAAGACCGCCGTGGCCAGACAAACCAAGGCATCCGCCGAAAGTCTGCGCCGGAAATACGCCAGCCCCGTGGCGCCCAACAGCGCGCCCAATCCGAAGAAGCCCAGCAACAGACCGTAACCCTGCGATCCGAAGGGATGCGCCAGCAGCGGCAACAGAGCGGGTAACGCGCTCGCCGAAATGCTAAAAACCGCGCTACGCACCAGCACCGCCTTCATCGGCGCTGAGGTCCGCAGGTGTCGAAAACCTTCGAACATGGCGAGGACCAAGTGGCCCAGTCGCAGCGACGTGCGTCCGGGCTTGCGTTTCCATTGGTACAGAAAATAGATGACGCCGAAGAACGAAAGTGCATTCAGCAGGAACGCGATACCCGAACCAGCCGCCGCAATTACCAGCCCACCGAGCGCGGGACCAATCGCGCGGGCCACATTGAATCCAGCCGAATTCAACGCAATCCCGGCGGCAAAGTTGTGGTGCGAAACAATCTCAGGTGTGATGGCTTGCCACGCGGGATCGTTCAGCACCGCGCCGAAACCCATCAGCAGCGTAAACAGCAAGAGCAACGATGGCGTTACTATGCCCGCGATGGTGAGAACGCCGAGTCCGGCCGCGGCCACCACCATCCAAGTCTGGGTGAAGAGTAGTAGTTTCCTGCGGTCCACCACGTCCGCGATTGCACCCGCCGGCAGCACCACCAAGAACACAGCGATGCTGCCGGTCGCCTGCACCAGTCCAACCATCAGCGGCGACATGGTCAACGAAGTCATCAGCCATCCCGCGCCAACGTTCTGCATCCAGGTGCCGGTGTAGCTGACGACCGCCGCAATCCACAGCGTTCGGAACAGAGGTTCATGCAAGGGGCCAAGCACGCTCCGTCGTCGCGGAGGCGCGACGGGCATGGGTGGAATGGACCCGAGTTCCGACATGGGTTCAGACCCCTCGACCCTCGCCGGCGCGGCAACTGGGGGCACACCGGGTTGTTGCCATGCTCCGCTCGTGGCCATCGAGAATCTGACCTCGTAGCGAGGCAAAGGTAACCCGGTTGCGTCCAGAGTCGGACGCAGAAGTTGCGAGTCGCTGGCAAAGCGTGACCAGTCGCGTTGACTCGGCTGTCTTCATCACGTGGCCTCCACGCCTGTCGGGTGGGCGGTGAAAGGCCACTCGCCGCGCCGCCACGAGCGCACAAAGTAAATCGCCAAGCCCACGACAAGGATCACGACCGCGTAGCGGATTTCGCGCAGAAAGTTTTTGCGCGCCACCAGGATGAAGAGGAATCCCGCGATCGCCAGCAGCGCAGGTAGCGGATAAAGCCACATGCGAAAAGGCCGCGCCAGATCGGGTTGGCGCTTGCGCAAGACCATCAAACCGACCGCCTGCACAATAAACTGCAACAGAATCCGAATGACCACCAGGGCGGCAATCACGTCGGCCAGACGCAACAGGCAAAACAGCATTGCGACTCCGCCCAGGGCAAGCAGTGAAACGGTGGGAAAGCGATGCTGCGGGTGGACCCGCGCAAACGCGCGGAAGTAGTTGCCGTCGAGCGCCGCCGCGTAGGGCACCCGCGAATAGCCAAGCAACAGCGAGAACACCGAGGCGAACGCGGTCCACATGATCAAGCCGGTCACTGCCCGCCCCGCCCAACTTCCGTAGATGCGCTGCATGAACACCGACATGACGTAGTTGCTCTGATCTCCGGAATGCTGCGCCAGTTCCCTCCACGGGATTACACCCAACACGGCAAGATTCATCAGGATATAGAGCGCAGCCACCGCCAGGATGGAGAGAATCAGCGCTCGCGGAATCGTGCGCCCCGGGTCCTTCACTTCCCCGCCCAGAAAACAGACGTTGTAATAGCCCCAATAATCGTAGGTAGTGAGCAGCATCGCCGCACCCAGGCCGGTAAAGAATTCGTGAGACAGGTGAAAGGCGCCGGGTGGAAAATCAAATGCCAGGGCCGGGCGGAAATGCATGAATCCGGCGACGATGATCCACGTCATTGCCAGAGCACCGCCTACCCAAAGCAATTCGGCGATTTTGGCAACTGCGGTGATCCGGCGGTACAGCAGAAACACAACCAAGGCGCAGGTCGCCATCGCGACGAACGTCCCCGGCATCAGGATCAGGCGTGCCTCAAGCGCGCCCAACCCGGGCAGGCCGAGATGCAGCGTGCGTTCCGCGAGCGTGTGGTCAAGTCCGGGCCACAGATATCCAGCGTAGTGCGACAGTCCGATGCAGCCTGACGCAACCGATAATGGCGCGCTGAACGAAAGTTGCCAGATGAAAAGGAACGACAGCAGCCGTCCCATGGTTCGCGGTCCGTAGATTTCCTTAAGGTAGCGATAGGAGCCGCCGGCCCCTGGCATGGCTGCGCCCAACTCAGCCCATACCAGTCCATCGCACAAGGCGAACACCGCGCCCAAGATCCAGCCGAGCATGGCTTGCGGTCCGCCCGCCGCACTCACAATCAGCGGGATGGTGATGAACGGCCCCACGCCGATCATGTCAATCATGTTCAGCGTGGTCGCGCCGGCCAGTCCTACCCCGCGAATCAGTTCGGGCTGCTCAGGGGGACTATTTGGGCCCATGTCCCACGCTCAGCAGGTTCACGTAGAGACGGATGGCGCCTGGTACGCCGAACGGCAACTGGCGGAAGAAGGCATATCCGGTGTACAGGTAGTATCCCTTTCCATATTGCGCCAGCAACAGCCCGCCTTTTTGCGGCGATTCGCCGGGATCGTTGCAAGCCAAAAGTGTTGTGAAGTGCGGGTCCCATTGATCCATGAAGTACAAGCCACGCTCCTGCACCCAGCCGTCAAAATCGCGCGTCGCAATCTGGTTGGGGTAATGGAACACCGGGCTTTGCGCATCGAGGATGGTGACCGGCGCCTGTTCCACGGTTACACGCTCGCGGCTCAGTTGCGCTGGAAATGGAGTGTAGTGTCCGCTGTTGAATTCGCTGGGCGAAGTGTTGTACTGCACCAGCAGGGTGCCGCCGTTCTGCGCATAATCCAGCAGCCGCTGATTATACTTTTTCACGTCATCGCGAGTGTCGTAGGCCCGAATGCCGAGCACGATCGTCCCAAAACGTGTCAGATCGCCACGTTCAATGTCATCTGCCGCCAATAATGTCACATCCAAGCCAAGTTGTCGTAAAACGATGGGAATGTCATCCCCCGCCCCCATGACATAGCCAATCTTCAGCCCCTGCGGGACCTTCACTTCCACGACACTGGCGCGCTGCAACGCAGGTTGGT
>PLYW01000270.1:0-2219 GCA_003151875.1 Acidobacteriaceae bacterium
CGCCGGTGCTGGGCCCGACTCTCGGCGGCTATCTGACGGACGCCTACTCATGGCGCTGGGCGTTTTACATCAACATCCCGATTGGGATTTTCGCCATCTTCATGATCCTTCGCTACATCCAGGATCCACCGTACATCAAGAACGCCAAGCCGGGCCGGATCGACGGCATCGGGCTGGGACTGCTTGCCGTGTGGCTGGGAGCCTTGCAGATCATCCTCGACAAAGGCCAGGAAGACGACTGGTTCGGGGCCAACTGGATTCGTTGGGCGACGGGGATTCTTGTAATTGGGTTCGTCGCTTTCATCGTTCGGGAGTTGACTCACGACAAGCCGTTGGTGAACCTGCGCGTCTTTCGACACCGAAACTTTCTGCTTGGCTGTCTTCTCATCGCAATTTTTGGTGGTCTGCTCTACGGCCTGGTGACTCTGCTGCCGCTGTTTTATCAGGAACTGCTGGGCTACACCGCATTCGCCGCGGGTTGGGCGGTGAGCCCGCGCGGAATCGGCGCCATTCTCGCCATGCCCATCATAGGAGTCTTGACCAACAAGCTCGACACACGCTGGCTGATTGCCTGTGGGTTTGTCATGTTCGGCATCAGCAGTTTGCGATTCGGCCAAGCTGACCTGGCCATCTCGCAATGGTCATTTTTCTGGGCCATCCTGCTCAGCGGCTTTGGCTCTGGCTCCATTTTCGTCCCGCTTTCGACCACCACGGTTACGGGCCTGGCCAATGAGGAGATAGGCAACGCCAGCGGACTCTATAATCTGTCACGAAACATCGGCGGAAGTATTGGGATTTCTATCGTGAACACCATCGTGGTCCGCCATCAGCAGTTGCATCAGAATGAGTTGGTACACTCGATCACTTCGACCAGTGTGCCACTGCAAAACCAGCTTCAATCGCTGCAACATTACCTGCAAACCCAGGGCTACAGCGCATCCGAGTCCATGCGAAAAGCTTATGCCCTGATCGGCGAGATCGTTTCCGGCCAGGCGCGGCTCTGGTCGTATGTGGATGATTTCCGCTATATGGCACTGGTCTCGTTCGCCTGTATCCCGATTGTCTTCGTACTGAAGAAGGCCTCGTTACGCAAGGGCGTGCAGAGCATCGGACACTGAGTTACTGACTAGTCGCTGAGCAGATCAGCCCTCGTACACGACCTTGCCATCGACAATCGTCGCGACGGCTTTCCCCGTGAAGCTCCAGCCATCGTACGGCGTGTTCCTCGATTTTGACTTCGATTGCGAGGCATCGAAGGTCCACTTCTTCTTGGGATCGAAGATGGTGACATCGGCATGCGAGCCCGGTGCCAGGCTGCCGCGCCGCGCCAGACCGAAAATCCTGGCGGGATTTGCCGAAAACAGCTCGACCATGCGGCACAGCGGCAGGTTGAAGTGCCGATGTAGCACGGTGATCGCTATCGCAACCGCCGTCTCCAGCCCGGCGATGCCAAACGCGGCGCGCTCGAACTCCACTTGCTTCTCGTGGAAGGCGTGGGGCGCGTGGTCGGTCGCGATGACGTCGATGGTGCCATCGGCAATGCCTTCGATCAGAGCAGTACGGTCGGCGAGCGAGCGGAGCGGCGGATTCATCTTGTAGTGCGTGTTGAAGTCGCCAACGTTCTCATCCACCAGCGTGAAGTGGTGCGGCGTGACCTCGGCGGTCATGCGTACTCCCGCCTTCTTTCCGCGGCGCACGGCTTCCAGCGCCTCCCGCGTCGAGAGATGCGCCACATGCACATGTCCCCTGGTCGCACCGGCCAAGGCGATGTCGCGTTCCACGATGTTCGCCTCGGCGGCGTTCGGCATGCCGTGCAAGCCCAGGCGAAACGAGGTTGCGCCCAGATTCATCGAGCAGTCGGCGGTCATGCGCGTGTCCTCGGCGTGCTGCACCACGGGGATCTTGAGCTTGGCGGCAGCATGTAACGCGTCGTGCATCAGACGATCGCTGAGGATCGGCTTGCCATCGTCAGTAACCGCGACTGCGCCAGCTTTCTTCAATGCGGCAAAATCCGTGAGTTTCTCTCCCAGGCTGCCGACGGTCGCGGCGGCGACGGGAAAGACGTTCACCAGCGCGCCACGTTCGGGAGCCTGCATCCAGCGGGTGATTTCCGCCGAGTCGTTTATCGGCACAGTGTTAGGCATGGCGCAGACGGAGGTGAATCCGCCGGCCGCCGCCGCGGCAGTGCCGGTGGCGATGGTCTCTTTGTGGGCCTGACC
>PLYW01000270.1:2303-2595 GCA_003151875.1 Acidobacteriaceae bacterium
CCGTCCGCCACTTCGCTGGTCAACTCCATGCCGCGAATCACCGGCCCGGGATGCATCAGGATCGCATCCGGCTTTGCCAGCTTCATGCGCTGCGGCGTGACCTGGTAGTTGGCAATGTAGTCCTCAACGCTAAGATGCTTTCCTGCGAGCCGCTCCTTCTGCACGCGCAACGCCATGACCACGTCGGCGCCTTGCAGTGCGATATTCAGGTCGTGGCAGGCGGTCACTCCCGGCGCGAGGGAGGCAGAGATCTCGGGCACGAAATCGGGCGGGCCGCAGAAAACAATGTCCG
>PLYW01000365.1 GCA_003151875.1 Acidobacteriaceae bacterium
CCGGCTGCCTTGACTGCGGCTACGGTGTCGCCGCCGCCGACAATGGAAACCGCCGCGCCGTTGTCCGCTACGGCGTAGGCGATCTTCTTGGTTCCTTTGGCGAAGGCCTCGATTTCGAAGACTCCCATGGGGCCGTTCCAAACGATGGTGCGGGCGAAGCCGATCTCGGCGGAGAACAGCTCGACGGTTTCCGGTCCGATGTCGAGCGCCATCATGTCCGCTGGGATCGGCTTGCCAACGCCGATGTGTTGGATCCGGGCGTCGGCGGCCATCTTGTCGGCAACCACGTGGTCCACGGGCAGCAGGAATTTCACATGGTGGGCTTTGGCGTCGGCGAGAATTTTCGCCGCCAACTGCACCTTGTCGGCCTCCAGCAGCGACTTGCCAATCTCGTGTCCCTGCGCCTTGAGGAAGGTATAGGCCATGCCGCCGCCGACGATAAGCGTATCCACCTTGTTCATCAGGTGGGTGATGACGCCAATTTTGTCGCCCACCTTCGCTCCGCCAAGAATCGCGACGAACGGCTTTTGCGGATGAGACAAAGCCTTGCCCAGGTATTCGAGTTCTTTCTCCATCAGCAACCCAGCGGCCTTCTTCTCCACAAAATGGGTGATGCCTTCGGTGGAAGCGTGGGCGCGATGCGCCGAGCCGAAAGCGTCGTTCACATAGAAGTCGCAGAGCTTTCCCANNAAGGACTGGCCGCGTTCCAGCTTCTCAGCCATCTCCTCCGCCTGCGCGCCAATGCAGTCGGGAGAGAAGCCGACGTTTTCTCCGCGCCGCAATACGTCGTCGAGCAGAACGCGCAGTCGCTCGGCCACCGGCTTCAGGCTCATCTTGGGATTGGGCTGGCCCTTGGGACGTCCAAGGTGCGAGGCCAATATCAAACGGGCGCCGTGCCGCAGCGCGTACTCGATGGTGGGCAGCGTCTCGCGGATACGGGTGTCATCCATGACCCGGCCATCGTCGAGCGGGACATTGAAGTCAACCCGCATGAAAACGCGTTTGTTATTCAGCGGAAGATCGCGAATGGATAATTTCGGCATAAGCCCCGCCTACAGGCCCTTCTGCCCGATGTAGTGAATCAGGTCGCGGACCCGGCAGGAGTAGCCCCACTCGTTGTCATACCACGAGATCACCTTCACGCAGTTGCCGGCCACGACGCGGGTCATGGGCGCATCAACGATCGACGAGCGTGGATCGCCCCGGTAGTCGATGGAGACCAGTTCAGCGGTCTCGTATCCCAGGTAGCCCTTCAGCGGGCCCGCCTCGGACGCGGCCTTCAGCGCGTTGTTCACCTCTTCCACGCTGGTCTTCTTCTCCACGAACACCACCAGATCAACCACCGAGACATTGGGCGTGGGCACGCGCATGGCGAAGCCGTCGAGTTTGCCCTTCAANNGCCCGCCGCAGGTCCTTGTGCGGAAAGTCGAGGATGACCTGATCGTTGGTGTAGGAGTGGATCGTGGTCATGGTGCCGCACACGATCTTGAAGTTGTCGTTGATGACTTTGGCAATGGGCGCCAGGCAGTTGGTGGTGCACGAGGCGTTGGAAATCACGTGGTGCTTCGCCGCGTCGTACTTGTCTTCGTTGACCCCCAACACGATGGTGATATCTTCGCCGCTGGCCGGCGCCGTGATGATGACTTTCTTCACCGGGCCGCGCAGATGTTGCTTGGCCAGTTCGGCTTTGGTGAACTTGCCGGTGGACTCGATGACCACCTGCGCGCCCACAGACGCCCAATCCAGCTTGGCAGGATCTTTTTCGGCGAACACGCGGATGCTTTTGCCGTCCACGCTGATGGAGTCGGCGGTGGCCGAGATTTTGTTCGGCAGGTTGCCCAGGATGGAATCGTACTTCAGCAGATGCGCCAGCGTTTTGGGATCGGTGAGGTCGTTGACCGCAACGAATTCCAGGTCCTTGTCGGTGAGCGCGGTCCGCAGGATGTTGCGGCCGATACGCCCAAAACCATTGATACCTACTTTGATTGCCATTTTTCCTCGCTAAAAGAACGTCAGATTGAAATGCAATAAATCCGAACTGCGCTCCACAACCAAAAGCCACGTCAGGGAGCCAAACAAAAAGCCTAGCATCATGGGTAAGGCGAGGCAATGGCCCATCCGCGCCTATCGAAAATGTGTTCCTGGGCGGCAGCCGATTGCTACCAGCTAGGCAGCCGTGTTACAAGTGCAACATGCGCAGATGGATGCGCGACCGCGGCAAGCGGCGCAAACCGCAAGACGATAAGCCAGGGCAAGGGCAGGAGAGTCCCGCCCCCCTGCAACCGAAATTCCCCGAGCCCGCAATGGCTGAGGGCGACGCTGACCGGCAGCCCGATTTCGCAGCGAAGCAGCCCGAGACTCAAGCAGAATTTCAGATCACATCGAACGAGTCGCAGCCCACCGCCCCGGCGGGTGGAGGCCCGGAGGCTGCACAGCCGTTGCGGCGCGACCGCAATCGCCGGCGTGGACGACGTGGCCGTGGTGGACGCCCGCAGCAGGCCGTGCAAGCCCCTGCGTTGCCGGGCCCGGGTGGTCCAACCGGAGAAGCGGGCGAAGCTGAGGAACCGTCGGAGGCTGCCGAGCCCGCAGCCGTTGCTCCCGCGGCGCCTCGCCCTCCAGCGCCGCATGAGACCAAGACGTCGAAAGGCGCGGTCGTGCTGTCCATCGGACTGCCAGGGTCGGGCAAAAGCACATGGTTCAAGCGGCACAACATCCTGCCGCTGTCCAGCGACATGGTGCGAATTCTGCTGTTCGACGACGTCACCGAGCAGCGCTACCAGGACCTGGTGTTCTCCACCTTGCGCTCCATGCTGCGCGCGCGCCTGCTGGCCCGGCGGCCCTGGAACTACGTGGACGCCACCAATCTGTCGGCTCACGAGCGCCGCAGTTGGATCAAGCTGGCGCATGACTTCGGCTACGAGGCCCATGCGGTCTTCTTCGATGTGCCGCCGGAAGTTTGCATCGAACGCAATCGCCGCCGCGACCGCAACGTGCCGGAAGATGTTATGCAGCGCATGGCGGCCAAGCTGCGTCCGCCGAAATTTGAAGAGGGCTTCGCCAAGATTACCGTGGTGCGATTGAGGGGGAAGGCCGGAGAAGGCGCCGCCGCCGGGTCTGAGCAAGCGGGCGAGACCCAACCCGACGAATCGGAGCCACTTGACCTGGCGGATGCCGAGTACTGAGTCGTCACCAATCTTGAAAGAGAAAAGAGCGGCCGCTTGGCCGCTTTTTTCGTCTGGGGCAAAGACGCTCCTCGCCCGCCATACCCCGTAATTCCTGTCAACAAATCGTAACAACTTCCGTGATACCATCGCCGCCAGCAGCCGCCGGCGACGACGGCTTGCAGTCAATTAAGGTCGCCTGCGGGGAGGGATCTAGTCATGCAAACGAAAATTGATGCCTTAATGTCGGCGGGCTGGACAGCGCTGATCGCGCTGGGGATACGAGTGCTAGAAGCCCTGGCGCTGTGGATTGTCGGCCGCTGGCTGATCAGCTTCGCCATCAGCCTGATCGGCCGCGGCATGGCCCGTCAGAAAATCGATCCCACGCTGATTCGCTATATCCAGAATGCGGTTGCCGCCATCCTCAACATCGTGCTGGTCGTCGCCATTCTGGGCTTCTTCGGCGTCCAGACCACCAGCCTGGCAGCCCTCATCGCCGCCGCCGGTGTGGCCATCGGCCTGGCCTGGAGCGGACTCCTGTCCAACTTTGCCGCGGGAGTATTTCTGGTGATCCTGCAGCCGATGAAGGTGGGAGATTTCGTGACCGCGGGCGGAATCATGGGCACGGTGCATGAGATCGGGTTGTTCGTGACCTCCATCGACGCGCTGGACAATGTGCGGCACATCGTGGGCAACAGCAAGATCTTGGGCGACGTCATCCAGAACTATTCCACCAATGCGCATCGTCGAGTGGACCTGACGGCGCAGCTGGCGCACGGGGTCGATGTGCATGCGGCGATGGCGCTGCTCAAGACGGCCTTGCCCGGCATTCCCAATGTGCTGCCCACCCCGGCTCCTGACGTCGAGATCCTGAGCTTCAATCTGGCAGGGCCGGTGCTCGCCGTGCGTCCGTACTGCAACAACAAGGATTACTGGCAGGTGTATTTCGATACCAACAAGCTGATCAAGGATTCGTTTACCACTGCGGGATTCGAAGTGCCGGAACAGCATTACATGGTGCGCACGGCGGCCGTCGGAGCTACAGCGGCCCATTCGGCCTGATGGCGGGTGTGAGTGGAGAGAAGGGAGGAATCCCGACCAAATTCTGGTGATACCATGAAGCCAGGAGCCCAATACCGTCGAAGGGCATTTGGGCGCATGGTTCGGTAAAGGAAACCATGACTATCACTGCAAAGTACGAGGATGGCGTCTTCAAGCCCCTTGAGGACGTGGCTATCAACGAAGGGACCATCGTCGAGGTGCGCGTCCCTTCCTGCGCCGACCGCCTCAAGGCGAAATCCCTCTCGGTCCAGGACTTCGCCTTTTACGGCATGTGGAGGGACCGCACTGATATCGGTGACAGTGTCGATTACATCAGCAATCTGCGGCGCGATATTCCTGGCTGAACGCTTCCTCCGCGAAGTTGCAAGTTGCATTGCGACTCAATCCGGCACACAATAGCAACACCCGCATTTAGCCGGGACGGCTGTGGGGCCGAGCAAAGGGGATATATGCGACTGCGGTGGATACTAACTGGACTGCTCTTTCTAATGACAATAATCGCCGCTGCGCAGGTGAGTACCCGCGCCGTTGCTACTCCCGCTGGAGTTACCAGCGCACCCGCGCCAACCGCGGTCAAGAACGCGCCGTTCTCGGCCGAAGAGGTTACGCTGTACGATCGCACTCTGGACAACGGCAGCCATACCCATCGCGAAACTCACGGCAGAATCTTCCGCGACAGTCAAGGCCGACTGCGCACCGACAGCGAGACGGCGTCCGCTCAGCCCGGGGCTGAGAAATTTGAATACACGACGATCAATGATCCGGTCCAGAGGGTGATCATCAACCTCAACCCCAAGCTTAAGACGGCGACGATTTTTCACTTTGCCAAAGGAGTCGGGCCCACGGCGAACGCGATGGGCAGTGTTGGGAGTGCGCCGGTAAACGTCGCTACGGCGCAGGCCGCGCCAAGGTCAGCGGAATCGAAGCCGACACCTGGAGTGAGTACCACTTCGAAAATGTCAGCGACGATCGGTACCACCAGCCCGGTGCAAACCCGGACCGAAGCCCTGGGGAGCAAGTACATCGAGGGCGTTAACGCCACCGGGACCCGGACGACGCGGATCATCGATGCCGGATCGCAGGGCAACGACAAGCCGATTGTCGCCGTGACTGAGACGTGGTTTTCTCCCGAGCTAAAGATGGTGGTGTTGACGGAGAGCGACGACGGCCGGTCCGGTCATAACACCATGAAGCTGGTCAACATCACGCGTACCGAGCCGATGGCACAGTTGTTCCAGGTGCCCTCGGACTACACGGTGAAGGAAAACGAACCGGCAACAGCCAGTGTGAAACATTAAGGAGCAGGCGGCAAACTGGATGGCTGAATTGGATTTTTCTCCCCCGGACGAACTGACCATATCCTTGTGGCGGTCTCTCCTGCTCAACGTGGCTGACCGGCTCTCGCCCGAGCGCCTCCCTCCGCTTCAGCTCACCTCCAAACCGGTGGACGTCGGAATCCTGGTGGGCGACCTGGTCGATCTGCCCTGGTATCGCACGGTTTTCACCAACCTGGGCGATGTCATTTCACCGGAAACGCTGCCCCCGCTGGAGCTGGAATCCCGGCCGGTGGATGTTGGCGAACTCCTGGGGGATGATTTGAGCCGGGGATGGTGGGACACGCTGCTGGCCAGCCTTCGCGACCGGCTTGCGCCGGAGAAACTTCCGCCGCTGAATCTCACCTCCCAGCCGGTCCCGGTTTTCGGAGCGGAGTCAAGTATTCAGCTTCTGGACTGGTCCACACTGATCAGCTCCCCCAAGGTTTTCCTGCAAGATGCCCCCAGGGAAGAGGCTCCCAACCAGGAAGGTTCGATGTCGAGGGCCCAGGAAGCCGCGCCGCCCGCGGTCCCAGCGGTTCCGAGGGATCCCGTACTGTGGGCAGTTCGCATGCAGTTGGCCCGCGACCTGGGCCGCACCCGCTTCCGGCGCAGAATCTGGATTGGACTGGCGGCTGCCGAAGCTGTGTTCCTGATCGCGGCCATGTTCAAGCTCACGTAGCCGAGAAGATCTGGGACGACCCAGCGGCCTCCCTTATTTCCGGCTTCTGACCCTATTTCGCCATTTCCACGGATTCACGGGCAGTGTAGGATGGGTTGCCGCTCCGACTTGGACGACGGCTGAAGCGGCATCGCGAACTCTCGCGAAGGTGAAGGCGGCCTGTGAATCTTAAAACCAGCACCCGGGTAGTGAGTGGCATTGTCATCGTGGACATCATCGGCCAGCTGCGGCTGGGCGAGGGAACCAACGTGGTTCGCGACCTGGTCCGCGAGCTGATGGGCAAAAACTACAAGAACATCTTGCTGAATCTGGCCGATGTGCGCCACATCGACAGCGCCGGTGTGGGTGAGTTGATGAGTTGTTACACCTCAGTCCGCAATCAGGGTGGTCAGTTCAAGCTGATGCGCTTGAGCAAGAATGTCCACGATCTGCTGCAGATCACCAAGCTCTACACCGTGTTCGACATCGAGGAAGACGAAGACAGGGCCATCGAAGCCTTCCAGTCGGCGTGATCCGCCTTACGGTGGCGAAACAAGAGTAGCTAAGGGCCCCAGGTTCGCCGCACGCATCGGTAGAATAGCCTCAATGCCAATTTCAACCGAAAAGGACCCGGGAGAGCCGACCTCCGAGCAGACCTCCCATGAGCCAACCTCCCAACCGAAATGGCTTGCGTACGCTCCCCTCATCGTGGTGGCGGTTGCCGCCATTATTTATCTGGGCTGTATTATTTCTCCTCCTTCTCTGATGGATGATGTCGATGCCGTGCAGGCGCAAATCGCGCGGGGCATGCTGACCAGCGGAGATTGGGTCACGGCGCGGCTGGACGGACTTGCTTACCTGGAGAAACCTCCACTCATTTACTGGACGATTGCGGGTTCCTTTCGATTGCTGGGGGTGCATGACTGGGGGGCACGAATTCCGATTGCGCTATCGGCCATTGGGTTGTGCTGGCTCACCGCGATGTTCGGGACGTGGGCGTTTGACAAGCGCGCCGGATTCTATGCCGGGCTGGCGATGGCGACGTGCGTGGGACTGTTTCTGTTTACCCGCATTCTGATCCCGGACGCGATGTTGACCTTCACGATTGCGCTGGCCATGTGGGCCTTCCTGCGCGCGCTGGAGGAGGAGGAAGCGCGCCCGCTGTTGTGGGCGGTCGTTCTGGCAGCTTGCCTGGGGACGGGGCTGCTGCTGAAAAGCCTGATTGGCGTTGTATTCCCCACGGCCGCCGGGCTGATTTATTTGTCTCTGACGCGCCAGCTCTTCTTGCGGCGGACCTGGAAGCGCCTGCATCCCTTCCTAGGGACACTGATCATCGTGGCGATCGCGGCGCCCTGGCACATTCTGGCGACCCTGCGCAATCCTCCATATTTTGCCTTGACGCTGCACAGCGGCCCCGGCCAATACCACGGATTTCTCTGGTTCTTTTTCATCAACGAGCAACTATTGCGTTTCTTGAACCTGCGCTATCCGCGGGACTACAACACGGTGCCGCGAATCTGGTTCTGGCTGCTGCATCTGGTGTGGCTGTTTCCCTGGAGCGTCTATTTTCCGGCGGTCGCCAAGCTTTCTTTCAAGCCGGTGGACCGCGCCGGGCGGACCCGCCTGCTGGCGCTTTGCTGGGCCGGCTTCCTGCTGGTATTTTTCACGTTTTCGACCACGCAGGAGTACTACTCGATGCCCTGCTACCCGGCGCTGGCGCTGCTGCTGGGCTCGGCCATGGTGGCGGGAGGCGCTTGGGTCCGCCGCGGTACGCGGGTGCTGGCCGTGATCACCGGGTGCGCGGCCATAGCGTCGCTGGCCATCCTTTTTCTCGTCCGCCACGTTGCGACACCGGGAGATATTGCCACCGCGCTGCGCCATCAGAAGACTTACACTCTCGCGCTCGGCCACATGGGAGACCTCACACCCGACTCGTTTGCCTACCTCCGATTTCCACTCGCCCTCGCGGCAGCCGCATTTGTGGTCGGCGCTATCGGGTGCTTTCGAGCGGTGGGCCAGCGCGCGTTTTTGGCTGCCGCGCTCATGATGGTCCTGTTCCTTCACGCTGCGCGTTTGGCCATGGTGGTGTTCGATCCCTATCTTTCGTCCCGTCCGCTGGCGAACGCGTTGATAAAAGCCCCGCCGGGAGAACTGATCACCCAGGGCTTTTACTACCAATTCGCTTCTGTCTTCTTCTACACCGATCGCACCGGGCTGCTGCTAAGCAATCGCCGGATGAACCTGGAATATGGCGCGAACGCTCCGGGCGCACCCAAAGTCTTCCTTGACGACGCGCGGTTCAAGGACCTGTGGCTGGAGCCGCAACGCTATTACTTACTTGCGTTCCAGTCGGACCTGCCCCATTACGAAGAACTGGTTGGGGCCGCACGAATGATTGTCGTGCGTGAAAGCGGCGGTAAGGCCCTGGTGACGAACCAGGGCGGCCAGTTTTGAAGGTCGAGCCGAGGTGTCGCGTTGCGGGCCCGGCAGCGTTCTAAACTTGCGTTGCTGCGAAACAGCAAGCGCCGCTATGTCGAGCGGCAAAATCGCACGATTCGCATGGCAATCCGCAGGTTCACACAGTGAACCAATGCGTTTCCAAAGAAGCTGGACCATCACAAAGCTGCGTGCGCTCTGCACTTCTCCCATTACAATTTCTGCCGTATACACAAGTCATTGCGAGTGACACCAGCGATGGAAGCAGGGACTACCGATCACATATCGACAGTGCGGGAGCTGCTTTCGTAATGGGGCGCTTTGATGACCGCAGGGCCAAGATTTATGAAGCGAATCATGCGCACGGTGTACCAGTACCCTCTGGTGCATTGCTATCTCGCGTGTGGGCACATGATCACGGTCCATTCGGAAGATATCAATAAATCATCGTCCCCCTCGTCGTTTGAATGCTGGGCGTGTAAAGAAGGAAGCAAGAAAGCGAACGAAAAGGGATTTCTGTCGTGAACATAGCCCCGCAGAAGTGTAGCAACGCAGATTTAGGACACTACCGAGGGCCCCGGAACTCCAAAACCACGCGTTACCAATGGTATGATGGGACACTCCGTTTTTGGGGGGAGAGAACCCACAACAATGTCGTTTCCGGGCTTCTACCTGTCGCGGGTATGGATGGGCAGCAAGGTGTCAACCAAACTGTTGCCTTCGACCATTCGTCCGTTGGCCGCGCACGTCAAGTTCACCGAGAATTGCCAGGCCAAATGCGTCAGTTGCGATTACTGGAAGTCGCGGTGGCAGGACCACCTCGACACCGACCGCGCCGTCGATCTGCTGAATCAGATCGGCGCCGTTGGCATCCGCACGTTACGTCTTACCGGAGGCGAGCCGCTGCTCCGGAAAGATTTGTTTCAGGTCCTGAAGCGGGCCAACACCTCGCGTTTCAAGAACGTCATCATCCAAACCAATGGCCTGCTGATTAAGAAGCTGCACAAGGAAATAAACGACTCTCCGATCAAGAAAGTTTGCGTCTCCATTGACGGCCTGAAGGCCACCAATGACCTGATCCGGGGCATCAAGGGCTATTTTGATCTGGGCATGGAAGGCATTCCGCTGCTGCGCGACAAGGAAGTGACGATTGCGGTCACGCTCAATCGGATGTCGGCCGCCGAACTTGGGACGCTCGCCGACGTGGCCCACGGCGTCGGCGCCAAGGTGCAATACAACATTTTGACGCGCAGCCTCTCCTTCTTTAAGGACGGCGATATCGATTCCCTGTGGCCGGAACGGGGCGATGTCGTTGAAATCACCAAGTTCCTGCGCGACGTGCTGAAGCGCCCCGCCTACGAGGTGGATTACGTCACCCGGCATTACAACAATGAGAACGTGGACGAACCCCCGTGCGTTCTCGGCTATACGCAGTTGTTCGTGATGTCGAATGGCGACGTTTTGACCGGATGTTACCCGCTGAAACCGGTGGGAAATGTTCTGCAGGACAAACTGGAAACCATCCTGGCGTCGGAGGCGTATTCCCGCCAATGTGTGGCCATGGTGCGCAGGGAATGTCCTGGCTGTACTTGCGGCATTGAGACTTCTTTGGCCATGAAGCACGGCGCTTCCAGCGCCTTCTTCGCGCTCAGCCAACTGCTGCCCCATCCGAGCCACGAAAACGAAGCAGTCCCCACCGGAGTAGGACAGGTTTAGCCTACAGCGCGCGACGAGTGGCCCAGGCAATCATCCTGAGAATGCCCCATTCAAGTTTCCTTGGATGGGGATTTTCGTTGTAGCATTGCTGGCGTGAAAAAAGCGAAAGCCGGCAAAAGCGGTTCTGCGGCGAAAGGCACCGCCGCTCCGAAGAACGTTGAGGAATACCTTGCGGGTGTCCCGGAACCGGCCCGCAGCACTTTGAACAAGCTGCGCGCGGCGATCCGGTCCGCGGTGCCACCCGAGGCCACCGAGACCATCAGCTATCGGATTCCTGCGATCAAGTACAAGGGAATGCTGGTGTGGTTTGCGGCGTTTTCCAACCACTGCAGTTTGTTTCCCACGGCCGCGGTGGTGGAAGTCTTTAAAGACGAACTGAAGGGCTTCTCCACATCCAAAGGGACCATCCACTTCCCCACGGACAAGCCACTGCCGATTGCGCTGGTTAAGAAACTGGTGAAGGCGCGGGTGGCACAGGTCGAAAGCAAGAAACGGGTGTGACCGGGTAGCCAGTGAGACCTGCGTGCAAAGGACGCCGGAGAAGGGGCTCCATGATTAAATCGCATGTCCGCTTTAGTATCCTTGTGACTACTCTGCTGCTGCTGTCGCTGTCTGCTTTGAATTTGCGTGGCGATGGCAGCCAGGGTGTCAAGATGATCTCAGAGAGAGAGGCTGAGCACCTGCTACGGACGTACATGCGGAGCATGGGCTATGACACGAAAGGGGCGCCCCTTGACCTTGAGCTGACGGCCGATTCAAGGAAAGGCGAGTATTCGCAGTTTTATCTGTATGCCGCTTACGTCGATACGCCGGACAGACTCGTGAATGTGGGCCACTACGGAGTGAACGGCAGCACGGGAGACATCTGGGAACTGGTGGAATGCAAACGGATCGACTCGGATGCCGTCCGTGATCTGCAGAAGCGGATCCGCAAATCAACTGGCGTGTCGGCAAGCCAACTGAAGAGGCTTCGACAACAGACTGGTCCCTGTTTTTGAGTGCGGGGGCGAACTATGGCGGCACCTTGCCACCACACCGTGCTCATCGAAGCTATAGGGGACCTTCGACTCCCCCTCACGATGTTCGGGGTCGCTCAGGATGACACCCGCGAGTAAGCCAATCCGAAATCGCTCTACCCGACCGCTTCCTGCCGGCAGGCGGCTGCAATCTCATCCGCGATCTGCTGGGCGGCTTGTGCCGGGTTGGGAGCTTCCAGGATTGGCCGGCCAACCACCAGATAGGTTGCTCCGGCGGCGATGGCATCCTTCGGAGTGACGACCCGGGCTTGATCCCCGGCAGAGGCGCCAGCCGGACGCACTCCCGGAGTCACAATGGCAAAATCCTCGCCCAGCGCCTTGCGCAGCTCGCGAGCTTCCTGGGCCGAGGCGACCAAGCCTCCGCAGCCAGCCGCGCGAGCCAGCGCTCCTAAGCGCAGCACCTGGCTTAGGACATCTCCGGCAATCCCCAATTCCAGCAGGTCAGAATCCGACAGGCTGGTCAGTACGGTCACCGCGAGCACCATCGGCTTGGTTTTGGCAGGGGACTGGCTGGCGGCTTCGACAGCTGCCCGCAGCATCTTGCTGCCCCCGGAGGCGTGGACGGTCATCATGCTGACGCCGAGTTCGGCAGCGGAGCGGACCGCCGCGGCGACGGTGTTGGGGATGTCGTGATATTTCAGGTCGAGAAACACCTTGCGGCCGGAGGCGACCAGGTCGCGGACGACCTGCGGCCCCTCGGCCGTAAAGAGCTGCTTGCCGATCTTGTAGGTGGTGGCGGCGTCGCCGATAGTTTGAACGATTTGGCGGGCTTGCGTGGCGCCCGGGACATCGAGCGCCACGATGAGCCGGTCTTGGGAATTCATCGGCTCAAGTTTACCGCATTAAGACGGGATTACCGCGCGCCCGCGTATTCCGCTATGAGTGGGGTCTCGACGACCTCCAGGCTGACTGGATCGACACCGTCGTGGCCCATGCCGAGCATTTTGGCCGCGCTATAGGACAAGTCAATGATCCGGTTCTTCAGCACGGGTCCGCGATCGTTGATGCGGACGACGACTGACCGGTCATTTCGCAGATTTGTAACCTTGATCCAGGAACCCAGCGGCAAGGTGCGATGCGCCGCTGTGAGTTGGTCCATGTCGTACGCTTCGCCGCTGGCCGTCTGCTTATGCTGAAAAATGCGGCCGTACCAGGAAGCCTTTCCAACCTGAAACTTCTTGGTCTTAACGGGCTTCACTTTTTCCTGAATCGGTCCTGGGGTCCCTTGCTGCTTCGAATCCGGTGTGCTATTACCGGGTGCCGCGCCGAGTGCGGTGGCAAAAACCATGGTCACCGCGACCTGGCTGAGTACTCGTAACATCTAAACACCTCTCATCGTTAAGTTTGGTCCTCCCGGGGTCTGTGTCAATCCTTATAAGTCTATCCACCGCAAGACGTAAGAGTCAAGCCGACTAACGGGAAAAGTCCTACTTTCGTGCCTGCCTTGTGGGGGAAAATCGTGCTAAGTCTCGTTCGCAAAAAGACCCCAGTAAGCAAGACGGCGGTGAAAAGGCCCGATCTGCCCGGTCGAACACATATTGACGGAAGGCGCTTCGTAAGTGAGATGGGGACGCCGCGACAAAGGTTGGAATGGTTAACTGTTAAAATAAGCAGTTTATTTACAATTAGTTACGAAGATTTTTTGAGGTGAACCGTTAGGCGCGTTCGATTTGGGAGGGCGAATGAATGGCCTCAACGTCATGGCGTCAGGCTATCTCAAGCACGGACGATTGCGGTACAGTCGTCCCATGAGCCAGCCGCCCGTCATCTTGAGCATTGCGGGTTACGATCCCATTTCGGGAGCCGGCATTACTGCCGATATAAAAACCGCGGCTGCCCAAAACTGTTACGCCGTCACCTGCATTACGGCTTTGACCGTGCAGTCCTCCCAAGGGGTATTCGGCGTCCAGCCAGCGAATTCCGAACTGGTAGCGCGAACGCTCACGGCTCTGGCCGACGACCTGGAAATCGCCGCCGTCAAGGTTGGGATGCTGGGGTCTGGCGGCGTCGCGGCGGCGGTTGCCGACTTCCTCGAAGAGCGGCTGCTGCCGAACATCGTCCTCGACCCGGTGATACGGTCGTCGTCTGGCACCGTTTTGCTCGACGAGCGCGGGCAAGAGGTGCTCGTCAAGAGACTGCTGCCGCTGTGCGATGTCATCACCCCCAACGTCGATGAGGCGGCGACACTGGCCGGGGCTGAGCCGGTAGCCATCGACGCTCCGTGGGAGGATCTGTTGCCGCGCCTCCGAGGGATGGCGGTCAAGCTTCGCGAGCTCGGCAGCCGAACAGACCCAGGTCTCGAACCCCGCGAGACCTGGGGCACCGGGGCCGTGGTCATCACCGGCGGCCATTTGTTACAAGCCAATGACTACCTTCTTTACGGGACGACCGGTTCGGTCAAAGAGGAAGTCTTTCCCGGAGTGCATCTGGAGTCGCGTTCGACTCACGGGACGGGGTGCGCCTTCGCCACCGCTCTGGCCTGCCAGTTGGCGCACGGAGCCAGCTTGCCGGGAGCCGTCCGGGCAGCGAAGGAGTATGTTCGCAAGGCAATCGCCGCCGCATACCCGCTAGGAAAAGGCAGCGGGCCTATCAATCACGGAGCTTGAGCTGGATTATTCATCTGCTTCCGCAGCTGGAGAAGGCTTTGAAACGGTACGGCTGAAGAGGCTGCTGAAGAACTCCGTGAGAACCTTTTGGTGGAAGCCCCCTGCTTTAGCAGGGGGAGCTGGACTTTAGTCCAGCGTAAAAGGCGATGAGTTTGAAATGGGCTTCAGCCCCGGGATTTCTCGATCCCAGCGCTAAAGCGCGTCATCAAAGCTGAACTTTTCCCGGAGCGCTGAAGCGCTTCTTCCCCCGCATAAATGCGGGGGCTTCCACCAGGAAGTACACCCCACGGGCTGGGCACAGACTTTTTCAGCAGCCTGTGAAGCCGTGCCCCTTCAAAGCGCCCCCTACTACTGTGGCGGACTGTTCTGCGGTTGCGGCGTCTTGGCCTCCGGAGGCTGCTGGTCATCCGGCAGCGGCATTAGCAGGCCGCCCGACGGATTCGCCACTTGCGGCGTTGTTTGGGGCTGCGACTGCGGCGGCCGGTGCACCACCGGAGCCTGCTGCTGTTGCGACTGGGGCGGCCGGGGCACTACGGGAGCTTGCTGGCTCGCAGGCTGCTGGTTGTCTGGGAGTGGCTGCAACAACCCGTTGTTACTCGGCGGCGCGGCCGTCGTAGTTTCCGGCTGTGGAGGCTTGGGCGGCGTGGCGGGTTCGACTACGGGCTGATTGTTGCGATAGCGCAGGACCACCGGGCCGCCTTGGGCGCGGCGGACAGCCGCGGCTTCTTCTGTGGCCTTGATGACGGCGTCGTCGCTGTCGCCAGCCACCGCCGCCAACTTCATGCCCTCCACGTCTTTGCGCGTTGCGTAGGCCACTCTCATGCTCGATTGATCGGCTTCGCGAGCTTTGGTGTAGTAGTAATCGGCGGTCTCGCGGTCGCCGTCCATTTCCGACAGGTAGCCCATATTATTCAGGGCGAATGCGTTCCTGGGATCGAGCTTGTAAGCGCGCTCAAAATATTGCCGCGCCAACTTGTAATCGTTGCGGTTGATGGCGGCCACACCACGGGTGTTGAGGCGCGCAACTTGCGTTCCGAGGTCCTGCTCGTGCGACATCACGTTCCTGATCTGCTCGGCGTTTTGGGCCGCGATCTCGCTGATGCCTTTACCCCGCCACTGCGGGCGCGCGGTCACCACGATCGGCGTAGTGGAGTGCTGGTTGGCGGCCTGCGTGTAATACTTGTACGCCTCTTCGAGTTCTCCTTCTTCTTCCTTGGCATAGCCCAGATTGTTCAGCGTGAACGGGTTGGTTGGGTCGAGTTTAAGCGCCTTCTGCAGCGCCAGGTCGGCTTCGGGAGCGCGCTCTTTCTGCAGCAGGTTCATGGCGTTCACATTGATGTGATTGATCTGCATCCTGGCGTCGGCGGCATCGCCGGCAATTTTGCCGACCGGCTTTCCAATGGCGGCGCGCTCGGTGGATTTGTACACCACGGCGTCGGAGGCTTGGTCCTGGGCGAGCGCGTAGTAACGCTGGGCGCGGTCAGCCTGGCCTTCCAGTTCGGCAATGTATCCCAGATTGTTTAGCGTGAAGGGATCGTTCGGATCGATCAGGTAGGCCTTGTAGAACAGGGCCTTGGCCTTCTTGTACGCGTGCTTTTCGACCGCTTTGACGCCTTCCTGATTCAACTTCTGCACCGGGGTGGGCTTGGTGCGCTTGGGGATGCTGATGCGCACGTCGCCCGCGGCGGCGGTAGCGAGGAAAGCGCCCAGCAGGAGTGCGGTACCGATCCAGCGCCGATGCGTCTTGACAGGGAACATTAGGGCCTCCGCGAGGTGAGCTGCCGGCAATTTAACGGCAGAAGGCAGGCAACCGCCTCGGTTGGTTAGATGGGCCCTAAGGTATTTTTGTTGGCAGGGCCGCCGGAAACCGGCTGCGATTTTCTGGGGCCGCCGCCGCGCCGGACCGGACGCCGCCGCGCTGAATTGCATCCAACCCGCCCAGAGGGGATGTTTCCCTCGGCGCGATCTCGCGCAGAAATCCGTCTCGGGTGTTGGAGATCATGAACTCAGCGAACTTCAAAATATTCCTCGGCGTGCTTTCGCTGGCGCTGCTGCTAATCGTCATCGGAGTGGCCCAAGGAGCGGCACAACAGGACACTGGATCCATCCAGGAAAACGCAGGGCAGGCGTCACAGCCTGCGGGTGTCAGCGGCGCAGCGGCGAACGCACAGCCGGAGAGCAATAACTTGACCGGCTCCTCGGCGGCAACCGCGAAGTCCAGCAGCAGCTCGGCCTCCGGCGACAACGACGATAATCCCTACGACCCGGTGCTGGAGGTGCCGCCGTTGCCGAAAGGCAAGCCAACCTTGATCGGCGGCATCGCCACCAGCGTCGATCAAGTGCGCTACCGCGTGACCCTTGCCCCATTTGGCGGGGGCCCGAAGCTAAAGCTATTCCTGGATGAACGCACCCACATCTTCCGCGATGGCACAGAGACAACGGTGCTGGGCATCCACAAAGGCGATCGGGTCTATGCCGACACCATGCTCGACGGCAGCAAGGTCTTCGCCAGGAATGTTCGCGTGGTAACCGAGCCCGGAGTCGCGGAGGTGCGAGGACAGGTCATCGCCACCGATCCGCAGCGGGGGACCATTCGAGTGCAGGACCAACTGTCGGCCCGGCCCGTCACCTTCAGGGTGAGCGGGGCCACAAAGTACAGCTCCTTCAAGGGCGATGCGAACTCAGGCGATGTGCGGCCGGGCTCGCTGGTGGACGTGCAGTTTGCTACAGGACCGGCGAATCACGACGTCGCGCAGGAGATCCTCGTTCTCGCTAAGCCGGGCGACGACTTTGTGTTCTCCGGTGTGGTGACCAACCTCGATATGCGCTCGGCGACGCTGGCGCTGGAGAATCGCAGCGATCAGGAGACCTACGAACTCCGCTTCAATCCGGCGGCGATCGAAGATCCTCACCAGCTAAAAGTGGGCGCGGAGGTGACGGCGCACGCGGTTTTCGACGGGAAACAGTACAAGGCCGCCAACCTGCGCATTGAGAAGACCAACCCCCAGGACGAAAACAAAGGCCAGGCGAAGGTGCAGTAGGGGAACGTGCCGCTTAGTTTTGCCACTCTACCCAGGTTTAATAAACAATAAACTTTCGAAACGGCTGACGATTCCTCTATCAATATGGGCCCTAGTTAGCTACTATGGCGTCCATTGGGGGGATAAGGCCGCTCTTCTATGGTGTGCAATCGAAGGATTTAGCCATGATTGCGGCCACAGTTGGTGGTCACATGCGGGGGGCCTGCGCCAGCCTGACCGGCGATGTTTAGTCAGACGTAACCAGCCCTGTTCTCACCAGTTTTTTGGCCCGTCTCACGTTCTATACAACTCAAATTGCGCCAAGGAGAATGCTTCTATGACAAAGCTTTCAGGGCTGTGCCTCGTGGTCTGCTCTCTGTTCGTCATTCTGGGGCCGGGGTCGGCACTAGGATCAGATCCCGCCGGCTCGCCCTCGTGCTCCACGGAGATTACCTCTTGTGGGTGCGTAATAACCCACGCGAATACCTACACGGTCGCCAACGATCTCAGTGCCGACCAAACCGACAGGGCGAACTGCATCGAGATCGCCGCTGACCATTCGATTCTCAACCTCAGAGGCTTCTCGGTGATTGGAAACGGCAATGGCACCGGGACCGGCATTCTCATCCGTCATGGCGCGGACCATGTTGTCGTGCAGGGCGCAGACGAAACCCAACAGCTGCGGATTCGAGACGACGACCCCTGCGCTCCCAGCGGCCATCAGGCAATTGTCAACCGATGGAACGTCGCCATCGAGGATGACGCCGAAGATGCTGTGATTGAACTCTTCGACGGACTTGGCGGCAATGCGAGCCAGCCATCCGGCAATGCCACTGCGGGGATACTTATGAACAACGGCAACCGCAGCGTGGCGGGCGATTTCATCGCCTGCTACAACGGCGTGGCGGGCGTGCTGGTCAAGAATAGCTCGGGGAGCACACTCTTCAACTTCACCAGCAATAGCAATCACGCTTATGGCGTATGGCTGGATTCGTCGAATGACTCCAAAATTGGTACTGCCAGTATTGGAAACAATGGCAGCTATGGCCTGTGGCTGATGAAATCTTCACGCAATGTGATCGACAACTACGGTGCCTCGCAGAATGGCGACACCGGCACGCTGATTGGTTGTGGGACAGTTCACTGCGCCGGCAATGAAACCAGCGACAACAACCGAGTTACAAACGGGGGAAATAACGGCAATACGATGGCCGGCCTCGTGATTCAGAAGCACAATCGCAACAACATCATCACGATTACCACCAACGGTGGCAACCCTGACGGCCATGACATGGTGGACCTCAATGCGAACTGCGACCGGGACATTTGGTACAACAACGCGGGAACCTCGAACCAGAGCTGCATTCACTGAGAGTGCGGCGGGCGCGAAAATCATTCACCACGGAGACACGGAGGGCCGGAGTTTTCCGCGCTCTCTGTGGTGAATTTCGTTGCCAGGGATGGTTCGGGTTGGCTGGTTGCTAATTGCCAATTGCTAATTGCTAATTGCTAATTGCTAATTGCTAATTGCTAATTGCTAATTGCTTCCTACTTCTTCAGCAGAATCCCCGCCAGCATCGCCGCCGCCGCTCCCAGCAGCCATTCGATCCGCCAGAATTGCAGGGCTTGCCATTGCACCAGGGTCTCCGACTTGTAGAAGACGCCGACGCTGGCGGCGATAACCAGGCAGAGGATTCCCAGGACAAAGAACACCAGCGAAGGCACGGAGAGACCGAGGCGCACACGAAGCATGGTCACATCGAAAAAGTCGGCGAAGCTCATGGGACCGGAGGGAGCGATAGGTGGCCGGTCGCGTCCGTGCCCGCAGATATGACAAAAACGTGCGCCCGCCGCGTACTCCTCGCCGCAGTCAGAGCAGAGCCCTTCTGCCAAAATTGGTCCCGCGATACGTGCGGTCGCAGGGTCGGCAGGACGCCAGTATTCCTGACTCGCTCTACGCGCCGATTGGAGCATGGGATTGGTTTCCTGCTGGGGTACGTCGCAAGCGGGCAGCCAAAGTTGAAGTCTGGTATAAGCACACGTATCCACAGGGGTTGCCGCCGCGCGCAAGTCTATCGAGAGGCCCGCCTTACGAAGGATTTACCTTAGTTGGGGAAAGAATTGCTCCCGGCGCACTTGCACGGCTCACTTCCGCCTGGGCATTTGCAGGACTTTTCGTGCCGGTGGGCGGACTTTGCCGTTCTTGTTCCAGTAGCTCAGCAGCAACAAGTCGTTGGAGTTAAACTCAATCCACTCGGGACGTGTGCTGTTCTGGGTGAAGATGTAGGCATCCAGAAGCTGGTGGAGGCGGCTGATGCTGATGCCCAGCGCGGCAGCAGCTTCGGCTTCCGAGAACTGTTCTTTGAGGAGGTGCGGACGGTGAGAATTTGTCATGGCGCGACCAAAAGAGTGCTTGAGTATTTGTAGCTCCTTTTGGCGACTTGCCATATCGGGTAAACTTCTCAGTACCACCGGTGATGAAACCTTACCGACTGTACTTTTGCCTCCTAGTTCTGGGCTGCATGGCGGTGGCCGGCCGTGGCCTGTCACAATCTGCATCGGGTCCTGTTCCCGTGCGTTCGGACAACGACCCGGCCACGCGCAAGGGTTTCGACTACTTCTACAACCTGGAGTACGACAAGGCGGTCCGTGAGTTCGAGGCCACCCAGAAAGCCCATCCCGACGACCCCTTCGCCGTCAATCATGTTCTGGCCGGGGTGATTTTCGGGGAACTGTACCGCATTGGGGCGCTCGACACCGAGGCTTATGCCGCCGACAGCTTTCTTACCAAGAAGCATCCCGAGCCGCTCGATCCCAAGGTGCACGACCGAGTCAAACAGTTAAGCGCCCAGGCGCTGGCACTGTCGCAAGCTGAGCTCGACAAGAATCCCGACAACGTTGACGCCTTGTATGCGCGCGGCATTACGCGGGGACTCCGCGCCACCTACATGGGCATGGCCGAGAAGGCCTGGTTCGCTGCCCTGCGCAGCGCCGTGAGCGCGCGCCACGATCACGAGCGGGTGTTGGAGCTCGATCCCAAATACGTGGACGCCAAGCTTCTGATCGGCACCGACCTCTACATCGTGGGCAGCCTTAGTTGGCCGGCTAAGGTGGCCGCGTCGGTGGTGGGGATCAGCGGTAACAAGCGCAAGGGCCTGGACTACCTCCGCGAAGTGGTGGCAGGCGCCCACAGCGAAGTGGCCAGCGACGGCAAAATCGTGCTGGCCCTGTTTCTTCGCCGGGAAGAGAAATATGACGAGGCTTTGAAGGTGGTCAACGGAATGCAATCCGAATTTCCGCGCAACTTTATGGTGGCCTCCGAGTACGCCCACCTGTTGAATGCCGCCGGACACGGGCCGGAGGCGATTGCAGCTTACCGCAAAGTATTGGCGGGCTGTCGCAGCAATGCCTATGCGGGGTGCCGTATCGAGGTGCCGGCTTATGGATTGGGCCAAGCGCTGCGCGGCCAGCGCCAGTACCAGGAAGCTGCCGAGGCTTACGATCTGTCCGCCAGCCACGGCAACGATCTGGAACTGCGCCAGAAGGCGACCCTGGCGGCCGGTCAAATGTATGACCTGCTGCAGAAGCGCGACACTGCGCTGGAAAAGTATCGGACGGTGATCGCCGAGGACTCCACCTCCGACGAGGCTGACTTGGCGCGTCACTACATGAAGCAGGCCTACAAGAGCCCCTGAACCTTTTGTGATCCTGAGCGAACGCAGCGAGTCTGCGTTTCTCTTTGTCTTCCTGAGCGAGGAGGTCGTCCGCCACGGCGGACGAGTCGAAGGATCCGCTATTCCCGCGGGTTCACTTACTGTCGCGGCTACGACTTCAGGCCGATGTAGATGTCCACCCGAGCATTATTTGGATCGGTGGCGCGATCATCGTACACCTCGAAATCGGCGTGGTAGGCTCGCTGGCCATTGGCGGGTGATTGATAGTAAGCCCAGATTCGCATCCAGGTTTCGACCACGACTTTGGCTACGGGCCCGCGCTCGCTGGTGAAGACCGCATACCGCCCGGCGGGAACAGACTTAGCAGTCATCCCCGCGGGCGTGTTTGTTTCGGGTCTCACCTTCGCTCCGAGTACCAGCGTATAGTCGCCGTTGGCATCGCTGGCGTAATCGGTATAAACGGCGTAGAGGGTCGGAGCAGTTTTTCCTGGAACATGATCGATCACATGTTCCTGCGTCACGCGTTGCCACAACCTTGGAATGGCACCGTCCGGCCCCGCTTCTTTGGCGTTATTGGTTCGGGTTGCAATCCCGATGACCTCAAACCCGTCGAGTTGGACGGTCTTAGGATGCACAGCAGTTTTCTCCAATCGCTGCGCACTGAATCCCGACAGATCAATGCGCGAGGGATGTCCTAACGCCTGCGCGGCGAGCGCTTCGCCTAACGCTGCGGAATGCTTGAAGCCGTGGCCCGAGCAGGCGGAGGCGAAAACAATATTTTCATAGTTGCGAAACTGATCGACGATGAATTTCGCGTCGGGGGTGACAGTGTATAAGCACGTCGCGGTGCGCAGGCATTCGCCGGACACGTCGGGAAAATGCGGTGCAACGTACTCGCTATACATCGCGGAGATCTCCGCATCGCTGACTGCGCGCGGGACCGTATCCGGATCGACCGTGGCGTCGTATTGCTCGGCGGCAATCTTCAGCCCGCCGTGCGGCCCATCCAGGGCAGGGAAGCCGTACATCATGTCGCGCGACCGGTTGCCCGCAATCCAGATGAAAACTGGAAAGCGCTCCGGCGTGTACTGCTCGGCGTGCCCCGCCAGCGCAAACCAGTACATCACCTGCCGATAGATCTTGAAATACGCAGCACGACTCTCGCCGAGCAGCTCCTGCATCTTCTGTATCCAGGGGCCGGCGGTCATGATGACCTTGGCGGCGGAATAGGTATTGGCGCCGGTTGTGACCTCGACCGTGCCATCTTGCATCGGCTTGCAATCGACGACGGTTTCGGAGGTATGCACCTGGGCGCCCAACTTCTGCGCCAGCGAGAGCTGCGTTTCAATGCAAGCCTCGGGACGAAGAAATCCTGCTCCCGGTTCGAAGTAGCCGATCTCATCACCGCGCAAACGGAATTGCGGATAGCGATGGCGCAGCTCGTCGGTGCTCAAGACTTCATGCGCGATGCCGAACTCAGTAGCTGCGGCGATGGTGTCCTGGATGAACGAGGTCGAGCCGTGGTGATTGCCGGGCATGACCGGTGAGGCGAGGACCAGTCCGCCGTTGCGAACGAGCAGGCTGCGGCTGGTCGCGGCCTCCAGTTCCTCCCAGATCTGGTTAGAGCGCTGCACCAGGGGCACGAACTCGCGGCCCTCGCCAATGGCCTCGCGGGTGATGCGGGTATCGCCGTGCGACGAGCCCTGATCGTGCGGCGGATGGAAGCGATCGATACCAATGGCGCGCGCCCCCAGCTTGGCGGATTGATACAGCGCCGCGCTGCCAACCGCCCCCAGACCGACCACCAGAACATCTGCAACCTTGGGCATAGGCGCCATGATAGAGCACGGGCGCGCTTCGTCGGGACAGTGTCGAAATTTCCGGATCGCCCCCCTGCCACACTGGTGTAAAATGCCCGCATATCCGAATACAAAAGAAAATTGCGAATTGCAGCTTACCCAGGGCAGTTGAGCGGCCTTCCGTGCCGCCAGCGTTTGCAGATGGTCCGGAGTAACCAGTCGTGCCGCCACTGCCGTGGCCTGGAAGTCGTGCCCGGATACAAATCTGGCCTGCGACTATTTTTGAAGCACGTTCACTTTGCACGGGTTCCCAGACGGCCTCAGCCCTGATACACTTGGGCGGCTAATTTTCATAAATGAGTCATAACAGTTCTCCTAAGATTCGCTTGGTGCTGCTCTGGCACATGCACCAGCCTTTCTACAAAGAC
>PLYW01000075.1 GCA_003151875.1 Acidobacteriaceae bacterium
TGTAGCCGCGTGGCTGAGCACCGAGTCGGGGATTGCTGGCGACCAAAGGGTTCCTTCGACTCCTCGGTCGCCACGGAGACCTCGTCGCTCAGGATGACACTTATGAATAAACCAGGCTAGAAGGCTCTGCGGGCCGTTCGCTCTGGGGCGCCGCCCATCTGATTTCCGCTGCTACACTGATGCCGTGCGCAGGCTCATCGTCAATGCCGATGACTTCGGTTTGACCGCGGGAGTGAACCGCGCCATCGTCGAGGCGCAAGAGCGCGGGATTGTAACCTCGTCGACGNNTGCGGGAGCTTTCGACGAAGCGGCCGGTATGGCGCGCTCGTTGGCGGCAAGCCACGCGCGCTTCAGCGTGGGCTGTCATGTGGTGCTGCTCGACGGCGAACCGCTGTTGCCGGCAGACCGAGTAGGCAGCCTGCTGCAACCCGGCGCACAAAACGGCAGCCGCCAATTTCGCGTCAAGCTCANNTCAATGACTTTGTCATAGCTTCTTTCCGCAACAAGCTCAACCCTAGCGAGATCGAAGCGGAAGCCAGCGCGCAGTTCGAGCGCCTGCAAGCTGCGGGGGTGCGGCTGTCTCATTTCGACACCCACAAGCATGCCCACATGTTTCCCGCGGTGCTGCGGCCACTGCTGCGAGCGGCGCGCGAGTGTGGTGTTCCGGCGGTGCGCAATCCATTTGGCCGGGTGTGGCCATTGCCGATCGTAGATCTGCTGCGCAAGCGCACGCTGTGGCTGCGTTTCGCCGAACTGAATGTGCTGCGCAACTTTGCCGCCAGGTTCCGCCGCGAGGTCGAGGCCCACGGCCTGCGCACGACCGACGGATCGCTCGCGGTGCTGGTCACCGGATGTCTCGACTTGAAACTCTTCACCGCGATCACCGACAGCATTCCGGACGGCACATGGGAGTTCGTCTGCCACCCGGGTTACAACGACGCCGATCTCGACAAGGTTGACACCCGATTGCGGGAATCGCGAGTGCAGGAACTTGCGCTGCTGACCTCGCCAGAAGCGAAAGAGGTCCTGCAGCGCCAAGGGATTGAGTTGATCACCTATCACGATCTGTGACAGCTTCAATCGCTCGCGCGCGCTACAATGGCTGTCCCGTCAAATCCGCCCGAACCGCCGCGGACACGTTGCCCATGAATCCACTTGTACTCTCCGACGCCGAATACCAAGCAGCCTTCGAGCGCATCAGCCGGCTCGCGTTGGAGTACGTCGCGTCCGTCAGCGAACGGCCTACGTTCCCCAAGATAAGCGGAAATGAAACCGGAGCTTTATTTGCAAAGCCACTGCCAGAGCAAGGCATGGGAAGCGGCGCTCTCGACGACCTTGGCGCCGTGATGGCGTCCGTACGGGTCACCGGGCCACGTTTTTTCGGCTACGTGCTCGGCTCCGGAGAGCCCATCGGCGCTGCCGCCGACCTGCTGGTCAGTGTGTTGAACCAGAACGTGACCGCGTGGCGCTCGTCGCCCTCAGCAGTGACCATCGAGCGCGTTGTGGTGGGCTGGCTGGCGGAGGCGATCGGATGCACCGGGTTCACAGGCAGCTTGACCGGAGGCGGTTCGTCGGCAAATCTGATGGGCCTTGCCATGGCCCGCGAGGCGCGCTTGCCCGCCAACGAGGGCGGTGCGCGGCCCGGAACCATCTATGCGTCAGAACAAATCCACATGTCGATTCCCAAAGCCATCGCGTTGCTGGGCATCGGACGGGAGAATCTGCGGCTCATTCCGTGCGACGACAACTTCCAGATTCGCGTCGATCTTTTGCGCGCCAGCTTGGAACGCGACGTCCGCGCCGGACTGACGCCGATCGCGATCGTGGGTTCTGCGGGAACGGTCTCTACCGGGAGCATCGATCCGCTGCGCGAGTTGGCGGAAATTGCGCGCGAGTCTGGCGCATGGTTTCACGTGGACGGGGCCTACGGCGCGCTGGCCGCCATCGCCGAGCCGGCGAAATTTGCCGGGCTGAACCAGGCCGACTCGCTGTCACTCGATCCCCACAAGTGGCTGTATCAGCCGCTCGATTGCGGATGCCTGCTCTACCGCGATGCTGAGGCTGCGCGTCGCGCGTTTTCGCACACGGGAGACTACGCCAAGTCGCTGGTGAACGATCCCGTCGAAGGCTTCGTGTTCTTCGAGGAGACCATCGAGCTGTCGCGACGCTTTCGTGCGCTGAAGCTTTGGCTGTCGCTGCGCTACCACGGGCTGGCGAACTTTCGTGAGGCGATCCGCAACGATTTAGCGCACGCGCAACTGCTGGCCGGGCTGATTACGAAGCAGCACGAGCTCGAACTGCTGGCTCCCGTCCCACTCAGCGCAGTCTGCTTCCGCTATCGATCGCCGAGCGGTCTTGATGCTGATGACGACGCGCTGAACCAGAAAATATTGCAGGGCGTAAATCGACGAGGCAAGGTGTTCTTGTCCAACGCGACGATTCATGGGCGCTTCGCATTGCGCGCCTGCATCGTCAATCATCGCACCACGCCGGATGACGTCGCACAGGTGGTAAGCGAGGTGCTTGCGGTAGGCAGGGAGCTGTCTGTGCAGGACGGCTAGAACGGCTTCGGTTTTTTTGTATAGGTTGGGTACACGGGCTGCGGAAAAACTCTGTGGAAGCGTTTTGGTGGAAGCCCCCTGCTTTAGCAGGGGGAGCTGGACTTTAGTCCAGCGGACAAGGCGTTGATTTTGAAATGGGCTTTAGCCCCGGGGTTTCTTTACCCCCGGCGCTAAAGCGCGTGATCAAGGCCGAACTTCCCGGAGCGCTGAAGCGCTCCTTCCCCCCGCATAAATGCGGGGGCTCCCACCAGAGTTTTTCCGTAGGCTCTGGAATCGGCCTTTAGGCCGGCGTCGCGAAGGCTACTTCGGTCGAGACATTGATCATGCCAACCCATTCTCACTTCACGTCCCCGGTGAACCGCGCCGCGATCATTACCACCGCGCCATGCCGCGCCGATCTGGCGGGCGGGACCCTCGACATCTGGCCGCTGTACCTTTTCCATCCCGGCGCGGTGAGCGTAAACGTTGCTCTCAACATCCTGACCAGTTGCAAAATCACTCCACGACGCGGACGGGCAATCGTTCTGCGCTCGCGGGACACCGGGCGACACGAGCGCTTTGCCGGGCTCGACGAATTGTTGGCGGCGAAGACCTATCAGCACCCATTGGCGGCCCATCTGGTCCGCTTCTTTAAGCCGGACGCAGGCTTCACGCTGGAGACGCATTCGGAATCCCCGGCGGGCGCGGGCATCTCCGGTTCTTCGGCGCTGATGATCGCCACCACCGCGGCACTGGCGCGTTTTGTTGGGCGCAAGATTGATATCGAACAGATTCGCGTGCTGGCGCAGAATGTCGAGGCGCAACTGATCCGCGTGCCTACCGGCTGCCAGGATTATTATCCGGCGATGTATGGCGGTGTGAGCGCGATCCATCTGGAGCCTGACGGCGTCCGCTGGGAGGCGGTCCCGGTTTCGCTCGACGAGATCGATCAGCGGTTCGTTCTCCTCTACACCGGAGTGCCGCGGCGGTCGGGCATCAACAACTGGGAGGTATTCAAGCAGCACGTTGACGGCAACAAGCGCGTCGTCCGCAACTTCGCGGAAATCTCGCGCATTGCCCAGGCCATGCACCGCGCCCTGGCTGAGGCGCGATGGGACGACGTGGAGCGCCTGATGCGGGAGGAGTGGAAGCTGCGACGGACCAACGCTCCCGGCATCACTACCCCGTTGATCGACAAACTGATCGGCGTGGCCCGGCGGAACGGGGCGCGGGCCGCCAAAGTTTGCGGCGCGGGAGGCGGCGGCTGCGTGATCGTCTTCATTGAACCGGGCTCACGTCCGCGAGTCGAAGACGCGGTTCGCAACGTGATTCGCAACCAAGGCGGCGAACTGCTGAATTTTTCTGTCGCACGCCAGGGATTGGCGTTTCACTCGGCGCCGCAGCGGAAAACGGCCAAGGCCTAGCTATGTTCACCACCAGCACGGGACGCCTTCATCCGATGTGGGGGTTCGTGGTGTCAACTGTGTTTTCGGTGCTGGCATTTCTGGTCGCGAGTTACGCGGCTGGGGCGATAGCCGGCGATCGCGTCCTGCTCCTGGAGGCGATCTTCCGTCCTCTGTTGGCTTTGCTGCTGATCGCACTGTTCGTCTGGATGCTGACCGCCGCCGACCACGTTGAAGGTCATTATTTCTCCGCCTTGGGATTGCCGCGCGCAAAAGGCTGGCTCAAGCAATTCACATTGGGCTGCCTCTTCGCATTCGCACTGGCGGTCCTGGCGGTTGTTCCGATCGAGATTTGGGGGCACACCAGCACCCGATTTCTCCACAGCGTGCATACCTTGCCGAGGTTTGGGGCCGTACTGTTGAGTCTTCTCGCGGGCGCGCTCGCCGAAGAGCTGGTGTTTCGCGGCTATCCCTTTCAACACCTGGAACAGGGCATCGGCGCAGTCGGCACGATCGCGGTCTTCTCGGTGATGTTCGGGGCGGTGCACCTGGCCAATCCCGGCGCCAGCCTGTGGGGGCTGATCAATACCATCCTGATCGGCGTGCTGCTCTCCATTTCCTACCTGCGGACCCGAGCTTTGTGGTTGCCATGGGGCATTCATTTCGGCTGGAATTTCGCTCTTGGGGCCCTCTTCGGCCTGCCGGTGAGCGGCCTTCGGCTGTTCAACGTTGTGGTCCGGACCACCGTGAGCGGGCCGACTTGGGTCACAGGCGGGAGTTACGGCGTAGAGGCCAGCGCCACGGCTGTGGTCATCGTCCTGGCGGGAATCGTTGTGGTTTGGAAGTTACCGTTGGCGCATCTCGCTCAACCGGGAATGCCTCTGCCGGAGACGGAACACCGCGACAGCTTTTCGGGCATCCAAGGGTAGTAACGGTTTTAGCATTAGTAAGAGGGAAATTAAGCGGGTAGGTGCAAAATAAAATTCCTTGAGACTCGGAAAAAAGGTGAGGATGGGTCACGGGCTTGAACTTCGTGACCCCTTTGTCTTACGTGTCTAGACTGCGCAAGCCATCGGGTCGGCTGCATGGCAATGCGAAGACGCGTATTCCTTCTGTTCGCTTGATCTGCGCTGCTGAATTTGGCGCAAGTCCTCTAAGATTCTGGGTTCTCGCTCAAGCAATCGAAGCAGGCTGTCTTGGACGCCTCCTTGGATTACCTTCCCACTCTCCCATCGGACGACGACCTTGGGGCCAATCCCCAGGAGCTCCTCCAATTCGTGCTGGCTCAACCCCAATTTGGTCCTGATCTCGGCGATCCGCCTTGGTGGAAGCAGCCCATGTTTCTTGCGAATCTCATCCTTCACGACACACACGTAACTGTGTGCCTGTGCTGGCGTTAAAAAATTTTCTTGGCATGATTTACACCGAAAAACTTCGCGAGAAACCTCCACTGTTTCGTGACGATAGCGAGCCCGCTTGCGCTCCGTTACCGCAATAGCGTTACCCCCACACATAACGCAATTCATCTTCGACCTCCCTGCTTTACAGTGCCTTAAACGAAATTACAACGGCCTGAACGTTGACCTGCAACTTCACATAGACTCTCTGGTCTTGATACGTGATGTGATAAACGTCCTGCATCAGTGCTGGATTCTTCTCAGCCGGCATGGTTTTGTAAAAGTGCGTTTCTTCGAGGTAATTGACGACACAATCAAACACATCCTCCTCGTCAAACCCGATTTCTAATGCCCCATCTACCGCGGACTCTCTCAGGATCCAACTGCCATCCCTCATAAGCCCCTTTACTAGAGCCAGGGAATACGTCGGTTTTTGCACACGATCAAGGTAGCACCGTGCTACCTCCTTGTCAATAGATTTATTGATGCGAAAATGGCTTATAAGTTGCCTCAATCTGCATACTTATGAGTATTCTTAAGCTGCCCATCCAACCCTAGCGTGTATCCCGGCCGGGATGGGCCTATAATTTGAACCAATCGGGGATTTCCATGAGCCGCAATTGTTTCCCGCTATTCGCTACGGCGCTTCTGCTGCCGGCGATGTTCGCATTTGCCGATGACGCCAAAGCACCNNCCCAACGACAAGCAGGTTACGCAATTGATCAGCGAACACGGAATGGCGGCCCGGCCGGGCGACCGGGTCGTCATCTCAAACGTGATCATCAAAGACAACTCAATCGTCGTCGAGATCAACGGCGGATCAAAGAAGCGCGCGAAGTGGTATCAACACATTGAGGCGGGCGCTGGAAATGTTGGGGGCCCGGTGGGCGGAGCTCCCAAGAGCCTCGCGGCCAAAGGCTCCCAGGTAACGCTTGCGTTCGATAAATATGTGCCCGAGCTGACCGGCGATCAAGTCCGCGATTTGCTGTCGCCAGTCTTCGATTTCAAGGCGCTCAATCAGGCTGAGGCTTATGAGAAGACCTTGCCGCCCAAGGTGCAGGAGGCAATCAAGAACCACAAGGTCCTGGTGGGCATGGACCGCGATATGGTGATCTACGCTAAAGGCCGGCCGGCCAAAAAGATTCGCGACAAGGACGACAAGGGCCAGGACTACGAAGAATGGATCTACGGCAATCCCCCTGAGGAAGTGGAGTTTGTGCGCTTCCAAGGCGCGGTGGTGGCGCGCTTAGAGATCATGACCGTGGGCGGAGAGAAGATTGTGCGCACGGAAAAGGAAGTGGACCTCAAGACCGCCGATACGGAAGTGACCCAGAAGAAGCCGGCCGGAAAACCGGCGAACGCTCCCACCTTGCTCCGTCCGGGGGAGCAAGAGGTCTATCCGCAAGACAAAGGGACTCAGACCAGCGCGCCATATCCGCCGCGGGGACCTACCGGACCAGACGCCACTCCGACGGAACCGTTACCGCCGCATTGGGTCGCGAGTCTTTATCCGGCACATTGATGTGCCGTCCATTTGGCAGCCCCGCTCGCGCCCCTTTACACTGGTAGCGTGAGGATTGTACTTGGCCAGATCAACACCACCGTCGGCGATTTCGCGGGCAATTCGGCAAAAATCATCGAGTACGCGCAACGCGCGCGAAGCGCCGGCGCCGATCTTATTCTCTTTCCCGAGCTGAGTATTTGCGGCTATCCCCCGCGCGATCTGGTGGAGCGCCCGTGGTTTGTGGAGCGCAACCGGCAAGCCGCGGAAGCGATCGCCCTAGCGACGCAGGGCATTGCCGTGATCTGCGGCCTGGTGACTCCCGCCAGTTCCACTACCGGCAAGTCGGTGATGAACTCGGCGGCGCTGCTGCGCGACGGAAAGATCGCCGCCATCCAATCCAAACGATTGCTGCCCAGCTACGACGTGTTTGACGAGATGCGCAACTTCGCGCCCGCCGATCACCAGCAACTGCTGGCCCTTGACGGCAAGCAGTTGGCGCTCACGGTTTGCGAGGACGC
>PLYW01000379.1 GCA_003151875.1 Acidobacteriaceae bacterium
GCCGCCGTATTGGGAATGCTGCAAACGCCGTTGGGGAGCGCGAAGTCGCGCGAAGTCTGGCCTTGAATTTCCGGACCGCCCAACGGACCGGGGGCCCAGCGCGTATCCACCACGCGACACGGCGTCACGGCAACGAATTGCAGCGGCACCTGCGCAGAAGCCAGCGGAGAAACCGTTATCAACGCGAATAGTAAGACGAACGCAACAACAACCGACAACCAGACGTGGCGCATGGGATGCATGGAATTACTCCTAAAAATGGCGAATCGACTTTTCTTAAACTGGCAAATGGACTTTCCTTCTTGACGTCTGCCGGCACCACGGGATCCGCTCCCCACTTGGCGGTGCTGGTTGGAACGCGCACAACCTTCATCGGTCCGTCCCCGCCGTGACGGTGCAGGGTCGAATGAGATCGAGTAGCTCGTAGATGTGTTGGTCGCGATGCGACTCCGATTCGAGATGTGCCAGGGGCACCCTTGCGCAGGGCGGGTTTCTCCGGGGCCTAATAAAGACAAGAGCCGCTGGAAGTTACCGACCCAATGGGTCAACGTCGTGGGAGGGCCTACCAGAATCATTGTGTCGGTTTGCCAGCCGGGTGGCCAGCAATTTCATTACGAAACTGGTTTTTCATTCCCATAATGGGAACGCATCCTCGCCGCCAAGATCACGTTCTAGCTACCGGCGCTTCTTGTTGAGGATGCCCAGAATTTCCTGCAAGCCCTGGCGGACTTTCTTGAGGTGGTCGGCGGAACGCGGCTTGGGAAAGGGCAAGCCGTCCTGCCGATGCGAGGGTTTCAGCTCGGCCTTGAGATGCGCGCGCGCCCCGGCGATGGTGAAGCCCTCATCGTAGAGCAGCTTCTTGATGCGCAGCACATTTTCCACGTCTCGCTGGCGATACATTCTCTGCCCGGTGCTGCTCTTGACCGGCTTGAGTTGCGGGAACTCGGTCTCCCAGAAGCGCAACACGTAGGCCGGCAGACGGCAAAGGCCGGCCACTTCACCGATGCGGAAGTAGAGCTTGTCGGGGATGACGGGATCGGAGGCGCCGCGGGCCTTGCTGCGTTTTTTCTTCTCAGCAGTCATCGGGTCGGATCGTGGCATCCCTGCCGCACCAACAAGCCCGCCGTGGCGGGGCGCTCGTTGGAACACTGGCAACGGGACTCGGAGTCCCATTCTAAGCCTACCCCAGCGCGCTGGACTACGATTATCTCGCTGTTCGAGTTTTGTCAGAGCCGGAGCAGTCCTTTTGCGCAAAGAGATTGGCTCGCCGACAAGGTATCAGCTACCCTGAACACATGTCCCAAGCGGTAGAGCAGGCGCTGGAACTGATTCGCGAGGACCAGCCGGAATCGACGGACCGGGCGCTGGCGCTGCTGCAGAACACGGTCTATTCCTTCAGCATGAAAGTCTGCGGCCATCCCCAGGACGCGGAGGACACCATGCAGGAAGTGCTGCTGAAGTCGATCCCGCACCTGACCAAGTTCGACAATCCGCAGGCGCTGACGGTATGGCTGTACAAGGTGGCGCGCAACCGTTGCATCAGCAGCCATCGCGGGAGCCAGCACTCGCCCGCCAAGAACTTGTCGCTGGACGAATTGATGCCCGACAGCGGCGAACTGCAAGACCTGATGAAGAGCGGAGCGCCCAATCCGGAGGCGGCCCTGCTGAACAGCGAAAGCGCCGAGCAACTGAGGCAGGCGATCCTGCACGTGCCTCCGCAGTACCGTATGGTGCTCGTCCTGCACGACATGGAAGAGCTAAGCACAGCCGAAGTAGCCAGGATCATGGATTTGCGCGAAGGCACGGTGCGGGTGCGGCTGCACCGCGCGCGGTTGATGGTCCGTCAGGAACTGACCAGGCTGTCGCAGGCTCGCCCCGCCACCGGCCTGACGCTGCATGCCGCCGCCGAGCCGCCGCGGCCGCAACGTTGCCGCCGGTTATTCGCCGCGCTCTCCGATTACATGGACGGCGTGATCGACGATGCGGTGTGCGAGGAGATGGACCTGCATCTGCACGACTGCCAGCCCTGTCAGGCGTTCCTGGCGAGCCTGAAGAACGCCGTGGCCCAGTGCCGCTCGTATCAGCCGCAGTGCGATTCCGTGCGCGCCGAACAGCTCCGCCGGGAACTGTTGCCGAAATACCAGCGGGCAGTCACGGCCTTGGAACGAAAGAGCAAGGCGGGCCGCAACTAATCGCGGTCGACTTCTGGTGGAAGCCCCCTGCTTTAGCAGGGGGAGCTGGACTTCAGTCCAGGATAAAGCGGTGGATTGTAGAATGGGCTTTAGCCCCGGCTTTCGATCTCGGCGCTAAAGCGCGGGCTCAATGCCTATTCTTTCCCCCGCATAAATGCGGGGGNNGCGGGGGCTTCCACCAAGAAATACAGCCCCCCCCCCGTTTCCCAAATTGGGAATCACCCAAAAGTTCCACAGAATTCCTGTAACGGTGCGCCCCGTCACTGCGTTCATCCGTGTGGCCCGGATGTAATGGGCCATGGGGCCAAAGGCTCCCACGGAGAATGACATGATCTCGGCAAGCGTAACGTTGACTCAACCCATCGGCAATCATAGGCAGTTCGTTGTGACCAGCGGTACCGGCCACCATTTCCTGCTTGACGACGCTGCCGGCAACACCGGAGCGAAGCCCATCGAACTGGTCGCCATCGCGCTGGCGGGCTGCACGGCGTTCGACGTCATCAGCATCCTGCGCAAGAAGCGCCAGCAGGTCACCGGCTACGAGGTCAAGGTGGAAGCCGACCAGAAGCCGGACCCGCCGCAGGTCTTTGCCGAGGTTCGCATCCACCACATCGTCAGCGGGACCGATATTTCGGCGCAGGCGCTGGAAGACGCCATCAAGCTCTCCGAGGAGAAGTACTGCTCGGTCGGCGCGATGGTGAAGTTGAGCGCCGAACTGCACACCACCTTCGAGATTGTGCCGGCGATGGAAACTGCGTTGGTCGGGGCGTAGGAATGTTGGGAGTCTGTTCCAGCCCGAGGTTGGCGATCCTGAGAAGGCACTCGCCGCAATCCCGGAAAATTGCAGTGACAATAATCGTGCGGTTGGCTGCGCTCGCCGCTATGCTGGCGACGCCGCTGGCCGCGCAAACCGCTCCCACTCCGCTGACCTTGCCGCAAGCCGTCAGCCTGGCGCTGGAGAAAAATCCTCTGCACAAGGCCGCCATGGCGGACACGCGCATTTCGGCCGCCAGCGTTCGCGAAGCCCGCTCGCCGCTCATGCCGAAAATCATGTTCACCGAGAGCGCACTTCGCGGAAACGATCCCGTGTTTGTTTTCGGCACGCGCCTGCGGCAGCAGAGTTTCACCACCGCCGACTTCGCGCTGAACAAGCTGAACACGCCAACCCCGATCGGCGATTTCTCCAGCCGCTTTTCCGGGCAGTGGAGTCTGTTCGACGGGCTGCAGAGCTGGTTCGGCGTGAGCCGCGCGAAATACATGCAGCAAGCGGCGGAGCAGCAACTCGATCGCGCTGACCAGGAGCTTGTGTACCAGGCGGTGCAGGCTTACTTCGGCGTGCTGCTGGCACAGAAGCAGTTGCAGGTCGCGGAAGACGCAATGAAGACCGCAGAATCCATCGAGCAACAGAGCGGCGCGCGCGTCGAGAGCGGCATGGCCGTGGACTCGGACCAACTAAGCGCGCAGGTGGTGACCTCGCGGCGCAAACAGGAACTGATCCAGATGCGCAACGGCCTGGCGCTGGCGCGCGCGCAANNCGCCGCGGAGTTGGAACTGGAGGCCCTGGAAAAACGTCCCGACCTGAAGCGGGTGGAGTCGGAGCGCAGCGCGCAAGCCAAGAGCGTGTCGATGGCCAAAGGCGCACTGGCGCCCCGGCTGAACGTCTTCGGCTCGTGGCAGACCGACAGTCCTTCCGCGGGATGGAACGGCAGCAACAACTGGATCGCCGGCGCTGAGTTGCAGTTCGATCTGTTTGACGGTGACAGCAAGCGAGCGCACATCGCCCGCGAAAAGGCGGTGCAGGAGAGAGCGGCGGCGATGCGCGATGTTTTTCGCGACGAAATTCGGCTCCAGGTGCGCAAGGCCTATTACGAATACGACGCCGCGCGCCAGCAAGTCGAGGTCGCTCGCGGCGCCATCGCGCAAGCGGATGAAAGTCTGCGCATCAACCAGAACCGCTACGACGGCGGCCTGAACACGGTCAGCGATCTGCTGCGCGTGGAAGAGGCCGCGCATCGCGCCAAGGCTGATTACTGGCAGGCGGTGTATCGCGTACAAACCAGCTACGCCGGTGTCGAGCTGGCGACCGGCACCCTGACTCCCGCTTCTCCGGTGGTGACCCAATGAATCATCCCGCCTCCTCCGTTGTCATGCTGAGCGAGGACTACACCGAACGCTCCGTCCCTTTTCCGGTTGTCATCCTGAGCGAAGCATTCGGCCGCGACAGCGGGCGAATGCGGAGTCGAAGGACCCCTATCCTATCGAGAAGCCGGGTGCCCCATCCTTTCGCCTTCTTTTGGCGAAAGGGTGGGAGAGCGACGATCCTTGCGCTTCTCGGACTTTCTCTTCTCACCGCTTGCTCCGGCGAGAAGCCGACGCCGACGCCCGCGCCCGAACTTGTGCGCGACGTTACGCTTTTCACCGCGCACCGCACCACCGTCTCAGATTTCGTCGAGGCCACCGGCACGGTGCGCGCGTCGCAATCAGCGCAACTTTCCAGCCAGGTCATGGGGACCATCACGCGCGTCAACGTACACGAAGGCGATCGCGTGCGGCGCGGCGAAGTCCTGATCACGATCGACGAAGCCCAGCAGCGTGCCGCTTACTCCGGCGCCAATGCCGGACTGCAAGCCTCGCAGGAAAACATCGCCGCCGCCAACGCCGACTATGCGCTGGCGGAATCGACGATGAAGCGCTATCAGATGCTGTACGACAAGAAGTCGGTGAGCCCACAAGAGTTCGATGAGGTCAAGGCCAGGATGGCTGCGGCCAAAGCGCGACGCGATGCCGCCCACGCTGGCCGCACGCAAGCCGAAGCTGGAGTCTCGCAGGCCAGCACGGCCATGGGCTTCACCAAAATTCGCGCGCCGTTTGACGGGTTGGTGACCGCCAAGCTCGCGGACGCCGGCGCAATCGCGACTCCGGGCATCCCGCTGCTGATCGTCGAAGACCCGGGCCACTTCCGCCTGGAAGCTACGGTGGACGAGAGCAAGATGGGCGCGGTCCGTCTGGGTGAAGCAGCTCCCGTGGTGATCGATGCGTTGGGCGAACAGGCGATCGCCGGCAAGGTTGTCCAGATTGTTCCCGCAGCCGATCCGGCCAGCCGGACGTTCACAGTGAAGATCGACCTTCCGGCGAATTCGCAAATCCGTTCCGGTCTGTTCGGTCGCGCGCGCTTCGCGCGGGGAGAGCGCCAATCCATCTTCGTTCCGCAAACCGCGGTGCTTAGCCGCGGACAATTGCAGGCGGTTTACGTGGTTGGCAAAGACCAGGCCGCCAGCCTGCGATACGTCACGCTCGGCGCCGCTTCAGCGCAGCAAATCGAGGTGCTCTCCGGACTCGAAGCTGGCGACCAGGTGATCGCTCAGCCCAACGATCGCGAGTTGAGCGGCAAGAAGGTCGAAGCGAAGTGATGGCCGAGGTCAAGACCCCAATGCGGATCGCGGGCGCAATCGCTTCGCACTTCATCAACTCGAAGCTGACGCCGCTGTTCGTGGCCGCCTCGCTGCTGCTGGGTGCATTCGCCATCTGGAAAACCCCGCGCGAAGAGGAGCCGCAGATTGTCGTGCCGATGCTCGACGTCTTCGTGCAGATGCCGGGTGCGTCGCCGGCCGAAGTCGAGCAGCGCGCCAGTATTCCCATGGAGCGGCTGCTGCGCGAAGTGCCGGGCGTGGAGTACGTGTATTCCATCTCCCAGCCCGGCATGAGCCTGCTGGTGGTGCGCTTCTACGTGGGTACGAAGGAAGAGGATGCGATCGTCAAGACTTACAACAAGCTGTACTCCAACTTCGACCGCATTCCGCAAGGCGTTTCGCAGCCGCTGATTAAAGTTCGCTCCATCGACGACGTGCCGATCATGGCGCTGACCCTGTGGGGCAAAAATTACGACAGCTATCAACTGCGGCAGATCGTGGGCGAGCTGGAAAACCAGCTCAAGCAACTCGACAACGTTTCCGAAACCAAGATCATCGGCGGCCTGCCCCGTCAGGTGCGTGTCACCCTCGACACGCAGAAGCTGGCGGCGTACGGCATGACGCCGGGAGCGGTGGTCGCGCAGTTGCAGCAAGCCAATGCGCGCGGCGATGCCGGCAGCTTTGCGCGCGACAACCAGGAGTTCGCCGTCGAAGCGGGACGTTTCCTTGGCGCCGCAAGCGACTTGCAGCAGATNNGCAAGGGCACCAACGCCACCGACATTACCCAGGCGGCGGAGAAGAAAATCGAGTCGCTGCGCGGCTACCTGCTGCCACCGGACCTGAACGTCACCGTCACTCGCAACTATGGCGAGACGGCGAAGGACAAGTCCAACGAATTGCTGCAGCACCTGTTCCTCGCGACGCTTTCGGTCACGCTGTTGATCGCGCTGGCTCTGGGGTGGCGCGAATCGGGCGTAGTGCTGATCGCAATACCGGTCACGCTGGCGCTCACGCTGTTCATCTTCTACTTCTTCGGCTACACGCTGAACCGGGTTACGCTGTTCGCGTTGATCTTCTCCATCGGCATTCTGGTGGATGACGCCATCGTTGTAGTCGAGAACGTAGTACGTCACTTTCGGCTACCGGAGAGTCGCGGGCGGCCCTTATCCGAGGTCGCAGTCGAAGCGGTGGATGAGGTTGGCAATCCCACGATCCTGGCGACCTTCGCCGTGATCGCCGCCATTCTGCCCATGGCTTTCGTGCGCGGGCTGATGGGCCCGTACATGCGGCCCATTCCCGTGGGCGCATCGGCGGCCATGATGTTCTCGCTGATCGTAGCGTTCATCGTTTCGCCGTGGTCGGCGCTGCGCCTGCTGCGCCATTACGCCGAGCGCGCTTCCAACGAGCACGAAGCCGAAGGCTGGACGACGCGCCTCTATCGGCGAATCATGGACCCGCTGGTTGCGCACGCGAGACGGCGCTGGCTATTTCTCGGCAGCATGGTTGTGCTGCTGCTGCTCGCCTGCTCCCTGGTGGCATTCAAGTTGGTCAAAGTCAAGATGCTGCCCTTCGACAACAAGAGCGAGTTCCAGGTCATCGTTGACATGCCGAACGGCACCACACTGGAACAGACAACCCGCGTCGCGCAGGAACTGGGACAGTATCTCGGCAAGCAGCCTGAAGTGGTGAACTACCAGATTTACGCCGGCACTTCGGGTCCGTACAATTTCAACGGGCTGGTGCGGCATTACTTCCTGCGGCATGGCGCTAACCAGGCCGACATCCAGGTGAACTTGCAGAATAGTCGCCAGCGCCGCACGCAAAGCCACGAG
>PLYW01000149.1:0-2572 GCA_003151875.1 Acidobacteriaceae bacterium
TGGTGGTGGCGGCGATTTCGTCGAGCGAGATACCCCTCAGCTCGCGCTCGCGACGCAATCCTTCGCCGAATGCAACCATGTCAGACGTAGTCTGCTCCAACGACTTATACACTTGAAATTATCCAGCTCCCTGCCGATCATAGAAAGTGGCGCAGGCAGTGTCAAACCGGCGGCCAATCGCTACGAGCGTGAGCTTGCCCTGCCGGAAATTAGGCCACCAGCCTGGGTTTCCGGTAAGATACCTGGCAGGCGGGCGTGTATTGGTTGAGCCTGGACCGTTACGACAAGGTCCGCCGGGGCCTGATTCACTTTTCCGGAGTGCAGACAAGATCTGCGCTAGGTTCTTGCATGTCGCTTCCAACCACAGACCATGATCGGCAGTTTTACGAGCTGAAGATCTTTCACGACGTCGCCAAAGCCCTGACCTCTTCGCTTGATCTGGACACCATTCTGCAAACCATCATGCAGAAGATGGCCGCTTATTTTGAGTCAGCGACCTGGTCTCTGCTCATGCTCGACGAGGTTTCGGACGAACTCTATTACGCGGCTGCGGTCGGCCAGGGTTGCGAGAATCTCAACGCCTTGCAATTGACCTCGGGGGAGAGCCCGGCACGCTGGGTGCTCAACCATGGCGAGCGGCTGGTCATTGCAGACGTGGCCCTGGATGAGCGCGTCCAGCACCTGAACGGTCACGATTTCTTCGCAGAAGGGTGTTCCGCGGTCTGCATGCCGGTGCGCACCGGGGGCAAGGTCCTGGGCATCATCCAGATGGTGAATATTGATATGCGGGTGTATACCCGCAACGAAATGCTGTTGCAGACCCTGGCCGATTACGCCGCCATCGCCATCGAGAACGCGCGCGCTGTCAAGCGCATCCAGGAACTCAGCATCACCGACGACTGTACCGGCCTGTACAACGCTCGTCATTTGTTCACGACGCTCACCGACGAGGTGCGTCGTTCGCAACGTTTCGGGTACGAGTTCAGCCTGCTGTTTCTTGACCTCGACTACTTTAAGCGGGTGAACGATGAGCATGGACACCTGGCCGGCAGTAAGCTTCTGGGTCAGGTGGGACATGCCTTGCGCGAAAACCTGCGCTTGGTGGACGCCGCCTTTCGCTATGGCGGAGACGAGTTCGCCATTCTTCTGCCGCAAACTTCAAAGCAGGGGGCCCTCTTAGTGGCGCGCCGGCTGATGTCGGCTTTTCATGCCAGGCAATGGCTCGCGGCGGAGGGCGTGGCGCTCAGCCTGCGGGCCAGCATCGGGGTTGCAGGTTTCCCCGCCGACGCAGTTTCTCCGCAGGCCATTGTGCAGCGCGCCGATGAAATGATGTATCAGGTGAAGCAGGCGGGGCGTGACAACATTGCTCTAGCGGGTGTCGGGATCGTGGGACCTGAGGCAGAACCGCCGACCTCCTAATCGCGCGATGCACGATCTGCCCCAGTCGCGGTTTCCTTATTTCGGCGATGCTTCCGCGCTCGGTTTGTCTGGTTGCAGGGTGTTCGGATTGGCCGGCGCCTTGGGATTGACGCCGAAGTCCCACACGTACAGGTTCATCTCCTGCGGGTCGAGCATCTCGACCACGGCATACTCGCCGGCGGCGAGGTCCTGTGCCGGAGTCAGCTTCACCCACTGTCCGGTGCCCATCTTCTCCACCTGTGCGGGCACCGCGATGCTCTGCTCGCTGGCTTTGCCGGTGAAGGTAATTTTCAGGTTGGCGACGATCCGGGTGTCTTTCTTGACGGCAACCCGCACCAAGCGGAAGCGGTCCGCGATCTCCGTGCCGCTCGGGGCCCCTTCGTCGATATCAATGTAGATGGCCGGGCGGGGCAGGTGCGATTGCACCTTCGCGTGTCCATCTTTCAGTTCAATGGACTGCTTAGAACTGGCGATGGGATTGATGGTGGAACGCAAAACGCTTTTACCACTGTTCTTGTTTAGCTCGCCGCCGTTCTGCATGATCTCCGCCAATTCGGGTTTGCCCTGGTACTGATCGAACAGAAACACCCCGCCGCTCCCGGGCAGGTGCAGACCGGGCGCGATCTGCGGCGAATTGGCTTCCTCTTTCTCACGCTCCTCTTTTTCCTCGGCGGTTTCCGCCCGCGGCGTGCGGAGCTTGCCGCTGCTTAAGTCAGCTTCGTACTTTTTGGTCGCGTCCCAGTCGATCAGCGAACTCGGAATGTCTTCCCACTCATACCGCTCCGCGCTGAGATAGTGGACCCGGTCACCCTGGACCTCATATTTCACCACTGACTGGTAGGAGCCATCTTTCAGGATGAGGCGCTGGGTGCGCTGCTGGGCCTGCAGCTGGATCGTAGGGTGCACCAGCAACACTGCCACTCCTCCCAGCAAAGCCAGGAAGATGAGCGCATTCAGAAGAGGACGACGCATTGATACTAGTTTAGACCCGAAGAGCACGAGGACGACTCGGTGGTGGAATTGCAGGCCTGAAACAGGTTGCGGAAAAGTCTGGGAAGACCTTTTGGTGGGAGCCCCCGGCTTCAGCAGGGGGGAGCTGGACTTCAGTCCAGCGGAAAGGAGCGATCTGTGAAACGGGCTTTAGCCCTGGGCT
>PLYW01000149.1:2587-6826 GCA_003151875.1 Acidobacteriaceae bacterium
CTGCCCAGTCTGCTCACTGCGTTTTGTGACTCCGAGTATTGCGCGTTGCGCCTCCGCTGCGGAACAATAGGAAGACACGTTGTTCCCGCCGCCGTTGCACGCGGCACAGGGCCGCGTAATCTCCGGGAGCAGCGTTTCCCAGCGAGGGTCCATGCATGGATAGCGCACTCTTGATCCACCGCCTGCACTTCGCCTTCACCGTGACCTATCACTACCTGTTTCCCCAGTTGACCATGGGACTGGCGCTGTTGATCGTGATCTTGAAAACCCTGGCGCTCAAGACCAAAGACGAGAGCTACGATCGGGCCGCCCGCTTCTGGGCCAAGATATTCGGCATCAATTTCATCATCGGCGTGGTGACCGGAATTCCCATGGAATTCCAGTTCGGCACCAACTGGTCGCATTTTTCACGCTACGCCGGTGGCGTGATCGGGCAAACCCTGGCCATGGAAGGCGTCTTCGCCTTTTTCCTGGAGTCCACATTCCTCGGGCTATTTCTTTATGGTGAAAAGCGGCTCACCAAGACCCAGCATTGGTTCGCCGCCTTCATGGTCTTTGTCGGTTCGTGGCTATCGGGTTACTTCATTGTCGCCACCGATGCCTGGATGCAGCACCCGGTAGGCTATCAGCGTGTGGCCGACGGCTCCGTGCAACTGAGCAGCTTCTGGCAACTGGTGCTGAATCCCTGGGCCTGGTGGCAGTATGCGCACAACATGAGCGGCGCGGTCATCACTGGGGCGTTTGTGATGTCGGCCGTCGGCGCGTTCTACTTGCTCAGCCGGGAACATGTGCAGCAGGGACGCATCTTCGTGCGCGTCGGCGTGATTGCGGCGTTGATCGCCAGCGTCTTGCAAGTCTTCCCGACAGGCGACGCCCAAGGACGCCTGGTGGCGCGCAACCAGCCGGTGACGCTGGCCGCCATGGAAGCTTTATGGGAGACGCAACCGGGAGCGCCGCTGGTGATTATCGGCCAGCCCAATGTCCCGGAGCAGAAGATCGACAACCCGATCGTCATTCCCAAGGCGCTGAGCTTTCTGACCTGGCGCCGATGGAACGCGGAGGTCAAAGGTCTCAACGACGTGCCAAAGCAAGATTGGCCCGACAGCATTCCGCTGCTCTATTTCTCCTACCATGTGATGGTTGGGCTGGGGACAATCTTCATCGCGGTGTCGGTCATCGCAGCCTTCCTGCTGTGGCGACAACAGTTGTACAACGCGCGCTGGATGCTGTGGATCTTGCTGTTGCTGTTCCCCTTGCCTTACATCGCCAACACCGCAGGCTGGATGACCGCAGAGCTGGGCCGGCAACCGTGGCTGGTCTATGGCTTGCTGCGCACCGTGGATGGCTACTCCAAGATGGTGTCGGCCGGGAACGCCTGGTTCAGCTTCCTCGGGTTCCTGGGGATGTACACCGTGCTTTCCATCTTGTTCCTCTTCCTGGTGCGCCGCGAAATCGAGCACGGGCCTGATCCCGATCCTGGGCCTTTGGCGCAAAAACCCGGTGTAGTTGCGGCAGGTCCCGTGGAGGTGCGCTAGCCATGTCAACCTTATGGTTCATGATCGTCGCGGTAATGGTTGCGGTTTACGTGCTGCTGGATGGCTTCGACATCGGAGCAGGTGCGGTCCACCTGTTCATCGCGAAAAATGACGCGGAGCGACGCCTGGTGCTGCGCGCCATCGGCCCGGTGTGGGACGGCAACGAAGTGTGGCTGCTGGCCGCCGGCGGGACCCTCTACTTCGCCTTTCCGCTGTTGTACGCCTCCAGCTTCAGCGGGTTTTACCTGCCGCTGATGATGGTGCTGTGGCTGCTGATGCTGCGCGGCATCGGCATTGAATTCCGCACCCATATTCAGGATGCGGTGTGGAAGAGCTTCTTCGACGTTATCTTCGGAATTTCAAGCATCCTGCTGGCCATCTTCTTCGGCGCTGCTCTGGGCAACGTGGTGCGCGGCGTTCCGCTGCAAGCGGATGGTTATTTCTTCGAGCCGCTGTGGACGAATTGGCGCGTGGGCGCGCAGAACGGCATCCTCGACTGGTACACCGTCATCTGCGGCCTGGTCGCGCTGGCGACGCTGGTGGTTCACGGCTCGCTTTACCTCGCCATCAAAACGGAAGGCGACCTGAATGCACGCGCCCGCAAGGTTGCCGGCTGGTTCTGGCCGGTGCAGGTGCTGCTTACGGTTGTCAGCCTGATCGCCACCGTGTACATCCTCCCGCACGTGCTGAACAATTACAGCCGCTGGCCCATTGGATACCTGGTCCCGGCGCTGGTGATCGGCAGCCTGATCTATCTGTACTATGCGCATTCCAAGCGCAACGACAAAGGCGCATTCCTGGCGTCGTGCGCCTACATCGTAGGCATGCTAGTGGGAGCGGCCTTTGCGCTGTATCCCAACGTGCTTCCCGCCAGCACCGATTCCAGCTTCAGCCTGACGATTTACAACACGGCTGCCGGCGCGCACGGGTTGGGCGTGGGCTTCGTGTGGTGGACGATAGGGATGATTCTGGCGCTGGGATATTTCATCTTTGTCTATCGCATGTTTCGGGGCAAGGTGAAACTGGAGGAAGGCAGCGGGCACGGGTACTGAGTAGGTTTTGAGTTGGTGTATCCGGGTGGAGAACCGTGAACTTGAGTTTGTCATCCTGAGCGGAGCGTCCGCAAAGATTTTCCGACCCGCTTCTGTTGCGGGTCGGGCGGGCGCGCAGTCGAAGGATCTGCGGTTGTTTCCGACACCGTTAACGACACCAGCATCGTGCTGCTCTAATCCCGCAAATCCGCTAGTGAAATGTAAGCAGCCAATTCCGCTGCCAGTGTTGGAAGGAATCAATGTGGCTGTTTATGTTCCGCGAGTTCGTCCTGAATCGCTTTAAACAGCTGCGGTGCGAGACCACCCACTCCCCAGTTGGATGTCAACGTCACATGCACTCCGTCAGCCTCACCCTTCACTACAACTCCGCAGTGCTGGTCAGCACCGAGTTTTGCCGATTTCTCAAAGCTGAATGTCTTCGATGGTCGGTCAAGAAAAACGATGTGCCACTTCGACTGCACGGCCAGCACAGCCGCATTGAACACCTCATCCTCCGTCCCCTGGAATACTGAGGTTTTTGAACTGTCCGCATATGAAGTGGTAGTGCAGACTAAGAGGCCAGCGACAATCAGCAGGAGTACATTATCGCGCACACTTCCCCCTTTACTCTCTCACGGTAGTCCAATCTCTGCAGGTCATGACAGCCGCTCACTTCAGGTCTAAATGTCCTTTACCCTTTTCGGTTGCGCGCAGTAGCTGCCGAGAAATTTTTAACAGAGCCGCAAACTCTTTTCTCATCGGGGGATCAGCTTGGTGCTTTCGGAGACCCCGGATCTGTGAGGTCATGCCATTTGGCATCCTGATTTTAGTCATTCTTGGGATGGAACTATTGGCTGTCGGCATTGCTGCTATGAGGATGCTTTCAACCTCGGCTAAATATTTCCTGTCCCGAACCACAAACGCCGAGAACAAATTCCAAAAATTGTAGTATCGATCTCTAGTCTGGTTCGCATGCGCATGCAGGCGATGCCAGAGAACTTCCGCCCTCCCGATGTAATAAGGCTGATCTTCGCGATAGAGGACGTACACTCCGGGCTTTCGCAATTCTTCAAAACATCGGATGAAGAGTCGTTTTTCGCCTACTTGGCGTACGTCGCAGACTTCCCTCGGCCCATAGAGATGAAGCCTTCAATCATTGTGCCTTTCGCCATCTGTCCCTCCTATCGGCCACAGGTGCGGAGAATCATTTCTGCTTCTCTCCGCATCCGCTAAGCTAATTCAAATTCAGTGCCTTCCACTCGCCACTGCTGCTGATGGCAAGCTGGATTGGCCGCGGCGGACCAAGTGGCGGCACTGTGACCTCCGTCCACAGTTCCTGGTCCTTCTTCAACGGGAAGGGACTCTGCGCTGTATCGGGAATGAAGAAGTCCACCGCCGAAAGCCGAGCGTGATCACATGACGTGTCACCAGTTGACGGGTCGCCATTGAGCCAAATGGTTTGCGTGCCCGTGTGCGGAAGAACATTTCTGGCGTCTTCGACAACCAGCTTGCCATCGTGAGCATAGGCGCGCACCTGCCAATGCCAGGAGACTCTCTCGTGGCCGTTAGTGTCGGTCCACCGTGATGCCGATTCTCTATCGTGAGGCAGCGTGCAGGCGTCCACAATCGGCGAGAGCCCAAGGTAGCGTCCGCGCATCGGCAGGTTGGGATCG
>PLYW01000149.1:6861-9339 GCA_003151875.1 Acidobacteriaceae bacterium
AGCACGGCAATCGCAAAGCACACGACCCCGTAATTAATGAGCGCGCGGCTGCGCTGTTGCACGCCCCACCAGGTAAGAAAGGCGGCGGCCAGAGCGACCAGGGCATGGGCCGCCAGCGCCGGTGTTGCATAGAGCCAGCGCGACGGATACTCGTTCGATGACATCTGGTACAGATGCGGCAGAACTACTGCCACCAGGAGCGCCACCACGACGGGCAGAACCGACGAGCGCTGGAGCCTCCACGCGACAAGCAGTGGCAAGACAGCGACACAGAGCCAGCCGAACAGAAGCAGCGACGGCGGCATTTTCGCTGTGCTCGCCCAGTCATGCCACCCAGAATTGAACTCGGTGAGCATAGATGTGCCGACGATGAGTGCAACACTCGCCGCCCCAAACAGCAGGCCAAAAACCAGCTTCTTCTTGCTCTGCAGGAATGCCGTCAGGTACACCGCCGCAAAGACAGTGATCATGCGGGCGAGGAACAGATCAGAGCCACGATAGCCATCGGTGCGGGCCGACCACTCGCAGACCAGCCACGCCGGCACCAAAAGCAGACTGATGGTCTGCTGCACTTGATCGCGCAGCAAGGCCCATCCCGCCAGGGCGCATAGCGCCCACAACAGCACTCCGGCGGGCCAATGTTCCTGGATGTTGAAGATTTGCCCGACCAGCGCTACGGCCGCACCGGCGGCAACCGTGCCGACGCCGTGAAGCACAATCGCCAGACGCTCGAAGTGCGGACGCACCAGCAAAGCGCCCACGTGCAGCACAACCAGCATTCCCATCACGACAACAAATCGTGCGATGGGCGACAGTTCATCCCAATGCGCCGCAACGAACAGCGTGACACCCGCGGCCAGAAGAATCGCGCCGAAGATCAGCGCCAGCAGAACTTGCCAGCGGAGGCCGGCCGGGTGCTCGCGCGATGCTTCAAAGAGGCGAATGCGCTCGGCTGTCGGTGCGTCAAGCAACCCGGCGCGAGTCCAGCGCTCCAGTTCTTCATCAATGGCTTGCATGGCTATGCGAGAAACCTATCGAACAGGTTTGTGATTAGCAACAGAATTCGCCGCTGTCAGCGCATACACGTTCCAGACTGGGATTGGGGTAGTGGTGCAGTTTGAATTTCCCAGCGGCACAAAGCTCAGCCCGTGAGGTGAATCACGGGCTGAGACCCCGCAGGGGTCGTCAGAATCTTGACTGGGTTGCGCCTCGGTCATCGTTCCGAGAACCCTGCGGAACTAACCAGGAAAGAAGATCCGCGGGTCAGTATCCACCAACCGCAGTTCGCTGTCTGCGATAAAAGCACGCTGCAACGCACGAAAGTAACCAACAGATGATTGCTGTCAAGGGGCGAGAAATTCTGCACCACTACCGGGATTCGCCTTCGCTTGCGCTGGCACGCTTCTCCGATGTAACTTTTGCTTCACTCGCCAATCTAATCAGCAAGCCGGTTCGTATCGAGATAAGTTATGCCCGATGACATCCAGGGAGAACAGAAGCCGCCGGAGCCTGAGGAGGACCCGCAGCCGCCAGCAGAGTGGCCTGACCAGAGCACTGCCGAAGTCGAAGAGCGCGTTCCTCAAGATGCCGTGCAGCCAGAAGAAGTGGCTGTCCCTGCCGTGCTGCGCAACGCCGGTCCGGCGGGTGAAGAAGTGCGCCGTGTTGCTCCTGCCGAACGCAAGCGCATGAATCGCCGCGAACTGTTGAAGCTGGTTCCGGTCGTGGCGCTGGGAGCGTTTGCCGTGCCCAAGCTTCGCGAGCCGCTCTTGAATGGCGGACTGCACTTCAGCGACTGGGCCTCTGGAAAGCTCTTCGGTCGGGCGCGTCTGGCGCAAACCTTTCCCGATAGCGACGTCGTTGCCTTCGAGCGCTTTCCCTACAACTTCTACGACGTCGTCGATCCCGGCGTGGATCTGGAGAGATGGACGTTGACGGTGGAGGGACTGGTCCAACATCCCGGCGAATACAAGCTGTCTCAGATTCAAGCGCTTCCCAAGGTCACGCAGAACACCCGGCACGTGTGCGTGGAAGGTTGGGACGTGATCGGAAATTTCGGCGGCGCGCGCGCCTCCGATTTTCTGCGGGCGATCGGCGCCGATACCAGCGCGCGTTTTCTCGAGGCCGAATGCGCGGATGGCTATTACGAATCCATCGACATGGAGACCATGCTGCATCCGCAGACGTTGTTCTGTTACGAAATGCATGGCAAGCCGCTCGACCGCGGACACGGCGCTCCCCTGCGATTGCAAATGCCGACCAAGATCGGCTACAAGCAGGCGAAATATCTCGATACCATTCGCGTGACCAACGTGCTGCGGGCCGACAAGCGCGGCTACTGGGAAGACCAGGGCTATAGCTGGTACGGCGGACTGTGAGGCAGGTGCGGATGGCAACGAGCGCGTGCGGTGCTTGAGGCGGCGCAGTTTTACACGTCACCGAGTGTATTCCTGGGTGGAAGCCCCCGCATTTATGCGGGGG
>PLYW01000090.1 GCA_003151875.1 Acidobacteriaceae bacterium
AAGCTGCTGGGCTGGAAGATCGACATCAAGAGCGAAGAAGAAAAGCGTCAGGAAGTGGAAGATCGGATGAACGTGGTGTTGAACCAGCCGGCTACGCCGCTGGAAAGCGTTCCTGACCTGGAGCCCGGAATTATCGAAAAGCTGGTCGCAGCCGGTATAACGACTGTCGAAGCCGTTGCCGACATGACTCCCGAGCAGCTCGAAGAGGTGCCGGGTATCGGCCCCAAGACGGTGGAAAAAATCAGTATCGCGGTCAATAATTATTTTTCCAGTCTGGACGCGGCGGCTAATGCCGGCAGTGAAGGAGTTCCATTGCCCGAAGACGAGGTGTCCACCGAATCAGAAGCGGCCACAGAAGACGCGGCGCTTGCAGGAGATGAGGCGCCTGCAGAAGGTGGGGCTCCCACGGAGGACGGTGACGCGGATAGCGCCACCGGACCTGACTCCGGTGGGCAGTCTGGCGACGTTACCGGCTTGGAGGAAGAGCCGGAAGCAAGTTCGGACAGCGTCGAGGATCTGGTCGAGACCGGCCAATACTACGAGGCCGAAGTCGTCGAAGGGATCGAGGATGCGCCTCCCGCCGATGAAGCCGAAGTGACGACGCACGAGCGTCCGGCTGGAGAAAACGAAAACGTTCCTGACGAAGAAAAACCTGGCGAGCAGAGGTAAGAGCACAGACCGCAGTGGCGCTGGGATCGGCTAAATTTCACCGTGAGGATGCTATGACGGCTTAACCGGGCGGGACAATACGGAGGAAATAGGGCGGAATGCAGAAGATTCGAATTAACGACCTGGCGAGGGAACTCGAGGTAAAGAGCAAGATGATCCTGGATGCTCTCATCGAGGTCGGTGTAACGGAAAAGAAGACGCACTCCAGTTCCATCGAAGTGGACGAAGCGGAGCGGGTCAAGAAATACTTTGCCAAGCACCCTGAGCCCGGCGCCACTCGCGTCTCGTCGCGTACGTCGCCAGACGAATTCAAGCCCAAGCTGGATCTTTCGCACATCTCCAAACCGGGCGATGTGCTGAAGGCGGTCACGCAACGGGCCGCCCAGCCTTCCGCGACTGCACGTGCGGCCGTGCCTCCGACTCTTGCCACACCCGCCGTGCCTCGCCAAACGGTCGCGCCGCCCTCAGCCGTTCGTCCTGCGAGTTCGGTTACGAAACCTGTTGCACCAGTGGCGAGTGTCACGCCAGCAACTCCTGCGGAACCACCCAAGCCAGCGCCCCGTTTTATTACGCCTCAGTCTGTCGCGCGCCCACCCGCCGCCATCGTTATTCCACCGAAGCCGCCGGTAGCNNGAGACTCCCACTGTTGCAGAGGGCGAAGTTCCGGCATCCCTATTGGAAACGCCATCAGCCGCAGAAAAGGGCGCAGGCGTTACTCGCCCCGCTGTTCCGGGGCAGCCCGGCCAGGGGATCGGTCGCGCCGGGCTACCGGCGCGTCTTGGACCGCCAGGAACCGCCACGCACACACCGCGCCGTTTGATCGTTCCTCAGACCGGACCGCGTCCGGTGTATCTGGCTCCGCCAACGGTCGCACCGCGTGCGGGCACCAGTGCGCCTCCGCGAGGAGGAATGCCGGAGCGTGGCAAACCGATCTTCCAACGCCCGCGTCCGGGAGTGCCACCGCAAGGCCAGACACGGACCCCCGTGCGCCCGGGAGAGCGCCGCGGTCCCCATCCAACCCGTTCCGGGGCGCCGGGGACTCGTCCAGGGTTCGGGGCTGGCGCAGGCGTGGCCCCGCCGCCTCCTACGGGGCAACGTCCCGCCGGGCGCCCGTCACGTCCCGGACAGCGTTATGTTCCCCGAGGCGTGAAGGAAGGCCCGATGAAGGGCTTTGTTCCGCCGCCGCGGCTTTCGCTTTCCAGCGAGCCGCTGCCCATCACGCGGAGCATCACCATTCCGGAAGGCATCAGCGTAAAAGACCTGGCTGAGAAATTGGGAATTCGAGCCAAGGACCTTATCGCCCGCTTGCTGGCGCGCGGCGTTTTCGCCACCGTAAACCAGACGCTCGATTCCGACCTGGCGACCGACATGGCTCGTCACTTCGGCGCCGAGACAGCCGTCATCACCTTCGAGGAGCAGTTGGCTAAGGACACGGTTTCGGCGGAAGGTGCGAGCGAAGAAGGTGCCGCCCAGGGAGTTGTACGTCCGCCGGTGGTCACCATCATGGGCCACGTGGACCACGGCAAGACCAGCTTGCTCGATGCCATCCGCTCGACCAATGTTGCTGGAGGCGAAGCCGGTGGAATTACGCAGCACATCGGCGCGTACAAAGTGGCGATCACCGATCCTAATTCGCCGGCTTTTGGCCGCGAGATTGTGTTTCTTGACACGCCTGGTCACGAAGCGTTCACCCGCATGCGTGCGCGTGGATCGAAGGTGACCGACATCGTGGTGCTGGTGGTGGCCGCCGACGACGGTGTAATGCCGCAAACTTTGGAGGCCATCGATCACGCCAAAGCCGCGAATGTCCCGATGATCGTCGCGGTGAATAAGATCGACAAGCCGGAGGCTCTGCCGGACCGCGTGAAGAAACAACTTGCCGATCGCGGTCTGATGCCGGAAGACTGGGGCGGCAGCACGGTCTTCGTGGACGTGTCGGCGAAGCAAAAGACCAATCTCAATCTGCTGATGGAAATGATCTGCTTAGTGGCCGACTTGCAGGACCTGAAGGCGGTCCCTGACCGTCTGGCGCAGGGCACGGTGCTTGAAGCCAAGCTGGACCGCGGTCGCGGTCCCGTAGCAACGGTCTTGGTGCAGAACGGTACTCTGAGGACCGGCGACAACTTCGTAGTCGGCAACGTCTTCGGAAGGGTTCGCGCTATGTTCAACGACCGGGGCGTGGCCTTGGATGCCGCTACTCCCGCAACCCCGGTGGAGATTCTCGGCCTGGAAAGTTTGCCGCAAGCCGGCGATCAACTGGTGGCCGTGGCGGACCGCGAGAAGGCGCGCGGCATCTCCGAATATCGCGAAGGCAAGGCACGCGAAGCTCAACTGGCCAAGAGTTCGCGAGTCTCGCTTGAAGGTTTGGCGGAACAATTGAAGTCCGCCGGACAGAAAGAGCTGGACATCATTCTCAAGGGCGACGTTCAGGGCTCGGTTGAGGTGCTGAGCGACGTCCTGACCAAGCTGTCAAACGACCGGGTCAAGATCAAGATCCTGCTCCGCGGCGTGGGCGCCATCACCGAAACCGATGTGCTGCTAGCCTCGGCGTCGAATGCCGTCATCATCGGCTTCAACGTGCGGCCGGAACGCAAAGCGCAGGAACTGGCCGAGCAGGAGAAGGTTGACATTCGCCTGCACTCCATCATCTACGAGTTGGCGGACGAAATTAAGCGCGCGATGACCGGATTGCTCGAGCCGATCATCAAGGAAACTTATCTTGGACGCGCCGATGTCCGCGACACCTTCCGCGTACCCAAGATCGGAACGATTGCGGGCTGCTACGTCACCGATGGTGTCATCAAGCGCGACGCCGAAGTTCGCCTGCTGCGCGACAATGTGGTGGTATTCAAGGGCAAGATTAGCTCGGTGCGGCGCTTTAAGGAAGATGTCAGCGAAGTCCGCCATGGCATGGAATGCGGCATCTCGATCGCCAACTATGGTGATATCAAAGTGGGGGATGTCATTGAAGTGTTCGTCACCGAGAGAGTAGCGGCCGAAGCCTTCGTGTAAGAACAGTGACTAGTGGGCTAGGGCAGTGGGGCCAAGCAGTACCATGAGACCAATGACGTCCCGGAACTGAATCCTCCATGAGAGGACCTACGGTGTCCGGGACGATGTGCAATAGGACGGGGAATGATTGCGCATCTCACGCTCGAGATCCGCATTGAAGGCGCGCACTCGCTCAAGGACAAGCGGCAGGTGGTGCGCAGCGTGAAGGACGGGCTGCGGGCCCACTTCAACGTCTCCGTCGCCGAGCTTGACCCGAGCGAAGCCTGGCAGCGGGCCACCTTGGGCGTGGTCGGCATTTCCCACTCGCGCGATTATCTGGAAGGCCTGATGCGCAATGTGGAACGGCACGCGGTGCGCACGGCCAATAACAGCGGCGGCGAAGTCATCGATTCGTTTCTTGATTTCTTGAGTGAAGCAGAACTTGGCGGACGCTCGACCGAGGAACCGTGATTGTCATCACGCCGGCTTGACAGGCGGGCGTATGCTCTAACGTTCCCCTATTTTCGACTGGCAGAATAGAAGGCAATGGAGAACCGGGGACAGAAGTACCATCGCGGCCGCATGGCGGAGGCTTTGCGGGAAGAAATCGTCGCCTTGGTGGAAGGTGAATTGGGCGATCCTCGCATTGGATTGGTCAGCGTCAGCGAGGTCCAACTGGGCCCCGATGGCAAGACCGCCCGCGTGTTGGTTTCGGTAGCGGGAGACGAGCACGAAGCAGAGCAGAGCCTCAAAGGCTTGAACGCGGCTGGCGGCTACATTCGGCATGAACTGGTAGGCCGTTTGGGTATCCGCCAGGCCCCGGAGCTGATCTTCGTACTCGACCATGCCGATGACTACGGGGGTAGGATCGAAGAGCTGTTGCAGCGCATTCAGAAACGGAAGCGTTAGGTTCGTGACCGGGTCCATTAGGATGCTTGACGAAGTTTTGAATCAGATCGGCAGAAGGCAGAAGTTCATTCTCACGTCGCACGCCCGCCCCGATGGCGATGCAGTCGGGTCGGCGCTAGCCTGCTGCCAGATTCTGCGCAGCATGGGCAAACAGGCGAACGTAGTCCTCAGCGACGGCGTGCCGGGCATCTACCGCCCGTTGCCCTTCAGCGATTCGGTGCTGCAAACCACCGAGAACGCGCTCCAACCCGAGGCGGTCATCATCCTGGAATGCGATAGTGTACAGCGTACACGCCTGACTGGCCTGGAGCAGCACTACCTCATCAACATCGATCACCATGCGACCGCCCGCCCTTTCGCGGACGTGAACTGGATTGATCCCAGTGCCTGCGCCACCGCGGAGATGATCTTCCGTCTGGCGCGCGAGGCCGGCGTCCAGATCTCACCTGAAGTGGCCACCTGTCTCTACACCGCGGTACTCACCGACACCGGCTCGTTCTGTTTCAGGGGAACTAGCGAGGGGACTTTCGCCCTGGCCAAGGAACTAGTGCGCTGCGGCGCTGACCCGGTTCGGATCGCCCAAAACGTATACTTCTCGACCCAGCTTTCCAAGATGCGTCTGCTGGGAGCCGCCCTCACCAGCCTTCACCGGGACGGTACTCTGGCCTGCATGCACGTGGATCGCGCTACCGTGGAACGCTGTCAGGCCCACGGAGAAGATTGTGAAGGATTAGTCAACTACGCCCTGGCCATCGAAGGTATTGAAGTGGCGTTGTTCTTTCGGGAACAACTTGACGGCAGCTTCCGCGTGAGCCTGCGCAGCAAGGGTAGGATCAATGTAGCCGCGGTGGCCGAGCACTTCGGCGGGGGTGGTCACGAGTGCGCGAGCGGATGCGCGATGCCGGGTCCATTGTCGGCCGCCACCCGGAGTCTGCTGGCGGAATTTCGGCTTCGCGGTTACCACGCGGTGGTGCAGTAGCTCTCGCCAGGCGAACGGATCGAGCCTTGAAACAGAACCTCATTCTGGACGAACGCACCCGCCGTTCTACCGACCTTCTTGCTCTCATCGCATTCTGCGGATTCCTGTTTTTTGCCGGCCTTCAGGTGATCGGCTTGGTCGGCGCTGACGAGCCCCGGTATGCGCAAATCGCGCGCGAAATGCTGCAGCGCGGCGATTGGGTCACTCCAGTTCTGAATGGCCAGCCCTGGCTTGAAAAGCCGCCGCTTTATTACTGGGCCACCATGCTGGCATATAAAGCGACCGGAGGGGTGAGCGATTGGGCGGCGCGCCTGCCATCTGCAATCCTTTGCTCGCTGATGATCTTCTTCATCTATGTCTGGGTCCGCCATTTTCGCAGGGGAATGCAGTTGGATGCTGCGTTGATTACTGCCGCTTCAGCGATCGTGATTGGGTTCGGGCGGAGCGCTTCCACCGACATGCCTCTGACGGCGATGTTCACCGCTGCAATGCTGTGCTGGTATGGTTGGTATTCCAACCAGAATCAGGGCTGGTTGCTGGCGTTCTATCTCTTTACCGGAGTCGGAACCCTGGCCAAGGGTCCGGTTGCCGTCTTGCTTGCCGGGTTGATCATTGTGATCTTTGCTGCACTGCGACGCGATTGGCGGTTGTTTCTCCGCACTCTTTGGCCTGCCGGAATCTTGCTGTATCTCGCGGTGACCTTGCCCTGGTTTGTTGCAGTGCAGCGTGCCAATCCCGAGTTCTTCCGCACCTTCTTCTTGCAGCACAACGTGGAACGCTTTAGCACCAACCTTTATCACCATGCTCAACCCTTCTGGTTTTACCTGCCGGTGGCGCTGCTTGCGCTGGTGCCTTGGACCGTCTTTGTCATCGTCGCGCTCGTAGATGCCGTTCGCGACTGGCGTTTCTCGGTGCAGCAGCCGCCGGGAGTGGAAGATCTGCGCACCTATCTCACGGTGTGGTTCTTGCTGCCGATAGCATTTTTCTCACTGTCGCAGTCGAAGCTGCCGGGATATATTCTTCCCGCGATTCCAGCCGGCACGATTTTGCTGGCGGACTTTGTCTGGCGCCGCGAACAGCAGGCAGAGAAGCCGAGTGCGTGGTTGGGAATGCTGCATGCCCTGCTCTCGGCAGCCATGCTGGTGGCGGCGCTTATCGTGCCGTTCAAACTATTGAAGCTGGCCCTGCCACGAAATGTCATTATCGTCGCGGCCGGGCTCGGCATTACAGCGATCGTCGCTCTTTGGTTCAGCCTGCGCATGCAAGGCTACCGCGTGTTGCGGTTCATCACGCTGGTTCCGGTGGTCATCACCTTTGCGCTGTTATTGCGTGGTACGGCGCCGATCGTCAATTTATTGCAATCGGTCCGTCCCGTGGAGGCGGCGATTCACGAGAGGTTCGGACAAATCCCAAGCATTGCGGTTTACGATGTGCCCCCCAGTGTGAGATACGGCCTGGCGTTCTACCTTGATCAGCCAATCGCAAGTTACGAAAAGAATGAGGCTCCGCCCTTCGATCATTTGGTTGTGGCGGCCAGTGGCGTCCAAAAGGAGTTGGAATATCGCCTACCCGGGCGCAGTGTCATGCGCGTGGGCGGCTTCGCACCGCAGCACTTGGACTTTTATGTGGTGTTGGGAAAAGCGTCGGGCCAGGCGAAGCCTTGAGTTTCTTCGGGAACCAATTCACCCTGATTTTAAAGGGTCCTCAGCAATTCGGGACCGCCCTGCGCGCGGTCCCGAAAGTTTGCTTTGCTCCGAGAAGCAATTGGCTCCTTCAGTGATGCGGTTCCTTGCTTGGTGCGTTTTGGTGCTGCGGAGCATTCTGGTGCGCCGGCTGGCTAACGTGCGGAGCTGGCTGGCTAACGTGCGGAGCCGGTTGGTTTGCGTGCGAAGCCGGCTGGCTTGCGTGCGGGGCCGGCTGGCTCTGGTGCGGAGGAGGATAAGCTTTGCTCGTTTGTGGCCGAGCTGCAGCAGTATTGTTCGGATGTTGAACATTATTTGGATGTTGAACGGAAGTATTGTTCGGCCGCGGCGCGGCAACGCTGTTATTGTGAGGAGCTGCGGTCGTTGCGTTATTGCCTCGCGCAGCCGCCGTAGTATTGTTGCTCGGGTGCGGCGAATTTTGTGTCGTTGGAGGATGCGCAACGTTGTTGGGGCGAGCGACATTGTTGGCAGTGTTCGGGTGCGCTACTCCAGCACGATTGGCATTCACCGCCGGATTGTTCGTCACCGGCGCGTTACTCGCCCTGACCACACCAGTGCCGTGGAAGGCCGCCGGCTTGGGAGTTGCGGCCACTTGCGGCCGGCCCTGGTTCACAGACGCCCATTGGCCGCGGTCGGAGCGGGCCATCTGCTCATGCTGGGTCTGCACTGACGTCGGAGCGATGTGGCGCTCGCGCAAGGCAGCTTCCTGAGCAGCATTGGGGCGGGCGTTGATTCCGCCGTTGCCGCCGTTATAGGCGACGCGGTTTACGGTCACGTTGTTCACTACGGTCCTGTTGTAAACATTGTGAATGTTAGTTACGTTCACGCGATTGACGGTTTGGTTGTAATAGAAGTTACGACCATGCCAGTATCCACCCTCGTAGCCGTAACCGGTATAACCGAAGCCGTAGTTGATGCCGCCATAGAAGCCGATGTGCGGACCCCAATATCCGCCATGCCAGATGAAGGCCGACCCGCCCCATCCCCAATAGCCCGGTGTCCACAGAAAGCCGACTTGAGGGGCCAGCACCCACGTTCCTGGCACCCAGAAATAGCCATCATCACCATATGCCCAGTAGCCTGGAGTCCAGATGTAGCCGGGACCCGGGCACCAAGGCTGCTCGTATACCGGCAGCGGAGGCGGTGCGATCCCCACCGAGATGAAGACGGCGGCAAATGACGATACGGGGACCGCGACAATCAGGAATGCTAACAAGAACAACCGACTGCAACGGAGGATACGCATATTTCCCTTTCTTATTCAATTCCAGCGCCCGGCCAGTTGCGGGAGTGCACTGGTGAACTCCTTCGGACGTTGCCAAGATGAGTTCAAATCTCTGGTTCTTTGGTCTCTACAGATTGGAACCGGACTTGCCAGGAATAGTTGCTAGGAAAACTATCGGGGCCACATACAAATTCTCTGGGTTGCGAATTCCGCCAGGCAACCCCGTCCGTCAGTTTAATGTTTGCCTCAGACGCCAACCGGCACTAGACTGACTCAGCGTATGGCCGCAGCGCATAGATCGATTGATAATTACCGTCGGCCCCGGCTGAGTTCCGTGGAGATCCTCGACCTCAGGCACTTCTCATCTGCCGACCTGCGCCCCCTGCTCGAGCAAGAAATCGAGGTGTGGGGCAGATTGCTCGCCTGGGACTATCGCGGTTCGTCGGACATGATTTTGCGTTACATCGATGCCAAAATCCTGCCGGGGTACGCCGCCGTCGAGCGGGGAAGCATCGTAGGTTACTCGTTCTTCGTGTATGAAGGCAGCAAAGGTGTAGTGGGCGACCTCTTCGTCTCGCCGCGCCGCGCCGATGTCCGGGCGATCGAGCTTCAGATGGCGGAGCATATGATCGAAACTCTGCAGCAGTCGCCTGGCATTCTTCGCGTCGAAGCGCAGTTGCTGACCCATCAGACGGGGGAACTCGTTGCCAACTTTGTTTCTGCAGGATTTCAGCGCTACCGCAGACTATTTCTCGCCTTGCAATTGCAGGGATCCGAGGCTCCGCATATTCCACCCGTGCGCCTGCTGGAGGATATCCTGGTGCGCCGCTGGGCTGACCAGGACTACCAGGCGGCAGCCGGGGTCATCACCGCCGCCTATCGCTCCCACATCGACTCCGAGATTAACGATCAATACCGCACCAATGCTGGTTCCAACCGCTTCCTGAATAACATTGTGCGATTTCCCGGCTGTGGCGTCTTCGACCAGGACTCTTCGTTCGTCGCCATTCATCGAGCTTCCAGTGCGCTGATCGGACTGATTCTTTGTTCACGGGTTAAAGATGATGTGGGACACGTGACCCAGGTGTGCCTGGTTCCGGAGTATCGAGGGCGGGGTATTGGAGAAAGGCTTGTCGCCAGCACGTATCACTCGTTGCGCAATCGGAATTTTCGCCAGTTGTCACTGACCGTGACTGAAGCGAACCATCGCGCGGTAGATCTGTACAGGCGGTTGGGCTTTGTCGAGTTGCGCGTGTTCGATGCGTTTGTGTGGGAAGCAGGGGCTAGGGGTTAGGGACCAGGGGCTAGGTTCTCAATTCCAAGTTGGCGGACTTTTCACCGCAATGCAGCCAGGCTGTCCAAGCGACCCGCTGGTAACTCGAAACTGGAAACTCGAAACTGCGTTAGTGCTTGATCAGCCACATCGCCCAGGCCGCGACAATGACTCCGCCAACGAAAAGAGCAAAGCAGTATGCGCCGTAGCGCAGCATGTCGCGTGGGGTATTGCGTTGCGTGATGCCGAATACCGTGGAGGCACAGAGCGCAAACAACAGGGCGGCATTGAAGTGAGAGAGTTCGAAGGTCATGGTTTCTTGCCGATCGCAATGTGGTGGGCATCAACCGCGGCAATCACATTCAGCAATCCCGCCACGACAATGTACTTGGTGCCGTAGTCAGCCACGGCGCGATGAATGTTGCCGATTCCCCAGTCCATGGTTCGGGCGATGAAGTAAAGAGCGCCCGCACCCAAATCGCCGACAAATCCCAGCATGTCGAGCAAGTCACCGGTGTTAAGCGCGTACACTTTGCCCTGCATGCCGAGCCCAGCGAAGAACATCACAAACACCGCCAACATTAGCAACAGCCCGCGAATCCAGCGGCGCTGAATGAAGTGCCCGAGGCCGGGAAAGAGCCATCCCGCGAGCGGAGCAACGATCGCCATGGGATGGTCGGTTTTAGCGGAAGCCTTGTTAGAGCGCTGAGCCACGGTAGCGGTACTCTGCGGATTCGCCATCAGACCAGCACCAACTCGTTCTGCACGCGGCCGGTAACTTCGCCCTTCCCGTTGCGGATCATCATATTGATTTCGCTGCGCACTCCGAATTCCGGCAGGTAGATTCCGGGCTCCACCGAAAAGCAAGTGTTGGGCAGAATGTCACGATCGTCTTTGGTCTCCAGGTTGTCCAGATTCGCACCATTGGCGTGAATGTCGCGGCCGATGGAATGCCCCGTACGATGGATAAAATACTTTCCGTAGCCCTTGCCGGCGATATAGCCACGGACTGCTTCATCCACTTCCCAACCCTGGATTTTCTGCTTCGCCTCAAACGCCTGTTTGACCTTATTGATGCCGACGTCGCGGGCGTCGCGCACGATCTCGAATACTTCGCGCTGCTTGTCACTGGGACTGCCGATCACGCCCGTCCAAGTGATGTCGTAGTAGACTCCATCGGGATCGTTGGTCTTTGCCCAGAGGTCCAGCAACACAAAGTCGCCTTCGCGAATCGGGGCGGACGTTGCTGCGGTAGGGTCGTAATGCGGGTCGCCACTATGAGCGTTGACGCCGACAATGGGAGGATCGTCGGTCGTCAAGTTCTCTCGCTTGAAAGCTTCCATGACCCATTGCTGCATTTCGAATTCGTGAGTGCCGCCGTTGCGTGCGCGCCGTCCCATCTCCGGGAAGAAGGTGGCGGTGATCTTGTCCACCGCATCGCGGGCCTTGAAGTGGGTCGCGATCTGCGCGTCACTCAAGGTGGCTTCAAAACGCGCCACCAGGTTCGCCGAGCTGACAATCTTTTTACCGAAGCTGCGCACCAGTTCCAGCATGCCGCCGTCCACCAGCGAGATGTAGGGAATCTGATTGTTCGGCGAGTACTGCATCACCACCGTGCTGTAGGGCTTCAGCATCGTCTCGAGGTTTTCCCACAATTCCTGCCATGCCGAATATTCCAGCTTCTTCCCCGGCAGCGAGTCGAGGTGATGGCTTTCGATACGGTGCACCAGCTTCACGGGCTCGCCATTAGCGGGAACCACGTAGAACCATCGGCGAGTGACCATCATCTTTTGTGGCAGACCCAATACGCTATAGGCAATCGCATCGCGGTGATGGTGATCGTAGAAGAGCCAGCAATCGTTGTGGCTGTCGCGCAGCGCAGCCTGAATATCGGGGAGATTCATGCGTGTTCTATTGTAAACGAGAGGAGCCGGTCCGGGAGGTTTTCACCACAGAGACACAGAGGGCACAGAGATAGCACTTAGCATTTGGCAATTAGCACTTGGCTCAGAGGCCGTCAAGAAAGGGACGTTCCCGATCCTTCGGCAGCCGCGGCCGTGTGGTCTTGCTCACTCGTAGTCACTAACCCTTTGAATCTCTGTGTCTCTGTGGTAAAAACTCAAATTCTTCCCGCCGTCGCTGATTTCGAATGGTTCCTGGCTAGCACGCGCGCTCGCGTGGCGGGCGGCAGGGTCTCGCAGGCGGTTCGCAACACCAACCGCGGCGTTCGGCCGCGAATCGTCATCAGATAGTCGACGGTCTGTTTTGGGTTCGCCTTAGCGGCTTCGCGCAGCAACCAGCCCAGGCCTTTCTGCACCATGTCGTCGTCGCTGGTTAGCAGCACCTCGGTGATGCGCTGGATATCGCCGAAGTTCTTGTGCTGGCGCGTGCTGTGGATGAGGCCTACGGCGGCGGCGCGCTGATGCCATGGGTTGCGCGACTTCTTCCTGGCCCAGCGAGGTGGCCGCGACAAGTATGCAGCGTCTGCGGCGACCATGGGGCCGATGAGGTAATGCACCAGCGCGTCGTGATCGGCCCAGGTGCTGATGCGGTCGAGCCAGCTCTCGAACAGCTTGAACTCCGCCTTGCCGAAATCCGCCACAATTCCTTGAAGCATCAGCACGGCGAATATTTTTTCTTCCAAAATCTCGCCGCGAAAAAGCTGATCGGCAACTTGCAAGAGTAAAGGCACGCCGTTCTCCGCGATGATCATCCGGCGAAATCGCACTGCCACTTTACGCAGCTCGCCGGTGTACCAGCCGCGCGATTGGACCTCGTGCTTGAAGAAGCGCTGAGCCTCCTCCGTATGTGGCGCAGAGCCGCCGTTCTTGATTACGGTGCGGATGTGTTTGGCGATATAGGCTGCAGTTTTCTTCATCGGAGTTATCGGCTATAAAGAATCAAATTTACCCGAGGGGACGTCGCAAAGCAGTGACGTGATCGCCTCGGGCGAAGCTGGTCGATCAACCGGCCGCTGCGTGCGTGGTTTCTCCGGCTGGTTGTGGCAGCACGAACTTGTCATAAATCCACAGCAGAATTGCGGTGAGGACGCCGATGCCCGTGATCACCCACCACATCATTGCGGGTTGGTGTTTCACCTCGCCGAAGTGGTGGATGAGAAATCCGCCGAACTTCCCGCCGATGAATGAGCCGATGCCCAAGGGCAGAAAAGCAAATCCCATGTAGGTCCCTTGCTGTCCGGAGGGCGCGAGCCGGGAAATGTATTCATAGTAGCGAGGCGATTGAATAATCTCGCCAAGCGCAACCGCAATCAGTGTAAGGATAACGCCCGTTACCGTTGGTCTGACGATCAGGATGATCCACGCCAGGGCGACCAGCAATGTGCCGATGATGATGGCGCTG
>PLYW01000325.1 GCA_003151875.1 Acidobacteriaceae bacterium
GAATGACGGTGAGGTGTTCGGAGATAGCGTCAGCGAAGACGCCAGACAAGTTCAACGAAGATGGCATATGTTTCTCGTTTCGGCCAACGAGTTTCGAGGATCTTCGCAGAACTTCTGGGACAATCTGTGGGGAAATTATAGACGATGGGGACGAAGTTAACGCCACCAACTCGTCCAATATTGACCATGCCTTCCCGAATTGGGAATCAGGTCTGGCGCACGCCGTTGCCTGTTTCCGGACTGCGTGCAACGACATCCCACCCGCGAAGCCACGTCTTGAAGTGAGAGCGATTCGACGGACCTAGCGGACAAGCTGCTCGAGCGCCTGGTGCACCATGCTGAGGCTGGACGGCCAAAGAACCACGATCATCAGCGACGCGCCCATCAACGCCCCGGCCCCGCCTATTAGGGGGATCAATTGCTTCACCGGCTTTTCGGCAATGGGCTGAGGACGCAGCAGACGATCGACCCTCTCCGACAGATCGTGATCATCGGCCATCAACGAGCTGGATAGATAGGAAAGCTGCGGCTTGCTGCCCATTTTCGCCACTCTCACCAGCGCGTCGGCCAGAGAAAGAGCGCGACGGGGATCGCCGGCACTGGCTTGATCGTCGGCCGCCCATTCGATGGCTTTCGCCCACCGCTGTTCCAGAGCTACAAAACCGCGCAGGAAAGGCAGAACATCAGGCGCCAGCAACATGAGAAAGCGCTTGAGGTTGTCGCCCGAGGCGCGATGGGCGCGCTCATGGCGCAGGGCAGCGTCGATCTGTTCGGCGGTAAGCCCGCGCATGACGCGCCGCGAAATCACCAGCCGGGGATGCACTACGCCAGCCACGGCTAACACTGGAGATTGATCTTTGAGCAACAACGCCGGCGTGGTTTCTCCCGGCATTGCGATCTGCTTCCCGTGGCGTTCACAGCGATGCAGATAGCGCGCTGTGCCACGGACCGCATTGACCGCCCGCACGATGGCCAGCGTCCAGATCGCCACCCCCAGCAGCGCCGTCAAAAAACAAACGAGACCGACTTTTTCGCCGGCCGCTTCCGGCTCCAGCCACAGATAGCTGGGAATGCAGAATGCCAGCACCGCCAGCAGTGTCAGCATAAAGGGAAGCATGCGCAGCCCAAATAGCAGGCGCGCCGCAGAACTGGGCTTCAGGCGTTCCGCCACGCGCATCGCGGTGCCGGCACTCAATCGCGTGGCGACAGCGAGCGCAGCGTGAATCACGAAAAACGAGGCGCCACATAAGCAGAGTAATCGCAAAGTGTACGGCAGGCTCATAGCTTCCTCCCTGCAGATAGTTCTTTGCGTTTCTTCCGGATCTTCTCTTGCAATTGATCGAGCAGGACGGCGTCGTGTTGGCCAACGGCATCAATCAGAGAAGACAACAACACGTCGCGGGCAGGTTGCGGACCGGCCAAAAAACCGGCAATCAGGTCGCCAGCGCGCTGGCGCTCCCACTCTTGACTGGACAGGCGCGGCAAATATAGAAACGCGCGCTCCGACTTCTGCCGATCCAGCATTCCCTTCTTGAACAGCCGGTCCAGGGTGGTCATTACCGTGGTGTACGCCAGCCTGGTTTCCAATTTCTCGACCACGTCGCGCACACTGCTCTGGCCCGCGCTCCACAGCACTTCCATGACGCGAATCTCCAACGGACCGAGTACCGGGTGCTGGTTTGTGCGGGTTGTCGCGTCGCTATGCAAACTTTCTTTCCCTTCTCTCCAGAGTACGGACTGCATTGAGCGCTGTCAATTCAGAAATCGTTCTACTTTCCGGCAGAGCTGCTGGTGGAAAACTCTTGCCCTCGTACCGGAGCCAAAAAGGGGATAACGTAGCCCCTTATATCAAAATGGCCCGACTTGATGGCCTCCACTATGAGGTCGTACTTGAATTCGCCTCGGCTGAACGACTCATCCGTCAGATGGAAGACGATCATCTGGTCTTTGGCGCCTCGCATCGAAACCTGTTCCGGCGTCATGTTCTTGACCACCAGCAAGATCGATCCCCCTTTTTTCTCGTCCGCCTTTCGCTTCTCTTTTGATGCTGACTTGTGTTTCGCCTCTTGCGGCTCGCGCCGCTTTTGATCTTCTCGCGGCAACTGAAATCCGGGTATCAGCTTCCGCGCCTCCTCGAGATTTGTAGCGGGGAAGATTCCCGCCTGCCAGGCGGCGTCGGAAATGTCGGACGGCCCTTCCAGAATCGGCCAAGTCACGATGCTCTGCCCCGGTTGCACCTCCCTATCTCCGTTCTTGAGAGTGAACTCGCCGACTGCCACTGGCAGTGCGACCACCTTTGAGCCCTCCGCAATAAACAAGGGTCGCGCGCCCGGTTCGGTCCGCTCCGGAATACGGATGTAGGCGGCGTCGGCCGTTTCGGCCACGACCATCGCGGGGCGGTCCTCGAATGCGGCGAAGGTTTTGCTGCTATCTCCGCTGAACGGCCCACGGACGGTACACAGTTGGTCCTTCAAGCATAGCGCCGCCGCCTCAAACGAAGTTGGCGCTTTCTGCTTCTTCGCTGCGCTTTGGGGGAAGCTTATGATCTGGGAAACGGTTTGGGCGGAATTCCCCGTTTGCTGGAAGGTGATGTTGAGTCCCGAGCCGCTGCGCGGCACGGTAAAGGTGATCGGTCGGTCAGCGCGCTGCGGGCTTTCGCCGAGCACTTCGACGGTCCAGCCCGCCAGCGTCGAAGCTGCGTCAGTCGATCCGGGCGGCACCGCAACCTCGATCACCGTCACGCTCGGTAGATCTGCATACTCGGCGGCGTTTGCGACCATGCTGCCCGATACTCGCTCGCCGGGATAGATCTGCGCCGGCACGATCAACCCGACTTCCTGCTTTGTCTTAACAACTGGCCGTTCAGGATTGAGGACTCGCGGATTTTGTTCTCCCACCACTTTTCGGGCCGCTTCCAGATGTTTCATAATCTCGTCGTAAGTGAACTTCTTGACCTCTTCGGATCCACCAGCTGATTCCTCGCCCGCTGGACATTCGGCAGACTTGTAGGCTCGCGTAGCTGTGTTCCAATCGGCGCAAGTGTAGACGTTCGTCATGGGATCGTGGGTCAACCGATGCCCGGCGGTTTGTTTGCCGGATTCATCGAGCTCCTGGACGAATTCGCCCGTGAAATTTGCGCTCGCATCGTAGGTGCTCTTTGTGATCCTGTGGACCTTGCCGTCCGGCCAATAGAAAGTGGTGGTTTGGTCAGCGACGAAGTATCCGGGCCGATACTCGTAATCGACTTTCTGCTCCAGCTTGCCATCCGCGCCCAGGGTGCGCTGCTCCGTCACCTGACCGGCGGCGTTGTAGTCGAACTCCAGCTTTCTGCC
>PLYW01000134.1:0-1112 GCA_003151875.1 Acidobacteriaceae bacterium
AATACTCATCCCGCAGCAACGGAAACATAAATGTCGAGCATGTGACGTGATGACCGAGTGCCACGAGCTGGCGCAAGATGTCGTTGCTTCTTGGATAGCCGGAACCGAGATTCCTGTGGGGTATCCGGTCGTCAACATAGAGTATTCGTAAACCGCTGGCGCCGGCTGCTAAGCGCGCGGCGCTGATTTGCGACAAGCCGGGAGCATGATGCTGCTTTAATACGGGCTCCCATTTATGCAGAAATTTCTTCTGCTGTTCCGCCATCCGGGCCTGGGCAAACTCATTTCCTCCCGAGCTCGCCGATTCATAATGTCGAATGACCGCCAGCGGCTCATAGATGACTTGAAAACCTTTCTGCCACAGCGCCATGCAATAGTCGACATCTTCGTAGTAGGCGGGCGCGAACTCGGAACTGAATCCGCCCAGTTGGGCGAACAATCGCCGCGGCGTCAGCAAGAAAACTGCAGAACAGTAGTCCACCGGCCGGCGAAACTCGTAGGGCGGGGCCTGCGGGTCATCGCCTCGTCCGTAGCCCAAAGCGCTTCCGTCAGACCACACGATATTGCCGGCTTCCTGCAGCGCGCCGTTGGCGAGCAGAATCTTTCCGCCGACCGCACCCACACTGGCGTGCGAGAAGTTGGCCAGCGCCGCGCTGATCGCGGCGGGGCCCAATAACGCGTCATTGTTGAAGAAACAGAGGTACTCCCCGGCAGCGCAAGCCGCCGCCTGCATGCAGGCCGGGCCGAATCCGACGTTGGTTGGGTTGCGGATTACCTTGGCGCCCCGCAACCGGTCCAGCATCAGCCCGGTCTCGTCGGTGGAGGCGTTGTCCACGACAATCAGCTCATAACTGGCGTCAGCGTTTGCGATGACGGATTCCAAACTGAGCAGCGACAGGTGGGCGCGGTCATGCAGAACTACGATGAACGACACGGTGGGATTCTCAACTGCCGGACAGGCAAGTTGTTCGCCTGCCTGCAGAAGTTGACGCAAACGCGCCTGTCCCTGCTTGTTCCATGCCTTCTGGGCCGGCCGAACGGCTGCGGGCCGTGCACTCCAAGTGCGCCCCGTGATGCGGTCTAAACACCAGGACGACACTCGCTGTCTGGCT
>PLYW01000134.1:1146-9124 GCA_003151875.1 Acidobacteriaceae bacterium
CGCTCCATGAGGCGACTGTCGTATCCCTTAAAGTTGCGCAGGCGAAAGAGAAACTCCCCGAGCAGCAGCAGTCGGGAACAGACCACCACCACAAACAGCAAGGCCAGCGTGATGTCCAGATTGGCGTGGAATTGGCTGTAGGCGCCGGGATCTCCCCGGTTTTCCACCCGGATCGAAACCACCTCCAGGAAAATCCCGCCGATGAAAAGGCTGGTGAGCAGCAACACAAAGACCAGGAAACGGGAAATATAGACCAGAGTCGAGAATGCGTTGTTTTGACACTCACAGAGATTGAACAGCTTGGAATTCACCGAAAGCAGTCTCGCCTTCAATATCCAGGTCGATAATTTCTGGGGGGGCAGGGACAGAAAATGCCGGAGGGTATCGGCGTAGAACGCCACCAGGGCGCTGAGAATGACCAGGACANNGATGCGTCCTTTGTCCAGAAGAATGGCGCGGTCGCAGTGCTCCGCGACTTGTGCCATGTTATGGGTCACCATCAGGATGGTTTTACCGGCGCGCCGAAAATTCCGGATGCGTTCGAAGCACTTGTCTTGAAATCCGGCATCCCCGACAGCCAGGATTTCGTCGATCACCAGGATCTGCGGATCCACCTCAGTGGCCACGGCAAACGCCAGCCGCATGTACATTCCCGACGAGTACTGCTTCACCGGCGAGTCGATGAAGTCTCCGATGTCGGCAAAGTCGATAATACCCTGTTGGCGCGAGAGTACCTCGCGTTTGGAGTAACCCATCAGCAGACCGTTGAGCAGAATATTCTCCCGGCCGGTCAGTTCATGGTGGAAGCCGGCGCCCAATTCAATCAGCGGCGCCAACGAGCCTTGCACCTGCACCGTCCCGGCAGATGGCCGATAGACGCCGGAAACGATCTTCAAGACCGTGCTCTTGCCCGATCCGTTGCGTCCGATCAATCCCAGCATCTGGCCCTTCGGGACTTCAAAGGAGGCGTTTTTTACCGCCTCAAAGTCGTGAAAACTGGATTTGCGCAGGAAAAACTTGGAGAACAGTTCGCGCACCGTATCGGGGCGCTCTTGGATCACCCGAAAGCGCTGCGTGACGTTCTGCAATCGAATTGCAACCGGGCTGGAAGACATTCCTGGCTCAGACATAGAAAACGAAATTGTCCTGGTACTTACGGAAGATGGCAAACCCCAGGAACAAGCTTAAGAAAGCGCAAACAAAGGAGGCCACAATGGAAGGCGCCTTGGGCAACATGCCGTAGTACACCGCGAGGCGAAATCCGTTAATGACATAGATCATTGGGTTCAGCTTGAAAATCCATTGATACCGCGCCGGTATCAGTTCAAGGGGATAGATAATTGGAGTCAGGTAGAACCACGCCGTGAGCAGGATCTGCAGGATGTGCGCTACATCGCGGTAGTACACATTGGCCGCGGCGAAGAAGAAGGTCATCCCCAAGGTGAAGATGGCCAGGGCCAGCAGCGGGACCGGCAAGTACACCCAGGTCCAATAGAAGGGGTGCCGCAAAAGTAGGACCAGCAACGCCAGCGGAATCAGAGAAAGCAGCAGGTTGATGATGTTGGAGACCACCGCGGCCACGGGAAACACCATCTTGGGTACGGCGATCTTCTTGATCAAATCGCCGTTGGCTACGATGGCTTCCACGGCATAGGAGAGCGATTGGGAAAAGAACGTCCAGGGAAGCAGTACGCTGAGCAGAAAAATCGCGTAATGCGGTAGGGCCAACCGCATGACCGTGGAAAACACCAGGGTCAGCACGACCATAAGCAGGGCAGGGTTCAGCAGCGCCCACATAAAGCCCAGAACGGACCGCTTATAGCGGATCTTGAGCTCCTTGAGGGCCAGCGCCCAAATCAACTCCCGATAGCGGTAGGTGTCGCGAACCAGTTCGATCATAGATAAACAGTCTTCGTCGGTCGTCCCGCTAACGGCAAGCGGCAATGGGGCGAAGCTCGATGTTAAATTATTTTGCCGAGCGGTGCTTCCGATCTTGGCAAAACGGGTGGGAGATACCTTGTCTTCGTCTTTGGCTTAGTGCGACGGCTCCACATTCAGATCGGTCATGCCGCGCAGCAGGTCCCGTTCATCATCGGTGTAGTTGTTGCGGAACTCGTCCGAACTCAACAACCGATTCCGCGCCTGGGGCGGCATACCGCGCAACCTTCGATAGGCTTGTGAGACCTTGCTCTTCTGGTCCTCAGGCAGATTGCGATACTGCTGGAACAGACTGCGCGCCGCCGTCTGCTGTTCCGGAGTCATGCGCTCGAAGGTCTCCATCCGATTGAGAATCCTGGTCTTCTGCTCCGGAGGCTGACTGTTGAAGTTCCGCAAACGATCGAGCAGATGGTTTTGTTTCTCGGGCGGAAGACTGCGGAAACTGGGATCTTGCTGCAGTTGCCTTTCCTGCTGCTGTGGCGGCAATGCCATATATTTTCTCAGCCAATCGCCGCGATGCGGACCGGGACCGTTCAGATGAAGCTGATTGCCTCCGTTAGGGCCTGGCGGCGCAGACGACGGTGGACCGTTCATGGGCCGGGAGCCTGACGGCGCAGACGACGGTGGACCATTCATGGGCCGGGAACCTGGCGGCGCCTGCTGCGCCGATCCTGAGGGCGGAGCGTGATGCTGCCAGTGGGGAGAAAGCGCCAGCGCTGGAATTGCGCTGAACAGCAGCACCAGGCTTGCCAGGATGGATTTAGGGGCGCGCACCACTTCTAGTTCTCCGTTGAGGATTGCTGGTCATCAAGAGCGTCAAAATCTGAAAACAGATCGGCATTCTTGTCCAGGTACTGCAGGTCGCCGACCGCGGTTCCGGGGCTGTAGTTCACCCGTACCACACCGGGCTGGTCATTGGTCGCCAGGGTATTGCGGTTGCGATTTATCCGGCCCATCTCCAACAGTCCGGCACCAGCCGCCACCAAAACCACAGCCGCCGCCGCGGCCACCGGCCGGCGCAACCATGCCAGCCAGCCGCTGGGTTGCATTGCCGTTGCCTCGCGCATCCGCGCCCGCAAGCGGGAACTGAAATACGGGGAAGGCTCCGGCGCCTGCCACTCGTCCAGGACCGACATGGTTTGCTGGAACGAAGCCAGTTCACGTGCGCAGGCCGCGCAACTCCGCAAATGTTCCTGCAACTGAGGCGAAGCCGTTTCCGGCCCGCTTAGCACCGCTTCCATAAAATCGCCGCGAAGCTTCTCGCACATCATAACCGCACCCTACTTCCTACTTATAAAAACTGTTTCAATGTCTCCCGCAGCGTTTCGTACGCCCGGAACAGCAACGACTTGGTTGCCGACTCGCTTAACTTTAATACCGCCGCGATCTGCTTGTAATCCATGTTCTGGTACTTGTGCATGATCACGGCCATGCGTTGGCGCTCGGGCAACGCCTCGACCTGGCGGCGAATGGCGGCCAGCCTTTCCGTGCGCAGGATGATTTGCTCAGCATTCAAGCCGCTGTCGGCCAAGTCCACCGTCATGCCGGTATCGGCATCGGGTTCATCCAGATTCACCGTGTTCTCGGGGCGTTGGTGCTTGGTGTCACGCGCGTAATTCACCGCCAGGTTGGTCGCAATACGATAAAGCCAGGTGGTGAACTTGGCGCTCGCCGCATAGCCCTGCCGCGAGCGATAGACCCGCAAAAACACTTCTTGCGCCAACTCCTCGGCTACCGGCTGATTGTGGGTCATGCGGTACATGAAGCTGATCATCTGGCGGCGGTATTTCTCCACCAGGTAGTCGAAAGCAACATCGTCGCCCGCGGCCACGCGTAGCATGACCTCGGCGTCGCTCAGCATCTCCAGCACGACAGGTTCGATCAATTCGCCCCGTGATCCGGCGGGCAGCCCCGCCATCCCCTTAGCGGAGCCCCCGGCCAGCAAGAGCCGATCCAGTGCGATGCTGCTCACATCGGCTGTAACCCTTCTGCCTCCAGAAAGTTGCGTAGGAGCAGCACGGCTTTCCGCCGGTCCGCGAGGGGGCCGGACGGAACTGCGATCGGAGGAGTCTGCCAGCTCCGATTCGCGTTTGGGTTTGTCCATTGCCATGTGGCAGCCTGCTGCATCCCAGCAGGGTTAACAGTATTATGCATGAGTGGACGAATTCAGGCACCCCGGTAATCCTCTGATGCAAAAGCGCATGTCGTCTATTGGCTGGCTTACACTGCTTCTCGGCGTTCTGCTGACTACAGGGCTGCAATGCGGTCTACTGGCACAGAATCAGCAGCCCCCGTCGCCCGGGCCCGCGCCACCGCCGGCCGAAGAGAAGCTGGATCTCAGCGACCAAGTCATACGGGACGTGTTCGCGCCCCTGCAACGTGGAATGGAGGGCCACAATTCCTATCAGGTACTGGCCCTCTTCGACCAGCAGCAGACGCCCGACTACGCCCAGGTCCGCGACCAGTTGCACGCTTTCTTCGCTCAGTACGATGCCATCCGCTTCCGTTACCAACTGCTGCAGGTCACATCCGATCAGAACGGCGGCTCCGCGGTCGCCGAGATCGAGATGGAGGCCACGCCCGCCGACCCGTCGCAGATTACCTTGCGGCGCGAGACCCAAATGCGTTTTCGCTTGACCCTGGGGAGCAAGGGCTGGAGGCTGGTGGGATTTGCTCCCGCTAATTTCTTCGCCCAATGACGCGGGAGCAATGCATTCCGCCGGACCGCAAACACCTGTTATGAAACGCGACTATCCCGAACGGCCCATCATCGGAGTTGGCGCAGTGATCATCCGTGGGGACCGCGTGCTGCTGGTGCGCCGCGCAACCGAGCCGCTCCAAGGAGAGTGGTCCGTTCCCGGTGGTGTGTTGGAACTCGGCGAGAAGCTTTGCGAAGGCATACGTCGCGAGGTATTGGAAGAGACCGGGCTCCAGGTCGAACCGGGCGAGGTCCTGGATGTCTTTGACAGCATCTTCCGGGATGGGCAGGGACGTACCCAGTACCACTATGTCCTGATCGACTATCTTTGCCACTGCATCGCAGAAGACGCGAGAGCTGGAAGCGACGTCAGCGAGGTCAGATGGGTGCCGCAGGATGAGCTGGCGGCGATGGGGTTGCGAGATTCCATTGAGCAGGTGGTGCGCAAAGGATTCAGGAGAGTCGAACAAAATATCAGTTGACGCCATGCCAGTCGCGCAGGAACATGCTTCTAGCGGAGGAGTTAATGTCGCGGACCTTCGTTGTCTGTATCGTGATTTCGCTCCTGTTGTTCACGGTGGTTTCGGTTGAGGCGCAAGATACGACGGCGCCAGATACCACGAACCCATCGGAGCAAGTGCCGAAGGTAAAACGCCCGAAGCAAGTGCCCAACCTACCCAACAAACCACCCGAGATGGTTTGCTTCGGCGACGGGCCCAAGTTCAGCATACAGTTCGTGTCGTGGGGCGCCAGATATCTCGGCATCAATCAGCCGGACAAAGACTTCCGAGGCGGCCTTTTCTGGGTGCCGGACCAAAAGGTTTGGCTGTGGCAGCAGGAAAATAACCCTGCGTCGGTGGGCGGCGGAGGTGTGCTGTTAGCCAGGGTCCAGAACGCGTCATGCACCGATCCTGGGCGCAAGGGAACGTTCCCCTTCGCAGTGGTGGTCACTTTGCCGGGGGGCGACATGCTAAGCGGCTGCTGCCGCATATTGAAGGCCGGGGAAGCGCCAGCCGCACCGAAGAGTGTGCCCTCCAACGCCACCCCGCCGCAGTGAAGTGCCGCGGCTGCCTCGCATCTGGGCTTGCAAATAGAAAAGACCCGCGGCGCGTGGCGTCAGCGGGTCTTTCCGGTTAGCTGTTGGGATTGGCCTGAGGCTGTCCACTCTACGTGGCCCCAGCGGCAGACTTCACAGCGATGCGAGTCTTGCGAGGATTTAGAGCGGAAGCCCTAAGCCTCAGCCACCTCACTTGGGATACTACTCGGACCATCAATCTTCATATATTTGGATCACCCTCCTTTCCAGTGTAGAAGCAAAATAACACTGATGGGAGGCGACCGTCAAACGCAGAGTTGCGGGGAGTCTTCAGGTTGCAAATCCCCGATCCACTCCACAAATTCGTTGCTGGGTCCCAGCAGGATTTGTTTGGGCGCCACCGGCCGGTCGGCCAGTTCAAAGCCCATGATGATGATCTCTTCACCCTTTTTGACCAGGTGAGCGGCCGCTCCGTTCATGCAGATGACGCCGGAGCCGCGCGGCCCAGGAATGGTGTAGGTTTCCAGTCGCGCGCCGCTGGTGTTGCTAACCACCATCACTTTTTCGTCGGGCAGTAGTCCCACCATTTCCATCAATTCCTCATCGATCGTGATACTTCCCACGTATCGCAGATCGGCATCGGTAACTGTGGCCTGGTGAATTTTCGAACGTAACATCCACCTCATGTTGTCCTCCGTGTCCCGTGCCGCGAACGCGGCTGCAGGCACTTGCCAATATCTTAGCAGTTTCGGGTATCGACTATAGATCGTTATGTAAGCGATGTCCCATCTGGGCCAGACGATTCGTTCTGAGATGGACGATTCATTCTGGGGTTGTCATTATGAGCGCAGCGAGGAATCTGCTCTTGCTAACACGGGAATGACCGCTGAGGAAACAGCAGATCCCTCACGGCCTTAAAGGCCGTTCGTGATGACAACTCAAAATGCCCCAGCGCTCGGCCTTCTCGGAATCAGGCACTACTAGAAACTGGAAACTTGAAACTCGAAACTTGAAACTTGAGACTTCTTCTACTGCCTTGGCGCGTAGTATCCCTTGCGGGCGCGCACCTTGTACTTCTTGTTGTCGGCCATGATCTCGATTTTGCGGTACTGGCCATTGGCAGTGAAATCCGCCGGTTTGTAGGCCACGGCGTACTGGCTGCGCAACTCATCCTGAATTTGCGAGAAGGCGTCGGCCACATCCTGGATCTTGAACGGGAAGAAAGCCTTGCCGCCGGTTTCGTCGGCGAAGTGTTCCAGGATTTTGTCGCCGCGCAATTTCAAGCCGCTGGTGTTGGTTGAAATGGTGTAAATGATGACCTCGGCGCGTTGCGCCATTTCCACGGCTTCTTCGCGGGAGACGCGGCTCTGGTTGTCCTCGCCGTCGCTGAGCAGGATGATGGCGCGCCGGGTAGCCACCTGGCTTTTGTCCTCCTTCATCAGCTTGTCGCGGCAGGCAAAGTAGATGGCGTCGTACATCGCGGTGCCGCCGCCCGGCCGCAGCATACGCACGCCGTGGGAGAGCGCCTCGGTAGAGTCGGTGAAGTCCTGCGTCACCTCGGGCGTAGTGTCGAAGCCGATGACAAACGCGCGGTCGAACCTCGGCCGGATGATCTGGTTCAGGAACTCGATGGCCGCTTCCTGTTCAAACTTGAAGCGATCGCGCACCGAGTTGCTGGCGTCGATGAGCAATCCTACGCGCAGCGGCAGGTTCGTTTGCCGGCTAAACGAGCGGATGCTCTCTGCGGGCTTGCTGTCGTCAAGGACCCTGAAATCGTTCTGCGTGAGGTCTTTTACGAAGTGGCCGCGCTTGTCGGTGACGGTAAAGACCACGTTGACTTCGTCCACCCGTTTGCGGATGACGGTGAGCTCCTCGTCGGGATTGTCGGGCTTGCCGGTTGAGCTGCCGGCAGACCTCCCCGGCGACGTGGTGGATTTATTCAATGCGCCGGACGTGGACGGCTGCGATGGGCTGTTCTGCTGGGCCGTTGCGGGTGGTGAAGAATTTGCATTGGCAGCGGTCCCTGCATTCGGGTCCGACGCGGGCGCAGCCGGTGTTTGCGCCGGCGTCGTGGATTGGCCGCTCCCGGACGCTGGCGGAGCGGACTGCGGCGGAGGGAACTTCGTCGCCGATGGCGCGGTAGGAAGCGGCTGTTCTGTAGAGTTCTGGGCGGCCAGCCCCCACGGCAGTGCCGCCAACAAAACCATCATCACCCAGGTTTTCATTCCGAAATTCTATTATAGCGGCTTGCGGGGTTGGACAAGTGGTCAGTGGCTAGTGATCAGTGATCAGTGGGTGTCATCCTG
>PLYW01000381.1 GCA_003151875.1 Acidobacteriaceae bacterium
CGCTTCTTCCGCCGCGGCGACGAGATTACCATCTCGACCATCGTGCAGAACTATCTGCCCAGCGACAAAGTTGCGCGGGTCTCGATGGAGCTTGCAGGCCTACAGGTACTGGATGGCGGGCAGCGCGATGTCAGCGTTCCGAGCCGCGGATTGATCAAAGTAGATTATCGGGTGCGCGTGCTCGATGTGGATTCGGCGCGCGTGTTGGGCAAGGCGCTGACCGACGTCGAGAGCGACGCGATGGAACTGACGCTGCCGGTGGTTCCCTTCGGGGTGAAGCTGGCAGTGGCCAAGTCAGGATCGGTCGCGGTCCCGGGTAAGAGCGACACGCTGCAGCCGTTGACCTTCCCGGCGGGCGCCGAGGCAGGAACTCGCAAGCTGACAATCGGCGTGACGCCCTCGATTGCGGGCACAGTGTTCGCCGCGCTTGACTTCCTGACCTCCTATCCCTATGGCTGTACCGAACAGACCATGTCGAGCTTCCTGCCCGATGTGCTGGTGGCAAACTCGCTGAAGAAGCTGGGAGTGAAGTCGAACATCGATCCGCAAAAGCTGAACAAACAGGTGCAGGCGGGTCTCGACCGACTCTACAACTATCAACATCCCGATGGCGGCTGGGGCTGGTGGCAGACCGACGACAGCCAGGCATTCATGACCGCATACGTGCTCGCCGGGCTAAGCCAGGCGAAGGCGGCGGGATTTGAGGTCAAGCAGGACGCGATCGATCGCGGACGCGGTTGGTTGCGCCCACAGTTTGATCGGTCGGAGAAAGTGAAGACCGATCTGCGCGCCTACATGGCCTACGCGCTGGTGTTGAGCGGAACGCAGGAGACGGCGGTGCTTGATTCCGTGTGGAACCAGCGCTCGACATTGACTGCCTACGGCCAGGCGCTGCTGGGGCTGGCCATGCTGGAGCGGAACGATAGCCGGGCGAACGAGTTGAGCAAGCAAATTGAAGCTGAGGCAAAACAAGATGACTCGCAAGCCTGGTGGCCCAGCAACAACAACTATCTGCTGGATTTCTACGGCGACACGGCCCCCGAGACAACCGCGTACGCCCTGAAACTCATGGACCATACCGATGCGGCGAGTCCGCTGTTGTCAAAGGCTGCGGTTTATTTGGTGAACCATCGCGACCAGGGTTACTACTGGGAGTCAACCGAGCAGACGGCGATGGTGATCTACGGGCTCACCGATTACCTGGAGCGCACGAAGGAGTTGCAGCCGAACTACAGCGTCGAGGTCCAGGTGAACGGCAAGACCGTGGCGACCAAAAAGTTCACCGCGGCCGATGCGCTGGCGCCCGCGACCACGGTGATGCTGAATGAGTCGCAACTGGCGGCGGGAACGAACCAGATTCGCGTTGCGAAGTCGGGTGAGGGACGGCTGTACTGGTCGGCGCGGGGAGAGTACTACTCCAACGAGGCGAAGGTGGTGAACACGGGCAGCTTCAAGCTGAGCGTAGTGCGGGAATATTACCGCCTGTCGCCGCAGCAGAAGGACGGCCGCGTAGTGTATCACCTCGATAAACTGGCGGGAGCGGTGCAGGTCGGCGACACGCTGGCGGTGCGCATCAGCGTCGGCGGCAACAACTGGAGGTACTTGATGATCGAAGATCCGATCCCGTCAGGGACCGAGTCGATCGCGCGTGACGACTTGTATGAACTGGATCAGCGTCCCGATTGGTGGGGCCGCTGGTTCAGTAATCGCGAGCTGCGCGACGATCGCACGACCTTCTTCAACATGTACTTCCCGCAAGGGCAGCATGAATATGTTTACCTGCTGAAGGTGGTGGACCCCGGAGTCTTCCGCGTCAGCCCGACCAGCGTGGAACCGATGTATCAGCCCGAATATCTTTCGACCAGCGATGCGTTGACGGTGACGGTGAAATGAGCGCGAAACACAGTGGCGTGGCGAAGTTGTGGCTGCTGAACCTGATCGGCAATGCCGCATTGCTGGCTGCCGTCTATTTCTGGCTGCTCATGCCGGACGCGCATGGCTGGCAGGTGGGCGGTTCGGCGCTGGCCGCAGTGCTCGTCATCTTTTTTGGAGTGTGGCTGCGGACCGGGACGTTTGCCTACTTCAGAGTTGCAGAGTTTCGAGACAATGCAACTGTGTGGCGCGCCTTTCGCCATGCGTTGCGGCACATCGTCGCACTGGCGGTATGGGCCGCCAGCCTTGCTGTGCTGGTGTGGCTACTATGGAATCTCCGGACCTACACGCCGCAGGCGGGAGTCTGGATCCGACAGAAGCTGAACACTGGTCCGACACCGCGAAATGTCACACGCGATCTCAACTGGTTGATCGTGCTCATTGTGTGGGTGTCCATTCCGGCGGTGTGGCTCCCGATCGCCAGCACGGTTGCGGCCGCCGGATTCAGATTGAAGCGCATGGCGCGCTCTCTGCGCGTCTTGCGGCGGCCCGCCTACTGGTTGTGGTTCTGCGCGCTGATGCTGGCGGGGGCGTATGTTCCCTACAAGCTGGTCTGGTGGATACCCGACCTCAGCGATCTGCACAAACAGGCATGGAGCATGGGTCTGCGGTTCTTCTTGGCTTACGTGATCTTGATTACCGCATGGGTCGCACTGTTGTTGGTGATTGGTGCGAGGGTGGAAAAAGAGGATCCTGACATCATCCCGATTGATGAAGTACCTCCGAGTTCAGCGGCCCCCGGACCGCTGCTTGCCGCCGGAAGCTAGCTCCGGCGGCAAGCCGTTCTGCACCCAGCCGAGCAATGCTTCTTTTCCGTGCTGCCGCGCCAGTTGTGCCACCCGCGCACGAGCGCCTGCGTAAGCGCGACGTAATTCTTCTTCACTCGCCGGGGCCCGAAGCGACTTCTCCAGACCCTTCACATCATCGACGTTCTCGCCTGGTTTCGAGGATGCGTTGGGCGCGGTGAGGTAAAGCACCAGCCCTTCACGGAACCACAGCGGCGTTCCCGGAAGCGCGTAGGAGTCGATCAGCATGTGCAAAAGTTCGTGGCGAATTGTGCTGTCCAGCGCGCCCGTTTCGCGTAATACGTCGGAGGGTTGCATCTGGATGGTGCGTCCGCGGGTCGAAGCTGCCACCCATCCCGGCTCGCCCGTTGAGTTGCAGAACGCTGCAACCGTCGGGTAAATCTTCACGCGCGGAGAGGCGCGATAGAGCAGTCCAGTATTTTCTTCCGCCTCATGCACAAACCCGGTCGCCAACGTCAGCAGCGAGCGATCGCGATCGGGACGAGTGGTCAGCAACGTGACATCTTCATTAGCGAGCTGCTGCCACGGAATGCCCTGCGCGCTGACGCCCAGACGCGTCCCCGGGTAGTAGAAGCTGAGGATCTCGCGATAGGAGTGACCTTCCTCGCCCATGACTTCGGCGCCGACCTGGCACAGACCAACCCCGTGCCCGGAGCCCCGGCCATGAAAGGTAAGACGGTCGCCGGCGTCGCTCACGTCGTACCAGTTGCTCTTCATGCGGTCCCATCCAATGTGGCGGCCGATGGCCGAGCGAAACGTCACAGCCGGTACCGTGATGGTAGAGCTGCCGGTAACGCGCAGAAACTCGACGCGGCCGCTGGGTGTGCGATGCAAAACGGATACGGTACGCAGGGCGCCGGGAACAACGATGCCATCGGCCGCGAGAGCGCGCTGCAACTCGCGCTTCGCAACCTCGGTGCGCCACTGGGTACTGCCGTTGCGCACGCAGTACTGATCGGAATGCTGCACCAGAAATGGGGCGGGGGGCTCATTGTTGCCGAGAACAAAGTGCCCGTCTTCGGTAGTGCCGCCGCAGTTGGCGTGATAGTAAGTGGCCGCCGGTTCGCCGTCGTACCAGAGAACTTCGCCCACGGTCGCCTCCGCGATGCTGCGCAAATGGACATCAATGCCGGCGATTCGCAAGTCCTGGCAATGGGTGGTGTCGCAAAAGTCGAACCCTTCCAGGGCATGGCGGCTGCCAAAGTGCATCGCGTAAGTGCGCGCCGCAACCGCCATGGCCTTCAACGCCTCCTCGGATTTGAAGTTTCCGGTTTCCCCGGCGAGCACGCCCGCAATGTATTCCTCCATCGGCAGGAATGCGGTGATCAGCAGGTGGCTGTCACTGGCGCGAATCTCGATGGGAAAATCGCCGCGCAGCGGCGGGTCACCGGTGGCGTTCATTTGATAGGCGCCACTCACGCGAACCTCGGAGACGGAGGATTTGTTTCCCGCGACGGCAATCTTCGATGCCGTGGCGCGCAGAGCGGCGGCAGTGATGGTGGATGCGGTGCAAGTTGCGCAGGTCCGCAGTTGTGCCCGACCGGGATCGGCGCGAATCCGCAACTCGCGCGGCGGATGCAGATACCAGAGCCGCACTCGCACAGTCTGCGGAAATCCACTGCGGGAAGATTTGGCGGCGGCGTGATCGCCCAACTCAGCATCGCCCGCCGCACACAGCAGGAGCAGGAGCAGCAGACCGATAATCGCGAGCGACCGCTTCATTTCCGCGCTCCTTTTGCGGCTGCGGCGACCCCAGCGCTGTGATCCACCGCGTAGGCGGCGAAGATCTCCCGTGCGACGCTGGCGGCATCGGTACCGCCGTGGCCTTTTTCCAGAAAGACAACCAGCGCGATTTCGGGACGCGCGGCGGGCGCATAACCCGTAAATAAGGCATGCGTCCATGGACCCTGGTCAGCCATCGCGGTCCCAGTCTTACCCGCAACTTTCATGGGCGCATCCGGCTGCGCCATGCGTCCCATACCGTAGGTAACGGATTGTTGCAAGCCTTCAAGAATTGGGGAGAGCTTGCCGTTCGGGTCGCTGTTAGCGCGCACGGCCAGGTCGCGATAGCCGTGCAGCAACTGCAGCGGAGTTACGTTGATTCCCCACTCGCCGATCGCTTGCAGTTGCAATTCCTCCGGTGAGCGGGCGAGGACAACGCTTCCGGCGACTTCAGCCGACGACACTCCGGTAAGGGAGCCGAAGCCGGAGCGCACAAAACTGTCGCGCAATTGTGCGGGCGTCAGACGGGTGGCGACGCTGGTGAAGTACGAATTGCAGGAATACGCCAGCGCGCTCGCCGGGACCAGCGGCTCCGGAGTTGCCGGATGGGAGCAGTCGAGCTTGCGTCCGCCAATGGAAACCGTGCGCTTGCACATGAGCGCGGTGTGCGCGTCGAGCTTTCCCGCTTGCAGCAGCGCCAGCAGGGTGAAGGGCTTGATGCTGGAGCCGGGATGCACCACGCGACGAGCCGCGACATCGAGATGGTAAGCTGCCAGGACGTGTCCCGATTGGACGTTGACTACTACGGCGGCGCCACGACGACCCGCCATCGCCCGCGCGACCGCCTTCTGCAACGCCGAATTATCTGGGCCTCCTGCTGTGGCGTGCAATGTCACGAAGTACACCACGATCACGGTGAAGCATCG
>PLYW01000296.1 GCA_003151875.1 Acidobacteriaceae bacterium
TCCATTACCTCGGCTGGGGAAAGGCACAAGGGCGACTACTCAGGCCATCACAAGCTAGGGATCGCCGTCCTAAGATCGTCTTCATCTCCGGCAACCAGCATGCCGTCGGACATCGCTACCGGGTGCTCAATTTGGCAGAGTCCTTGGCGCCGCAGTTCTATCACACGGTGATCATTCCGATTGAAGAATTTCCGCAACGGCTCGGTGAAATAAAAGACTGCGACATTGTGTGGATCTGGCGTACCCCTTACTCGGAGGTGGTTGCCAGGGTGATTGAAACGGCGCGGCATTCGGGAGCGCGCGTGGTGTTTGACATCGATGACCTGCTGTTTCGGCCGGAATTGGCAAGAAGTGAAATTATCGATGGCATCCGTTCCCTGGGACAGAAAGAAGATGAGGCGCGCGCGCTTTATGAAGGTTTTCGATCGGTCCTGTCGCAGGCCGACCACTTCACCACCACCACCCCGGCGCTGGCGCGCGAGGCGCAAGACTTGCGCAAGCCCACAACCGTCATTCCTAATGGCTTCGAAAAGCAAAGACTGGAGTTGTCCCGTGCTGCGCGTTTGTCGCGCCAGGCGAAGGCCAGCGATGGGCTGGTTCGGATTGGGTACTTCGGCGGGACCCTGACCCATCAACGAGACCTGGCGGTAGCCTCGCGCTCGTTGGCCGCTGTGCTTGCGGAAAATCCACAAGTCCGGCTTGTCTTGTGGCGCGAAACTGTGAACTTGGCCGAGTTCCCCGAGTTAGAGCGACAGTCGGGCCAGATTGAATGGCGTGATCGTGTCGCCCGCGATAACACTCCGCTGGAGTACGCCACCTTCGATATCAACATCGCTCCCTTAGAGGTTGGCAATCCGTTTTGTGAAGCGAAGAGCGAACTGAAGTTCTTTGAGGCAGCGCTGCTGGGTATGCCAACGGTCGCGTCTCCAACCCAGCCGTACGCTGACGCCATTCGCCATGGAGAAAGTGGATTTCTGGCGAATGACGATCAGCAGTGGTACACCCTGCTTCGCGATCTGGTGCAGAGTCCCGAACTGCGGACCCGTGTAGGAGGGCGCGCCTACCAGGAAGCGTTGTGGCTTTACGGGCCAGAACGCCGCAGCCAACTGATGACGGACTTCGTCGACCGTTTGCTGGCGTCAGGGCCACCGAGGTCCGAGCTAAAACCTTCCGGCGCTAGTGCTTGAGCCCCGATCAAACCTGCCATCCGGAACCGGCTTTGCGCAGCCGGGCGCAGACAGCCGCAGCCGGCGACCGCCGGTGCCGTGAACGAGCTATTTTTGGCGAATCACACTTACTGTAATGCGCGGCCCAGGTACTCTCCTCGGCCCGGGTGGCTATTCGGCTGGGTTGTGACCTGACCTGACGGACTTGAGGTAACTTAAGACCGCCTCGGCGTCGGCGCGTGTCATGTGAAACTCAGGCATCGGGGAGCGGAGCGGTTTGCCGGTGGTCCAGATTCCGGTGGTGAGCAATGTGATCATCTGGGCATCGCTGGCTGGGGGCAGGCCGCCAATGCGTGGGCACAGCAGCGGCCAATCCTGTCCGGGTTGGGCCGGCAAGTACGGCACCGGCCCGCCCGCCAGCCAACGGTTGTAATCGAGTTCGCCATTGGATGTGCGCGGGGTGTGGCAATTACCACATTTGGCAACCTCGGTCACAATGTACTTGCCACGCGCAGAAGCCGCATTGCCGGCGCTATTGGTGGCCGTTGCGGCTGGCTTCTTTTCCTGCGCGNNAAATGTGAGGCTGCATTGTCGGTCCTTTCTATTTTGCCGCATCTTCAGCTTAGGGACGAACCGGGCGAAGTCAAATCCCCACCCAAGCAAACCCGGCTTGAGTGGGGCACTCTGCTTCTGACTAACCACTAGCCACTAGCCACTATTTCTCACTGCCCCAAGATCTGGAAGAAGCGAATGATCGACTCGATCCCGCGATAGAAGTTGGGGATGTGGAACTTCTCATTGGGCGCGTGCAGGTTGTCGTCGGGAAGGCCCATGCCCATCATGATGCTGGGAATCTTCAGGTCTTCCTCGAACTGGGTCACGATCGGAATCGAACCGCCCGAGCGAATATACACGGTGTCTTTCCCGAAGATTTCATGCATGGCTTCCACCGAGGCGCGCGCGAACTTGTTGTCGGTGTTTACCACACACGCCGGGCCCTTGCTGTGCACCTTGATGTTGATCTGGATGCCCTTGGGCGTGACCTTCTTCACGAACTCGGTGTACTTCTTCAGGATGTCGTCCGGGTCCTGCTTGGGCACCAGGCGCATCGAGACTTTGGCCGAGGCGCGCGCCGGAATCACCGTCTTGGCGCCGGGAGCGACAAAGCCGCCGGGTATACCGTGCACTTCCAGCGTGGGACGGGCCCAGGTGCGATACAGCACGGAGTAGCCCGGCTCGCCGGTCAGCACACTCGATCCCACTTCAGCCTTGCGATAGTCCTCTTCATTAAAGGGCAGGTGCTCCCAGGCCTTCAGTTCGTCATCGGTCGGCTTTTGCACGTCGTCGTAGAAGCCGGGGATTAGGATCTTTCCGTCCGCGTCCTTCAGCTTGCTGATGATCTCAACCAGCGCGAACAGCGGATTGGGCGCCGCTCCGCCATACACGCCGGAGTGCAGATCGCTCTTCGCTCCTTGCGCTTGAATCTCGGTATAGAGCAGGCCGCGCAGGCCGACGCACAGCGTGGGAAGATCGGGAGCGAACAGCTCGGTGTCGGTGACCAGCGCGAAGTCGGCCTTCAGCTTGCCCGAGGCCGCATTCTTCTTCACGAACTCTTCGATGCTCTCGCCGCCAACTTCCTCTTCGCCTTCGATCAGCACGCGCCCGTTGATGGGCAGCTTGCCGTTGCCACCCTTGAACAGCGACTCAAATGCTTTGAGCTGCATCCAGAGCTGGCCTTTGTCGTCGACGGCGCCGCGGGCGTAGATGTTGTTATTGCGTTCGCTCGGCTCGGTCCAATTCTTGGAGGCAGCCTGTGCCTCCTCGCCCTTCAAGGGATAAGCATCCTTGTCCACGAATGGAGGCGACTTCCACTCGTCGAGCGGCTCGGCCGGCTGCACGTCGTAGTGCGCATAGCACAGCGCCGTCGGCTTGCCCGAGGCGTGCAGCCAGTCGGCGTAAACCAGGGGATGGCCCTGGGTGGAGATAGTCTCGACATGCTCGAAGCCGATGCGCTTCAGGTCGTTGGCCACCATCTCGGCAGCCTTGCGGATATCGTCTTTGTGCTCCTCGGCGGTGCTGACGCTGGGGATGCGAAGCAAATCTTTCAACTCGTCAAGAAAGCGTTTCTGGTTCTCGCGTGCGTAGGAAACAGCTGCGGATGACATAGAAAAAGTTCTCCTTCCAGAACTGGAGCAGCGTGCGTGCTACTGCTCGCAAACACTGATGGCAAACCCCAAAGTATATCGCAACGGCGGCAGGGGAGTTTGGGACGGGATGGTACGACAAGAAGCAGCTACCGGCCGTAGCGGAACATCAGCGCTTCGCTCGTTTTGAGCGCACTGATTTGATGATCTGGTCAATCTTCCTTGCTGTGAGGGCATCGGTGCCATTGCGTTTTGATTCCTCACCGCTGACCTTGAGGACTTTGGGCTCGGAGGCGGCAAGGCGAGCGCGCAGGGTGGAGATAACAGCGGCTTCAGTCCTGTTAGTTCGCGGCATCCAGTCGATTCTCCGGTCAATTATCGGGGCGGTACCAGTTTAATCCGCAACTGGGCCAAGCGGGGCTAATAGCAAGCCGACTACGCCGTTGCCGCCGTCAGCCGTGCCGGCTCTTCGTGGAAGCGCACCGACACCAGCTTCGACACTCCCGGCTCCTGCATGGTGATGCCGTACAAGACCGGCGCCATGCCCATCGTGCGCTTGCTGTGGGTGATGATGATGAACTGAGTTTGCAAGCTCATCTCGCGAATCAGTTCGGTGAAGCGGCCGATGTTGGCTTCGTCGAGCGGCGCATCCACCTCGTCGAGAATGCAGAATGGGCTGGGCTGATACTGGAAGATGCCGACCAGCAGCGCCAGCGCAGTCAGCGCCTTCTCGCCGCCGGAGAGCAGCAGCACATTTTGCAGCTTCTTGCCCGGAGGCGAGGCCACTACGTCGATGCCGCTTTCCGCCGAATTCTCGATGTCGGTGAGGCGCATGAAGCCCTGGCCTCCGCCGAAGAGCTTGCTGAAGGTGCGCGAGAAGTTCTCGTTGATGATCTTGAAAGCTTCTTCAAACTTCTGCCGCGAGATGGTGTCAATCTCTTTGATTGTGTTCTGGGTGTTCTCGATGGCCTGCAACAAGTCCAGCCGCTGCGTTTCCAGGAACTCGTGACGCTGCGCGATTTCTTTGTACTCCTCGAGCGCCATCATGTTCACCGGCCCCATGTTGTCGAGCCGGGTGCGCATCTCGCGATAAGCTTCTTCTTCACCGGCGAGCGCCTCGGCGGCGACGCGGGGTAGGGAATCGTCGCCCATCAACTCATGCGGTTGCTGGCTCAGCTCCTGCACGCAGGTCTCGGACATGTGCTGCACATCGGATTGCACGCGCGCCTGCGCGGCTGAAAGTTCGCCGCGACGATCGCGCGCCGCATCGAGGGCTTCGCGGGCAGCCTTGAGGGCTTCTTCCAACTCGACGATGCGCACCCGGACGGTTTGCAACTCGGCTTGCAGTTCGCGATCGCGAGTGTCGGCGAATTGGCGCTCGGCGGTCCAGCCGATCGCCTGCTCCGCCAGGCGAACGTTCTCCGCTTCGCGTTGCTGCTTCTCGGCGGCAGCCGACTCGAGTTGTGATTTCAGCTTCGCCAGTTGCGTCGAGACCTCCGACACCAGCGCTTCGAGGCGCTCGACCGTGGTCACCGCGCCGCGGCGGCGCTCTTCCAGCGTGGCCAGTTGTGCCCGAGCTTCGCTGGCGAGCTGTGCCGCTTCGTCACGCCGCGAGCGCAGGCCTTCCAGGCTGCTGTGCGCCGCCTGCATCTCCAATTCAAGCTGACGCTGTTGTTCTTCCTGCGCCGACAGCTCTCCGCTTTGTTGCGCGAGGAACATCTGTTGCTGGTTACGTTCCTCGCCGACGCGGCCGAGTTCCCGCTCGTAGGTGGACAGCCGTTCGCGCACCCGGGACATTTCCGTTTCCAGTTGGCGGAGCGTGTGACCGGAGGTCATGGCCTGGCGTTCGCCTTCACGCTTGTCGTCCTCCAGCCGATGCAGCAGTCCGGTCAGTTCGAAGATTTCGCGGCCCAGCGCGGCCACGCGCATCTCTTCGCCGGCCATGGCGCGCTCCATCTCGCCCATCTGTTGCAACACCTCGCGCAGTTCGCGCTTCATGGAGAGCGGTCCCTGGCTGCGCTGCTTGCCGCCGGTCACGGTGACGTTGTGGAAGCACTCACCCGACTTGGAAAGGAAGAAGGCATCGGGATTATTCAGCGCGAGATCGCGGCCGGCGCTGGCATCGGGCACAATGTAGCCGTTGCCAAGCTTGGGCAGAATCACTTCCAGCGATTTGCCGAAGCCGTTGAGCACGCGAATGCAATGCTTGAGCGGGACCACGCTGTCGGCATGCGCGACCTGGTGCGCGGACTCGTCGAACAGGAACGAAAACTTCGCCTGCGAATCCTCGGGATGGACCAGGAACGTCGCGCGGCCATCCACGTCGCTGCGCAGCAGGCGCAGACCTTCGTCAGCCGCGTCCCACGACTTCACCACGATGTAGTTCAGCTCGTCGCGCAGGAAATCGTCAACCACGTGCTCATAGCGATCTTCGACTTCGAGAAAGTCAGCCAGCACGCCCACCGGCGCAAGACCTTCCTTCATCGCGCCCGAGGTGAAGAGCTTGCGCACCGATTCGGTCGTGTAGCCGTGCTCGGTGATGACGGCTTCCAGCGAACTCCGCTTGCCCATCGCGCTGGCGTACTCGCCACGCAGCGAATCCAGATGGCGCTTGCCGGTGGTTTCGGCGGCGCGCTTTTCATCGAGCTGCTGGCGGGTTTCGCCGATCTGCGCGTTGAGCGCGACCACGCGCTGCGAGGCGGTTTCAAACTCCAATCCGAGTTGGCCTTGCTGCCCGCCGAAAGTTTCCAGTTGCAGGACAGCAGCGGCGGTTTCGTCGTGCAGGCGCTGCGCCTCGCGATCGAGCGCGGCAATGCGTTCTTCGGCTTGCGTGATGCGGTTGCGCACCGCGGAGGTCGCAGAGACGGCGATCAGAATTGCGTCGCGACGCTGCTCCTGCTGGCGCTCGACTTCCAACAGCGATGCCGCTGCTGCCGAAGCCTCTTGCTGCCTGGCTTGCGACTCCTGCTGAGCATGGGCGACATCCACGCTGGCCGATTCTAGCGTGGCGCGGTTGGTTTCCAGTTCCTGCTGCAGGCGTGCAAGCTGCGCTGCGGTGTTGGCGGTTTCCGCCTCGGCTGCGGCGGCGCGCGCATCCAGCTCGGAACAGCGCTCGTCGTTGGTGTGGCGGCGGGCGGCGGCGCGATCGATCTCCAGCGAAAGCCGGTTGAGCTGCTCGCGGTTCTCCTGCGCCTCGCGCTCGATGGCGTAGCCGCGCTGCGTGCGCTCGCCGTGCTCGCCTTCCATATGCTGCACAGCCTCAGCCTGCGCGTGCATGGCTTCGCCGATTTCCGTGAGTTGGCGGCCAAGCAGGGAAGCCTCGGCATCCAGTTGCGCGAACTTGCTGGCCAGCAGCACGCGCAGCTTGCCGCGCATTTCGTCGCGCAACCTGCCGTAGCGCTCGGCCTTCGAGGCTTGCCGCTTCAGCGAGTTCATCTGGCGCGTGACTTCGTCGAAGATGTCGTTGATGCGGGCGAGATTTTGCTTGGCGTCTTCGAGGCGGGCTTCCGCCAGGCGCTTGCGGGTTTTGAACTTAGTGATGCCCGCGGCCTCTTCGATGATGGCGCGGCGATCGGTGGGCTTGCTGCTGAGGATCTGGCCGATGCGGCCCTGCTCGATGATGGCGTAGGATTCCGGGCCAAGCCCGGTGCCCATGAAGATGTCCTGAATGTCGCGCAGACGACAGAGCTTGCCGTTGAGCAGATACTCGCTCTCGCCGGATCGGAACAGGCGGCGCGTGATCGTGATTTCGCCGGCTTTGAAGGTGCGCTTAAATTTGCGGCGGCGAATTTTCAGCACGACGTGCGGAGCAACAGCATCGTGAGCCGCAGACTCGGTCGCGTTCGGTGGTGCGTCTTCACCCTCGTCATCGCTCTGGCCGGGATGCACTGCTTCGGAGTAGCGCTCGACGTCCTCGGCCTTGGCCGCGCGCACGGCAGACTCGTCCCAGTCGTCGGGGAGATCGTCTTGAATGTCGATCTCGGGCTCCAGCGCGTCGCCGTAAACTTCGGGATCGACCAGCGTCAGCGAGACCTCGGCCATGCCGGTGGGCTTGCGCTCGCGCGTGCCCGCGAAAATGACGTCCTGCATGTTGACGCCACGCAGCAGTCGCGCCGATTGCTCGCCCAGCACCCACGAGATGGCGTCGGAGATGTTCGACTTTCCGCAGCCATTGGGACCCACGATGGCGGCAATGCCGTCACCCTGAAAGCGAAGGTCGGTGCGATCACAGAACGATTTGAATCCGAGGATTTGCAGCTTCTTCAGTTTGAGCAACGTCATACTCCCGTTCGGATAGGGCGACCTGTCTCGACTGCACCCGGGACTCTCACGCCAGCGCTATCCGCGATTTCATCTCGACCCAACGAGGAACGCCAAGCCAAATGTACGTTCGAAGGCGAGGAGGGGTCAAGACATAAAACGCAATATTTAGGGGTCCCCCTGTGGAAACCACACCATATTGCACCACCCATGCAGCAAACGAAAAATTTTTGAGCGTAGAAGTAATTTGGAGGCAGGAAGAATCGCCGGAGCAGCCTTCATTTTAGGGAGCGCTCCTGCCCGATTCAAGCCCAAAAGCCGGGGAGTACCTGAACGGTTACAGTGACCGCCGCGCCCGCACAGCTTCGCCTCGACCTGATCCTGGTTTCAAATCGGGAATCCCCGCGCAAAAGTCGCCAACTATCCGCTTTGCTGCTTGATATTCCCTCACTTCCTCCTAGACTTGCCTTGTAGAAGCGCGCGAGTCGGCAACCGTTCTGGATTGCAGCGCGCGCTTGAGAGCGGGCAAAGCTACGGCGGGAATGATCGCCTGTCGCCGGCTCACCGTCCCCAGTTGTCGAGCCTTCCGACCGACTCCAACTTCGTCCAACCTTCGATCATCAAGCGAAGAAGGTCCCCCTATGAGCCAGCACCGTGCGCCACTGCTGCTGATCCTCTTTGCCGCCATCCTGGTAAGCGGCGGCCATGCTGCTCCCATTCATAAATTCGCAATTGACCGCGACTTCGGGTTTCACAGCGCGTACGCCAGCTATGGTTTGACTTCCACCGACAACTGGCTTGGCGGCACTGGCAACTGGAGCGACTCCTGGTGTTGGGACTCAGGACTGCCCTCCGGTGGCAGTGATGTCGTCATCTACTCGGGCGGAGATGACTTGGTGTACCTGGACGCGAGCGCGAGCATCGCCTCGCTCACTCTGGGCGGCTGGAGCGGCACCTCACAGCTTGTCGATAACGGCACCCCACAGACGCTGACCATTGCTGGAGCGCTAACCATCAACTGGACCGGCACTTTGTCGCTCAACGGCGGCGACACCGTGGCAGCCGCTTCGCTCTCCGTCAATTCAGGGGCCATCAATCTAAATGGTGGATCGACGCTCCAAGTCTATGGCGACGCGAATAACTCCGGGTCTCTTACCCTCGGCAGCAGTTCCGGTGGAAATAGCTTGATAGTCAATGGCAGGCTGACCAACCAGGGCAGTTTCACGCTCTACGCGTCCTCCGCCAACGTTGGCAGCCTGGATGGCGGAGTGCTCGATTTAGAGAATGGGTCGTTCCTCCAGGTCAACGGCGATGCAAGTACCGGGTACGCCTCCATGATGAACGGGAGTAGCATGTTCGTCGCCGGCAGCCTGGTCACTGGCGGAATGATCGATTTAGAGAATGGATCGGGTCTCCAAGTCAATGGCGACGCATCTGGGTTCTTTCTCCTGAATGGTAGCGGGCTGGCAGTCAACGGCACTCTGGACGGAGGATTGGCGCTCTACGGTTCCTCAGCCAGTGTCGGGGGCTCGGCCAATGCAGGAGGAATCGATCTGGAAGGATCGGGCCTCGGAATCAGCGGCGACGCAAATATCGGGTCCGTCTCCATGAGTTCTAGCGGCATGGGCGTCGGTGGCAACATGGACAGTGGTGGAATTTCCATGGACCATAGCAGCTTGACAGTCAACGGCATGTTGACAAGCCAAGGTTTCTCAATGGTGGCCTCAGGAGCCGTTGTCGGCAGTTTGGTCAACTACGGAAATGTCGATTTGGATAACTGGTCTTCGCTCCAAGTCAACGGCGACGCAACCAACTCCGGATCTATTTCCCTTGGCGGAATGGGCAGTGGCCACAACCTTTTGCGCGTGGATGGCATGCTGACAAACCATGGACTCCTGGAGATCGATCCAGCCGGATATTGGACTAATACCGCGAAGCTGGGAAGCTTGGCCAATGACGGGACGATCGATCTGATGGGCAACCTCTACGTCAAGGGCAACGCAAATAATAGCGGTGACATCGCCACTGGCCCTTACGGAAGTACAATTATCGTCGGGGGCAGGTTGACTAACGGCCCGACCGGGACCTTCTCGCTCAACAGCCGCGACGATGTTGCCAACATTGGGTCGGTGGTGAACCAGGGGGCCTTGTACATCGCTGACCAAGCTACCCTGAACGTGACGAATTCGCACGTGGCGGCGGCGTCCGCACTGTCTGGCTTCACCAACACCGGAACTGTCAACATCGCTCACGGCGGCGCTCTTGCCAGCCCAAACAGCTATGTCCAGACCGCCGGACAGACCACGGTGGACGGCAGCCTGGCATCCGGGAAAATGATCAACTTTGCTGGGGGCGCCGTTTATGGCAATCAGGGCACCATCAGCGGACCGATCATTTCCAATGCCTCGATTAACATCGGCGACGCCCTGCAGACCATCGGCCAACTTTCCTTTATGGGCAACTACACCCAGGGACCGCACGGAAGCTTGACCTTCGACATTGCTGGATCGGAACTCGGGCAATACGATCAGCTCAACGTCAGCGGCCATGCCCAACTCAACGGACTGATGACCGTGGACCTGCTCAACAGTTTCATACCGCAGATCGGCAATACCTTTGACATCATGAACTTTACCAGCGAATCGGGGACCTTCTCGATGGTGCTGGGCCTGCCGATCAACGGTGAGGAACACTTCGTGTTGGAATACAACCCGACCGATCTGACGCTCGACGTGGTGTCGGGCGCGTTGTTGGAGGCGAACAACGGCCAGGCGACTCTCCTCGCATCCGACATTGCATCCAGCATCGCAGCTGATGGTGGATCTGGCGCTACATCTGGCTTCACCTCAAGCACCGGGTCTCACTTTACGTCGGACTATGGCCGGTCCTCGCCGACGCCGGAGCCGGGTAGCTTATTGCTTCTCGGTTCCGGGTTATTGTGCGTGGGCTATAGTGTTCGGCGACGCATGACGAAGTAGCAAGAGCGGCATGGGATCCAATGTCAAAGGGGAATGGTTCGTGCCGGGTGCCAGAAGCTATCTCATAAATCGGTTTGTGTCAGGGCACGGCTTCAGCCGTGCCGCAAATGGCCCGTTAAGGACTGGGCTTTAGCCCCTGAGGTACTTCGCTTTGGGGCCGCCCCGTTATTTATGAGATGGCTTCTTGGGCTATGATCCTGAGGGTGCCCCATCCAAGCTGGTTTGCTTGGGTGAGGATTTACTTGCGGCCTAATAAATGGCATGGACCGTTCCCGACAGCTCCTAGCCAGAAAATCAGGAGAAGAGTATGACCCTACCAGCGACAGCTGAAACCGGCACCAGCAAGCAACGAACATTTTGGATTCTGGGATGCCTGGTCTGCCTGTTGCTTGGATTGTTTATCGGACACGCTGTGACCTACCACGGAATGCGCGCCGCCAGCAGCTTCACGACACCTTATCAGGCGGTATTGCTGAGTAACGGTTCGGTGTATTACGGCAAGCTGTCGGGTTATGGTAGTGGCCACCCGGTGCTGACCGACGTTTACTACATCCTCAGCAAAACCAATCCGGACGACAAGCAGGTCACCAACGTTTTGGTGAAGCGTGGTAAGGAGCTGCACGGTCCTGACCGCATGTACTTGAATGCCAGGCAAATCGTCTTCGTGGAACCCGTCGGCCCCGGCTCCAAGGTCGCCCAGTTGATCAGCGAAGCCAGCCAGTAGGTCTCGCCATGAAGTCCAAGCCCGCCGGGTGGGGGGCAAACTGACAGCTGACAACTGACGACTGGCTACTGACTACTGACTACTGACTACTGACTACCGGCCTTTCCTGCTACACTGCGCTTAACTTCGGCGGGTCGAGAGCTCACGTGCTACTGGAACTGCGGGTCGAAAACTACGCGGTCATTGATAACGTGGCCGTGGAGTTCGCCCCCGGCCTGAATCTGCTGACCGGCGAAACCGGCGCCGGAAAATCCATCCTCATTGACGCGCTCGCGTTGCTTCTCGGCGACAAAGCTTCCACCGACACCATTCGTCACGGCACCGACAAGGCCGTAGTTTCGGCGGTCTTCGAGGCCGAGTCCAAAGCCCTGGACGCGGTCCTGGAAGCCAACGGCTTGGATTCCAATTCCAATTCCGATTCCCAATCCGACGACGGCCAACTGATTCTTCGCCGCGAGATTTCGACCGGCGGTAAGGGTCGCGTCTTCGTGAATAACCAACCGGCGACGGTGGCTGTCCTGAAGCAACTGGCGCCGCATCTGGCGGTGATTCATGCGCAGAATGTGGCCGTGCTGGCGTTCGATGCGGCGTCGCGCCTGGCGCTGCTGGATGCCTTCGCCGGAGCGGACACCTCGGCTACTGCGGCGGCCTTCGAAAGTTGGGACCAAGTCCGCCATCGCATCGCCGACCTGGAGCGCGACGAGCATGACCGGCTGCGCCTGCTGGACTTGTGGAGCTTTCAGCGCAAAGAAATCGCCGACGCGCGCGTGCAGGCGGAAGAAGATACCAGGCTCGAAGCCGAGAAGCGTGTGCTGGCCAACTCCGAGAAGGTCTTCACGGCGGCGATGGCGGCCTACGAAGCGCTGTATGAAAGCAATACTTCAGCGGCGGCTTCGATTCGTGCGGCAACGCGGCAAGTCGAAGAGTTGTCGCGCTTCGATGAGAAATTCCGGCAATCTTTGCCTGAACTGGAGTCCGCGCGCATCACTCTGGAAGACATCGGTCAGGCGCTTCGCGATTATGCCGAAGGCATCGAGGCTTCGCCCGCGCGCCTCGCCGAAGTTGAAGACCGGCTGGCCCTGCTCGATCGTTTGAAGCGCAAATACGGGCCGACGCTTGATGACGTGATCGCGCTCGGCGACGAACTCGATCGCAAGCTCAACGAGATGGAGAACAAGGACGAAGTCCTGCGCGCGTTGAAGATCGAGCTGGCGAATGCCGCGGCGAAATACTTGGAGGCGGCGCGCGGTCTGTCCCGGCATCGCTACGAAGCGGCGCGCAAGCTGGAGAAGATGGTCGAGGGCGAGATCAACGAACTGGCCATGAAGGCGCGCTTCAAGACCGAGGTCAGCGGTTCGGACGAGGAAGGGAACTGGAGTGCCCGTGGCTTCGACCAGGTGGGGTACTTGATCTCCGCCAATCCCGGAGAGCCGCTGGGCCCGGTCGAGGAAATCGCCTCGGGCGGCGAACTGTCGCGGGTGATGCTGGCGCTGAAGACCAGCGTCGAAGCGGGCAGCACCAGCCGTGGCCGTCACAATGGCGCGCGCGGAGGCCCGGCACAGCGCACGTTGGTCTTCGATGAGATTGATAACGGCATCGGCGGACGCGCCGCCGAAGCGGTGGGCAGGAAGCTGAAGCAGCTCGCGCGGACCAAGCAGGTGCTGTGCATCACTCACCTGCCGCAGATCGCGTCCTTCGCCGACCAGCACTACCTCATCGAGAAGCGGGAATCGGGCGGCAGAACGCAGACGTCGGTGCGGCTGTTGAATCCCGAGGAACGCACGCGCGAGATCGCGCGCATGATGAGCGGCGCCAAGCTGACCGACACCTCGCTGAAGCACGCCGAGCAGATGCTGAAGGCAAATCAGTAGCCAGTAGCCAGTTGTCAGTTGTCAGTTTTGGCGATCAGCATTCCGGCTTGGCATCAGCTTCTTCGGCGATGGCGATTTCTCTCGCGCTGATCAGGGCCGCTGCCGCTCCGCGGTTCTATGAGGAATTGACGATGAGTCCCAACTTGTTAACGTGGATCGCGGCAGGTGCAGTGTGTTGCTATTACGTTGTGATGTGGTCAATAGAAGGACGCGATCCGCAGCGGGGCATCATCGTCATCCAGTATGAACCACCCGCAAACCTGTCCCCTGCGATGCTCAGGTATGTATGGAAAGAAGCCTTTGACGACCGTACCTTCTGGGCGGGGTTGCTGAGTCTCGTCGCAAAGGAACTGGCAACTCTGGAGATGCAAGGTGACGCCCCGCGAGTGCGTGTGATTCCGGGTACAAACCACAAATCCGAGCTTCCCAAAGAAGAACGTTTTCTCCTGGATAAGATACTGCGGCGCTGCGGGCCAAAGGGCATGTCCACCAAGCTGTTTGACGAGGAAACGGGCTATCAAGCATGGGGAATGGCGACGGTGTTACGGCAGGGTGCGGTTGGCCGATGGTTCGTTGAGAATCGCGAAAGCGTCATCGGGGGAGCTGTGCTGTCATTGCTGCCCGTGTATTTTTCAGCACAGGCGCATCATCTCGACCAAGTGCTCGTTCTCGCTTGGGCTTTGGCTCTAATGGCTCCCGGCGGCTTCTACCTAATCGCCCTTCTACCCCACTTCGGGGATCTGATTCGTGCAAGCCGCAAAGGCCCAAGACCTGCGGTGCTTTGGCGAGCCCTCCGGCTCCTCGCCCTCGTCGTGCCGTGTGTCGCAGGATTGGGTGCCGGAGCCCTGGTGCTCGGCGTCAATTTCGGGTTGCAGGTCCTGCTCGTAGCCGCATTGATGGTGGGTCTAGATATAGCGTTTCTCCATTTGATGAGAGCGCCCACAGCAGAGGGAGGGAAGCTGCTGGACGACATCGAAGGCTTCCGCCAGTTCCTTTCCTCCGTGGAGAAGTCACCCATGGACCGAATCGATGGGCCCTCGCGGACTCCGAGTCTTTACGAGAGATACCTGCCGTGTGCCGTAGCTCTCGAAGTCGAACAGGCCTGGAGTGACAAGTTTCTAGCCATGGCTGAGAGCCTGCCCGAGTGGGAGTTCTGGGAGGGCAATTTCTGCCTGGGGACGTGGAACGGCGAACCGGTGGGTATTAGTTTGCACCGCAAGCCACGGCATCTAGAGCGAGTGCAGTAGGGTCCCTACTTGATCGCCCCTTCTTTTCCCACCAGCCTGCGCAACAGTCCCATCTGTCCGTTGTGATAGCCCTCGTGATAATGGAGACGAATCAGCGCATCCGCGATCGAACCTGTGAGCGGGGGGCGACGCATCGGCTCCGGCACAGGAAGAGCCAATGCCTCGTCCGAGAGGGCCGCGAGAGCCGGAATCAGTCGATGCTGCGTATCGCTGAGCAGACCGCGGAGTGTGGCGAGATCAGGCACCTTGTCGCCGGGCTGAAGCGGGTTGGATCCCCGACGATAGTGCGCGGCCACCTCATCCCCAACCATGGGAGCGCCACCGGCTAGGCTCAGGACGGTGTTGCGGGCCATCACGATGTGTCCCAGGACCCAGTTCAGGCAGTTGCCCGCGCCCGGCGGCTGCACCAGGCTGTCTTCGTTCGTGACATCATCAAGGTTGCGCTTGATGGCGCCGTAGCTGAATTCGTACATCTGTGCGATTTCGTTGCCGGTCATGAGTGGGCTCTCCTGCCCATGGATTGTACCGCGTGGCCTTCGACCGGCCACAGGCAGGCGAGAGAGTCCGGGGGGAATTTTTTGGTGGGAGCCCCCTGCTTCAGCAGCGGGGAGCTGGACTTTACTCCAGCGGAAAAGCACTTCGCTCTTAGAAGCGGCTTGAGCCGCGGGATTTCCCGAGGCCAGCGCTAAAGCGCATCACCAAGGTCGAAACTTTTCCCGGAGCGCTGAAGCGCTCCTTCCCCCGCATAAATGCGGGGGCTCCCACCAACTCACCCCTTCGCAAAAAAGGCAGCGACGCGTCCCAATTTGTTTTCTGGAAGCTATAGGGGTCCTTCGACTGCGGTTCGCTCGCTGCCGCGACCGAACCTGCGCTTGATTTCATAACGACGT
>PLYW01000306.1 GCA_003151875.1 Acidobacteriaceae bacterium
AGCAGTGAACTTGACCACCGCAGATACCTCGACGGCGGGTACTCCTCGATTCGACCGCCGCTTGTTCCTGATTCTCGCCGCAATAGCCCTCCTTTACGCGTTCTTAGCCGGACTGCGCACGCTTTCCGATTTCGACCTGGGCTGGCAGTTGGCGACGGGACGCTGGATTGTCCAACATCACCACATCTCTTCGACGGATGTGTTCTCCTATACCGCGCAAGGCGAGCCTTGGATTTATCCGATCGGCTCCGGACTGGTGCTCTATGCCACCTATCTGCTCGGCGGCTATGCCTTGATCTCGTGGCTTGGCGCTCTGGCATGTGTTGGCACAGTCGCGTTGCTGTTGCGGCGAGGCTCCGCGGTCAGCGCCGGAATAGCCATCCTTGCGGTGCCGCTCATCGCCTGGCGCACCACGCCGCGCGCCGACATGTTTACCGTCGTGCTGTTCGCGGCATTTCTGTCTCTGCTTTGGGAGAACTATCAAACTGGCCAGTCGCGCCTGTGGTTGTTGCCGCTGCTGATGGTGGCGTGGGTCAATCTGCACTTCGGTTTTGCCGCAGGTCTGGCTCTGATACTCGCCTATGTGGGTGTCGAGCTGTCGGAAACAATTTTCGGTGAAGTCCGCCGCCGCGCTGCCCTGCAGCGACTTCGGTGCGCATGGGGATGGCTGGCGGCGACGGCACTGGTAACGCTGGCAAATCCTTGGGGCTGGGGAATCTATCGAGCGCTGATGCGGCAACAGCGCGCTGCGGGGCAGCAGCAACTGAATATCGGCGAGTGGAGCAGTGTGCCCGTGACTTGGACCGCCTTCAGCACAGCGCTTTCGCTGCGGCAGACCCAAGGCGCGATCTATCTGCTGTTGGCTATCGCGGTCATTGCTGCTGGGCTGGCGTTGCGGAGGCGTCAGTTGGGGGCGGCAATCCTGCTGCTGATCGCAACCTATCCGCCGGTCCATCACGTTCGCATGGGAGCCGTATTTGCCTGCGTGGTGGTCGTGGTCGGCGGACCAATTCTGGCGGCGGCGATCGTCGAATTTGGTCCCAGCATTCGGCGGCCACGAATGCGTTCGACCGTTGCATGGGCCGCGGTTTGCTTGCTGGCAGCGCTTGCCTTGCTGCGCTCTTTCGACCTGGTCACCAACCGTCACTATGTTCGAGTTGTGGATGAATCGACATTCGGCGCCGGGTTGGGCTGGTGGTTCCCGGAACGCGCGGCACAGTTCGTTGAGCGCGAACACCTTCCGGGAGAAATTTTCAACACCTACGACGAAGGCAGCTACCTCACCTGGAAGCTCGGCCCCGAGCGGCGCGACTATATCGACGGCCGCGACACCCTCTTCGGAATCCCGCGGATGCAAAGGGCCGGCCAGTTGCTCCAGTTGTCGCCGGACTCCGAGACCTGGCAGCAGGAAGCAGACCGCTACAACATCAACACCATCATTCTTCCGCTGGGGCGCATTGATGGCGTCCAGTTGGTGCAACTCAAGGGCTTTTGCGACAGTCGCGACTGGCGTCCTGTTTACCTGGACGAGATCTCCGCAGTCTTCGTGCGCCGTAAGCCTGAGACGGAAAGTCTGATTCAGCGCTTTCCGGTGAACTGCGCAACCGCGACTCTGCCCGTCCCTCCGCTCGATTATTCTGCCGCTGGTTCCTTCAATCAGTGGGCCAACGCCGCCAGCCTCCTCGCCGCTCTTGGCCGCACTTCCGAGGCGCTCCTGGCAACCGACAGCGCACTGCAGACCTTTCCCGACAGCCCCTTCGTGCATTGGCTTCGCGGCCACCTTCTCTATGCCATGGGGAATCCCTCCGAGGCCGAACAGGAATACCTTGCGGCTATCTCTCTGGAACCCAGCGAGGTTGTCTGGACCGCACTGGCCGACTTGGACCAGCGCGAGGGGCGAATCCCCGAGACCATCCATGCCTGGCAACAAGCCGGCCAACTGTCGTCCAGGCCTGATCTGGCACAGATCAAGCTGGCGCAATTTTACTTGCATATTCAGCAGCCGAAGTTGACCTTGCAGGCTCTCGATGAAGCGGTCCACAGCGCGCCCGCCGACGCCGTCGCGGCCACCGGAGAAGGCTGCTTGCGATTCAATGTAGCGCAGGGTCGCGCGGCCGCTTGGACGGTCCTCGGCGACCTGAAGCAGGCCACTTCCTTCCAGGAGGAGGCGGTGCAGCTTGCGCCGGAATCTGCCGGCGCCTGGTCACATCTGGCGAAACTGTACCAGCGGCAAGGACAGTTTGAGGACCAGTATCGGGCTGAAGAGCGCGCTGCAAAACTCGCGAAACCCCCTGGTCAATGAAGGGGCACGGGTAGTGCGGGCCTTCAGGCCCGCGTATAAGGCAAACAGAAAGATCGCTTAAGCCGCTGAGGTCGGAGACCTCAGCGGCTTAAGCGAAGGCGTTTGGGCGACGCGAACGCGGCGCTAAAGCGCCGCACTACCGCCTTCGGCGCTGCCGTCGTTCTCTTCGGTCCAGAAGCGGTGGCCGGTACGGCGGATGAACACATCTTCCAGGCTCGGCTTGTGCACCGAGACGCCTTCGATCTCGCCCGGAAATGCCTCGACCACGTCGGTAACGAAGCGGTGTCCGGCCTCGATTTCCAGCCGCACCCGATGATCGAGCACCGTGGGATGTAATCCGAAGCGCTGCGCGATGCGTTGCGCCAGCGAATCGGGCTGCTCCGACTCCAGCAGTATGACGTCGCCGCCAATCTCGCTCTTCAATTCAGCGGGCGTGCCAAGCGCGACGACGCTGCCGTTGGCATAAATCGCCAGCCGATCGCAGCCCTCGGCTTCTTCCATAAGGTGGGTGGTGACCAGCACGGTCACGCGTTCTTCGTCGCGCAGAATGTGCAGGTACTGCCACAAATCGCGGCGCGCGCCCGGATCGAGTCCGGTGGTGGGCTCGTCGAGCAGCAACACCGAAGGATGGTGCAGCAGTCCCTTGGCCAGTTCCAGCCGTCGCTGCATGCCCCCGGAAAACGTCTCCGCTTTTTCTTTGGCGCGGTCGCCGAGCCCAACCCGCTCCAGCATTTCGCGGACGCGCTTCTTCAGCGCCGCGCCGCGCAAGCCGTAAACATGGCCGATCAGCATCAGGTTCTCTTCCGCCGACAGCTTGAAATCGATGCTCTTCTCCTGGAAGACGACGCCGATCGAGCGGCGCACCAGGGCAGGCTCGCGCGCCACATCGTGGCCCATGATCAGGGCGCGTCCGCCCGAGGGCACCATCAGGGTCGAGAGAATGCGGAAGGTCGTGGTCTTGCCGCTGCCGTTGGGGCCGAGCAGGCCGAAGATCTCGGCGGCACGCACGTCGAAGGAAACACCGGCCAGCGCAGTCCGATCTCCGTACTGGTGGCGGAGTTCCTGAAGCTGGATCACCGCCGGCGCAGTATCGCCAGCGTTGGTCGCCGCCGGATGATCGATGGTTTCAGAAGTTGCCATGTGGGAAGCCAACGATGATTGTATTACGGCGCAAAGAAGCGGGGCGAACTGCTCGCCCTTACGCGCGATTGAGCATCATCAGCGCGAACAGCAGCGGCAGGTAAATCACCGAAGCTTGCAGCACCTGACGCGCGCGCAGCTTCGACGCGGGAGCGGCGGGCGTGAGCTTCATCGTCCACATGCGCAGGCTGAACCACAACATGCCGCCGCCGAGCAACAGCGCCCCGGCGAAGTAGGTCCATCCCGCCATTCCCATCAGGGTGGGCGCGAGCGATACCGGCACCAGCGCGAGCGCGTACATCACAATGGCCAATGCGGTGGAGCGGCCATCGCTCTCTACGACCGGCAACATGCGGATGCGCGCGTTCTCGTAGTCCTCGCGGTACAGCCACGCGATGGAATGAAAATGCGGGAACTGCCAGAAAAACAGGATCGCGAACAGGACGAAGGCTTCCGGATCGAGGCGGCCGCGAATCGCGGTCCAGCCCAGCACCGGAGGCATGGCCCCGGGAAACGCGCCGAGAAACGTGCAGATGGGGTGCACGCGCTTCATCGGCGTGTACACCGTGAGATAGCTGATCGAGGTGAGCGCTGTCAGCACCGCGGTGAGCCAGTTGGTGGTCGCCCACAGATAGAGCACGCCACCGATGGTCATGCCGAAAGCGACCACGGAGGCGTGCATCAGGCCCATGCTGCCGGTGACCAGCGGACGCCCGGAGGTGCGGCGCATCAGCGCATCCAGGTCGCGCTCGACCACTTCGTTGATGGCGGCGGTGCCTCCGCTGACCAGGCCGATGCCGATCAGCGCGTGCAGCAGCGTCCACGAGAGCAACGAGGCGCCCAACTTGGCGGCCGAAAAATAGGCGCCAGCCCACGCGGTCATCACGATGAGCGTGGTGACCCGCGCTTTGATCAGGACGGAATAGTCGCGGGCGAGCGCGGCAAATCCTTCGCGCGGAATAGCCAGCGGCTGAGTGGCGCTGCTCATGCCGGGATCGCCTTTCGTGGCGCCGAGTGGAGCGCCGCTTCCTCAGCGTGGACGTTGATCATGCGCCGGCTTTGGATCGCCAGCACCACGCAGGTGGCCAATACCAGCGCGCCGCCAGCGACGTGCGACACGGTGGTGATCACAATGCCGGTGATCGGTTGGGGCGGATCGATGCGCCATTGCAGCCGCGTGAGGTACGCAGCGAAGCCGAGGCCGAGTTGGACCATCAACAGCGCCAGCAGCAATCCTGCCGGCTTGCGCAAGTGTGGGACATTGCCGTACCGCGTCAGCAGGCGAACGATCATCCAGCAGAGCACGGCCGTGACGACGCACGCGCCGACAAGGTGCGGCAACAGCTTAATGCCGGAATGGCGAAATGCGGCGCCGAGAATCAATTGCACCCACACGCAAGCTGCCGCCAACGCCGCGAGAGTCGGTGTGCTGGGCGTGCGATCGCGCTCGGGGATGGGCGGTTCGTCCTGCAACCAGCTTCGGCTGGTGAACATGGCCATCGCAATCACGATGCAGAAGATCATCTGCGCGAGCGTGGCATGCGCCGTAGAAATGGTCCATGGCAGCAGATCCAGCACCGTAAGGCCGCCGAGAATTCCCTGGCCGACGACGGCCGCCAGCGCCGTCCAGCCCAGGATGCGCATCCATCGGCGCTTTTCGACGCGCTGCGTCCAAACCGCCATGACGATGATCGCCAGGCCGGTCAGCTCCGCGATCATGCGGTGCGTGTGCTCGTACTGCACTCCGCCGACCATGGGAGGAATCTTGTAGAGCGAACCGAAGGAAGTAGGCCAATCCGGGACGGACAAGCCGGCATCGTGGCTGGTGACGAGCGCACCCGCAACGATCAACAGAAAAGTGGCGCACGCGAGAAATATGGCGAAACGGTGGTGCGCCGGATTGTAAGTAACCAGACCAGGTCGCGACGTCAGAACTAGCTCCTGTCAAACGTTGCGTCCACACAAGTGACGGGTCACTGGTGGAGCGGATGTTCATGTCGAGTTCAGTAGGAGGTGCGGCTCAAAGCTGCGGCGAACGCCCAATCCTCACGTGGCGCTCGTGAAGACATTGTACCAAACCGGCCATGACGGAGCGGGCTGCGATTCACGAAGAGGCAACTGCTGCGCAACGGCTCACACTACGCCTCCACTTCCTGCAACTCCGCTTTGGGTGGCGGAATGGTGCGCAGCGCCTCGATCATGGCGTCGGCGAACTCGCTGGTTCCGGCGGTGCCGCCCACGTCGCGCGTAAGGTGCTTCTTCTCGGTGTACACCTTCTCCAGCGCCAGGCGGATGTGGTTGGCGGCGTTCTCTTCACCCAGGTGGCGCAGCATCAGAATGCCCGAGCGCAGCACGGCCGTCGGATTGGCGATGTCTTTGCCGGCGATGTCGGGCGCGGAGCCATGCACCGCTTCGAAGATGGCGCAGTGGTGTCCGAAGTTGGCGCCGGGAACCAAGCCGAGTCCGCCGACGAACGCTGCGCACAGATCCGAGATGATGTCGCCATAAAGATTTTCCAGCAGCAACATATCGTACTGGTAAGGATTCATGACCAGTTGCATGCAGGTGTTGTCCACGATGTGTTCGCCGTAGGTGATCTCGGGATACTCCTTCGAGATGTTGCGCGAACAGCGGATGAACAGGCCGTCCGACAGCTTCATGATGTTGGCCTTGTGGATGGCGTGGATCTTCTTGCGATGCATGCGCCGCGCGTACTCGAAGGCAAACCGGGAGATGCGCGTGGAAGCCTTCTCGGTGATAATCTTCAGGCTCTCAACCACGCCCGGCACGACTTCGTGCTCGATGCCGGAGTAGAGTCCCTCTGTGTTTTCGCGAACAATGACCAGATCGACGCCGGGATAGCGAGTTGCCACCGCGGGCAGATTGCGGATAGGCCGGAAGTTGGCGAACAGCTCAAACTGCTTGCGCAACGCCACGTTGATGCTGGAAAAGCCGCCGCCGATGGGCGTCGTCACCGGGCCTTTCAGGCCAACATGGGTGCGCTCGATGGACTCTGTGAGTTCTTTGGGGATGTACTCCTGGTACTTTTCGAAGGCTTCGGCGCCGGCCGCGAAACTTTCCCATTCGAACTTAACGCCGGTGGCTTCCAGTATCCGGACGCTCGCGTTCACCACCTCGGGACCGATGCCATCGCCGGGTATTAACGTGATTTTATATGACATTCGTTGCCATCTGACTGCCGGAATCAGTCTCCGGACTTGGCTTTGGCGGACGTGTTGTCCTTGGTGTCGAGCAGTTCCTTCAACTCCGCCATGAACTCGCGCACGTCTTTGAAGTCGAGATAAACCGAGGCGAAGCGCACGTACGCGACCTTATCAAGGCGCTTCAGGCGGTTCATGATCAGTTCGCCGACCTCGCTGGTCTTGCGCTCGCGATCGGGCGAGTCCACCACGAAGCCCTCGGCGTCATTGACGATCTGCTCCAACTTACTCATGGAGACAGGCCGCTTCTCGCAGGCCCGCAGCAGTCCATTCAACACTTTTTGGCGCTCAAACTTTTCGCGCCGCCCGTCTTTCTTCACCACCATGTAGGGAATCTCGTCGATGCGCTCATAGGTGGTGAAGCGTTTCTCGCACTTCAGGCATTCGCGGCGGCGGCGGATGGATTCGCCTTCCTTGCTTTCGCGCGAATCCACCACTTTGTCGTTTTCAAAGCCGCAGAATGGACACTTCATGGATTAGAAAAGATGCGGGCAGACAGCCTGCACCTAGATTGTAACAGTGAGAACCGGGACGACCGGCCTACGTGATCCAGCCGCCGCCCACAACTGCATCGCCGTCGTAGAACACCACGGCCTGACCGGGAGTGATGGCGCGCTGCGGTTTGTCAAATGTCGCCAGCACCTCATCGTCGCCGCTCTTCTCGATGACCGCGTCCGCAGGTTCATGCCGGTGGCGAATCTTGGCCTGCACGCGCATAGGCCCGCGCAGATCGTCAATCGCGATCCAGTTCACTGCTTTGGCGCGCAAGGTTCGTGAGAACAACTCGTCGCCACCGCCCACCACGACCTGGCGCTTGTCTCCGCGAATTTCCAATACATACAGCGGCGAACCCGTAGCCACGCCGAGCCCCTTGCGCTGGCCCACGGTGAAGTTGTGAATGCCGCCGTGGGTCCCGACAACCTCGCCGCTGGTAGTGACCAGTTCGCCCGCGGTGTCGGGAAACTCTTCGCCCTGCTCCGCCAGATAGGCGTCGAGGAACTTCTTATAGTCGCCGCCCGGAATGAAGCAAATCTCCTGCGAGTCGGGCTTCTCGAACAGCCGAAGTCCGGCGCGCCGGGCCTCCTCGCGCACCTCGGGCTTGCGCATCTCGCCGAGCGGAAACAGAGTGCGGCTCAACTGCTCCTGCGTCAGCCCGAAGAGGAAATAGGTCTGGTCCTTGGCGCGGTCGGCAGGGCGCTTCAACACCCAGCGTCCGCTGCGCTCGTCGAACTCGTTGCGCGCGTAATGTCCCGTGGCCAGCAGGTCCGCCCCGATCTGCCGCGCGGTGATCAGTAGCTGATCAAACTTCAGATGGTTGTTGCACAGGCTGCACGGGACCGGCGTGCGCCCGGAGAGATACTCTGAGACGAAGGGACGCACCACGTCGTGCTCGAAGCGGTCCTCCTGATTGACGACGTAGTACGGAATGCCGAGCGTCTCCGCCACGCGCCGCGCGTCATAGACGTCATCGATGGAGCAGCAGCGTCCCTGCACTGACTCCGGCATGCCCTCGTGACCGGCCAGGCGGCGCTGGTTCCACAACTGTAGCGTGAGTCCGACGACGTTGTGGCCCTGCTCGCACAGCAATGCAGCGACGGCGGAGGAGTCCACTCCTCCGGACATGGCCACAGCGATGGTCTTGGAAGTCGGCATTTGGCACTTAGCAGTTAGCAACTAGCGTCAGGGTGAATCTCGCATGGCTGAGGCGAGTGCCCTTCAAGCGTGCACCCGTTTGTAAACCGGCGAGATCTCCCTCAGCCGCGCAACAACTTCCGGCACCAACGACAGCGCGAATTCCACATCGTCTGCGGTGTTTTGCTTGCCCAGGCTGAAGCGGATGCTGGCGCGCGCACGATCTGGCGAAAGTCCCATCGCGGTCAAAACGTGCGAAGGTTCGATTGCGCCTGACGAACACGCGGCTCCGGTCGAAACTGACAGCCCTTTGAGATCGAGCGCGATCACCATGGCCTCGCCTTCGATGCAATCGAAGTAGATGTTGGTCGTGTTAGGCACGCGTGGCGCGCCGACGCTGTTCACGCCAATCTGCTCGACACTCTCGACGATCCCGTGCTCCAGGCGGTCGCGCAGCCCGGCCATTCGCTCGACGCTGCCGTCCGCAAATCCTTCGCGAGCAATCTCCGCCGCTTTGCCCAGACCGACGATGCCCGCCAGGTTCTCCGTTCCCGCCCGGCGCGAACGCTCGTGGCGCCCGCCGTACATCATCGGTTGCAGCAAGGTGCCCCTGCGCACGAACAGCGCCCCTGCGCCTTGCGGGCCGTGCATCTTATGGCCCGTGATGGTCAGCAGATCGCAGCCAGTCTCCTTCACGTCGAGCGGCACTTTGCCGGCAGCCTGCACGGCGTCGGTGTGGAAGTACACATCAGCCTCGGTCGCGACCTTGCCAATCTCGCTCACTGGCTGCAGCACACCGGTTTCGTTGTTCGCCAGGATGATGCTGATCATCTTGGTCGCGGGACGGAGCGCCCGCCGCACATCGTCAGGATCGACCAGCGCCCGTCCGTCCACCGGCAAGTAGGTCACGGCGCAACCCATCTCTTCAAGCCGCTTGCAGGCGTTCAGCACCGCGTGATGCTCCACGCTCGAGGTGATTAGGTGATCGCCCGGCTTCATCAAGCCAAACAGCGCCAGGTTGTCGCCCTCGGTGCCGCCGCTGGTGAAGACGATCTCCGCCGGACGGCAGTTCAGCAACTCCGCAACCTGCTCGCGCGCGTGCTCCACTGCGGAGCGCGCCTGCTGTCCCTGCTGATGAATGGACGAGGCGTTGCCGAACTTCTCGAAGAAGTAGGGACGCATGGCCTCAAACACTTCGGGAAGAAGCGGAGTAGTGGCATTGTTGTCGAGGTAGACCCGATGCATTTCTGGCTCTATTCTAAACGGTTTAGTTAGATTCGGGGCGGGGAAGCGGGGATTCGGGGAAGAGGCGGCCTGCCCTCAGCTCTAAGCATTAGGCTAAGTGGGACTTGCCATGAAAATCGCGTTTTTTCAATCAGGGTCTGACTTTCGAGAATGGTTGGCATCGAATCACGGCAAAGCCCACGAGCTCTGGGTTGGGTTCTACAAGAAAAAGTCGGGCAAGGTTGGAATTAGCTATCAGGAGGCCGTGGATGAAGCACTCTGTTTCGGCTGGATCGACGGATTAAAGAAGGCCGTGGATGATGTCAGCTACACCCACCGTTTCACACCACGAAAGCCGAAGAGCTTTTGGAGCGCAGTGAACATTAAACGCGTTGCTGAGCTTAAGCAGCGTGGACGCATGACGGCGCCAGGGCTCAAGGCGTTTGCCGGCCGCGACGAGCAGAGGGCAATGCAGTACTCGTACGAGAGAAGCACGTGCAAGCTAGAGGGAGCGCATGAGCAGCAGTTTCGGAGGCACGAGAAGGCGTGGGAATTCTTTCAGGCCCAACCTCCCGGTTATC
>PLYW01000009.1 GCA_003151875.1 Acidobacteriaceae bacterium
CTACGTGCTTGACATGGGGGATCCAGTCAAGATAACCACGTTGGCTCGACGATTGATCGAATTGTCTGGACTGCGCCCTGGTGAGGACATCGAGATTCGTTTTGTAGGTGTGCGGCCCGGGGAGAAACTGCAAGAGCAGCTCTGGACAGATTCGGCGGTTGTAACTCCCACATCGTTCCCGCGTGTACTGAGCATCCAGCCGCCTCCTCCGACCGAGGATTTCGAGAGATATCTACAGTCGCTCGAAGCGGCAGCCCTTACCCGCAACGACGAATTGGCGCGGAAGGCTATGATGGACATGCCGATCAACTATGTCTGGGAGCAGCCAACAGGTGCTCGTAGCAATCCTCCCGCCTCCGTTACGCCGTTGGTCATGCCGGATGCCACTTCTCTCGAGATTGCAGCTGCTGCAAACGCCTGACGATGTGGGCTTGCTGTTCCTTCTCCAGGCCACGCGGACCAACCATGAACGGCCATATCTAGAGCCGACGGATTGAACCTTTCTTATGCTGGTTTCTTCAGCACTGGAATCGTTAGGACCGTGGTGGCGCGCCAGTTGGCTAACTCCAGTCCTTTAGTCCATCCCACCTGTTCAGATCCTTCCTCACCTGGATGGAAGATGTTCGTGAATCGACATCAGAAGAAACAAGCCAATTCCAGTGTCTGCCAGACCCGCACGGCCCCCATCTGGCCGGAATCCTCAGCGGCAACCTTCGGCGTATTGCCCCTTCATCGCCACTAGCTGCTCGTAGGTCCCCGACTCCACAATGGATTGGCATCGTGTGCGCCTGCCACGCCCTCTTTACTTCCTTTACTACCTGGTCCGCCCCATGCGCTTTGTTGTCGAGCGCCTCGCGGTTGCGGCGCGTCCGTCGCGATGAGCGATGATGGCATCAAGTGGTAACCCTTAATTCTCGTCTCCCCGCGCGCGATATCCCGCGACATTGTACCGAGGACGAACTGGCGCAAGACCCCGACTATGCGCGCAGTCAGTAACGGATTCAAGGAACGCCTAGGGAACGCCAGCCTGACGAAGGGTTCGTTGCACCGCTCGGAATACTTCGTCGAATTCCGGCAGGATCGTCATCTGATATGCCAAGCGGCGTGACCACAGCGCTCTTAGCAGACCCTCTTTCACGCGGATGGCTTCTGCGATACCCTCAAAAGGTTTCCCGCGAAATTCCAGTTTCTGCCTCACGGCGTCCAAGAGATCCCCAAGCTCGACGCCTTCGCTCGACGTAAGATGCCACAAGTCGTAAAGGTCGCGGGGTTCATTGCGTGCCCGATCGGCAAGGGCAATCGTTTTCTCGGTCGCGATTTCTGCAAGCGAATACACCCGAATCAGCCGGTTTTCGGGAAGGTCCGCGAATTCCTCGTAGCCGCGAAGAATGGGGCGCTCCTGGAGCGGATAAACCAGATGCTCGCGAAGCGTAATGTCGACCTTGACATCGTTCCCACGGGGCAAGGGGCCCACATATCGGAGATAGAACGTATAGCTGTTGGCGTGTGCGTGACGATCTTCACGGTCAAACGTGAAAACGATACCCGAAGCCTCGCGCACGGCGGCGTAAACCGTCTCCAGACGCCTCACCAATTCTTCAGGCGGCACGGGTTCTATCAGGGTGAAGTCGAGGTCCTCCGAAAAACGATAGTCGCCGAAGTAACAGCGCTTTAGGGCGGTGCCGCCCTTGAATCCGAGAATGGTCCTGATCTCCGATTCCGCGATGCCAGCCAGGAGCCAGGCCAGGCAGTAGTCTCGTTCGAGCACGTCCTCGCGCAGCCGATGTCCACCCTCCTCTGCGAGCCTGTTTGCCAGAAGCGAGATGTTGCGCTGTGGAATCATTTCAGGTGGCCCGAACGGCTTCGAGTTCCTGGGGAGTGATATTGAGCTGAAGCCGCCAACGCCTCAAATGCCGCCCTTCCTTTGGCAGCACGGGGTCAAGTGGAAGGTAGGTCGAGGTCAGAGATTTCCGCAGTCTTGCCAGCTCGCTTTCCGGCGCGATTCTATACAGCTCAAGCAGATAACCAAGACGGCGGATCACTGCGCCGATCCCGAGGCGGAGCGCATAGTCCACGAGTTTGGGCACCTGCATATCGCGATGGCGCATCCACAAGCCTTTGGCGACTTCCGTCACGCCGCCGCAATACTCCGGCTGGCGGAGGCCGTCTACGATCGTCCGTTCAAGGTCGCTAATCTGCACGGTCTCCTGCTTCGTGACCCAGTGTTTCACCGTCCCAAAATACTGGTCGGGCTTAATGAAGACGAATCGGAACTCGGTTCCATGGAGCTTACGGCTCCGGATTCGTTTAGAGCTTGAGGCAAAGACGACAAGCTGGGGCTGAGTGACCATCCGGTGTATCTCCATGGCCGACGCGTGCGAGATAAAACAAGGCGCTTTGCCAGCCAGCCTTACAGCGGTCAGATACGGGTTGCCAGCGTATTCCGCACTACTTCCAAGCTCCGGTGGAACGATGATGAACACGCCCGGCTTCAACCGCGAGACCACGCCGCGACCCACAGCTTTATGAAGCAGACTGCTGGCAAGGCGTGAGTTGAGCCCCGTGATTGCCTCGGCATCGGCGAGCGTGAACGTCGATTGCGGCCGGTCATAAAGGGCGGTTAGGAGACGGGCCATTTGCCGTCCGACGGTCCTCATCTGGCCGTTATGTTGTGTGCTCTTCAGTTGGCTCACAGAGCGATCCTTTGCACACAAACAATAACAATAGTTATGTTATATGTCAAGCAGAACGCCTGCTGGGCAATCTAAAGCACACCAACCATAACCTGACGACAGACCGCTTCCAAGACCAGAAGGTATATATACCATCTGGTCTTGCGCCTCAGCTGACCTGAAAAGTAACATACAGGTGAGAAGGTATATATACCTTCTCACCTGTGCATGAAACTTGAAAAACAGCTCGTCATCGTTAACGAGTTCAAGCAGGTGACGCCCCGCGCCATGACGCGAAAAATCTTAAGCGAACACCTCGGGACCCGGCGAAATGCATGGAACGCACCGAAGAGCTTTGGCGTCGATGATCTCATCGCGCTCCTGCGGGAGAACGACATTATGGGGATTGCGGAGATCTCCTCCGAGCACTACGGGAGCAAGACACGGTACATTTTCGGTGCCCTCTCACCCCTGCAATTGGCATGCTCCTTCTACAAAAACTCGTATCTCTCCCACGGGACCGCTCTGCATCTGCATGGCCTCGCGCCCCTCGAGACAATCTTCGTCAATCACGAACAGTCTCCGAAAAACTCAAGACCCCGGATTAGCCAAGCCGGCCTTAACAGGGCGTTCCAGAACTCTCAACGCCAATCAACCTATGTATTCCGTTACGGAACCAGCACGATTACATTTCTCAACGGCAAGAACACCCAAGGTGCGGGAATCGTCGATATGCAGGGTCCGCGCGGCGAACCACTGAAAACTACAAGCCTCGAACGCACCTTGATTGACGTAGTCGTCCGACCGCAATACGCGGGCGGCATGAGTAACGTGCTCTCCGCATTTCGGCAGGCAAAAGACCGGATATCCGTCGCGGAGATCGCCCGCCTTCTTGCGAAGGTAAAATATGTCTATCCGTACCACCAGGCTCTGGGCTTCATTCTTCAGCGCGCCGGCGTACCCGAAGAAGAGCTGGCGCCGCTCAAACAGCGTGCCATACGTCTCAAGTTTTATCTCGATTACGGCATGAATCAGCCCGCGTACGACCCTGCCTGGAAGCTCTACTATCCCCGCGACTTGCCTTGAAGTGCAAGCCACGTGTCGCCAGTGCGCTTCCGGGTTCAGAAGAGCTGCCCCCTTCCGGATGAACAAGGCAGATCGGATTCATTTTGTCATTTCCTCAGAATCGATGAGTTGAGCGTAGGCTTCCCGCTCACGCCGATGGCTGCGCGCTGTGTGATCGTCCGGCATGTCGGCGGCGATGACAAACTGTTTTAGGAAGAGTATGCGCTCACGCGGGGCAATACGGCCTCCAACCATGAAGATCAGGTAATTCAGATTGTCCCGGCAGAAGCGTTCGAATTCATCGTCCTCGACGATGTACGCGGTGACACTGCCCCGTTGCTGCTGCTGGATTTCCAGCCTGCCTTCCGCGCCCCACTGTTTCACCGTGGCCGGCGTTACCTTCAGCAGGTTGGCGATGGCCGACACCGTGTAGATCATTCCACTGTGTCCGGCGCTCTTGTGGTGGTTGTAGACCTTCAGGTAAATCGTGCGGGTCGTTGTTTTGAATCGCGTGGCGATTTCCCGGATGCATGTGGTTTCGGACAGCTCGATGATTCTGGCTACGTCTTCCTGGCTCCAGACGCGGCGTGCATTCGGTCGGCGGAAGCCGAATCGTTCCGCCAGCCTCCAGCATGGCTTTTCTGGGTATCCCGTTAGTTCCTGGAGTTGCTGCACAACCAACGCGCCGTCTTTTTTGGGTATTCTGGTTGACCTTACGATGCTTAATGCCTTTTCCGACCAAACATAATGCTGGCGGGGCGACCGTGAGCGGGAATTATCGAACACCATGGGCATGGGACTACCTTACGAATCTGACTCGTCTCCTTTCGCTGAGTTGAGAAATGGTGCTTCAGGCGTGCTTGGTGCTCCGTATGAAGCCGTGACAAGAAATGTTTTGCAAGGGGGAGCTGAGTGCCGATTGCTCTTGTCTTGGTGTTCATTCTGTTCATCGCTAATTCAGGCAGTCATAGCGCCGACTCGGCGAAGACCAACCCGCGCCTTCCCAACCTTTCTGGGGCGGGACCAATATATTAGCTACATTGATTCGTCCTCCGTTTCTTGTCCAATAACTTTTCGGATCGCTGTTATTCCCCGTGCTCATAATGGTTTCGACGGCGCTGCCCCATCAGTCCGGACACATGCACATGGCGATACACTGCGTCGCGGCTCTTTCGCGATATACCATGGGTTGCAGCAGCAGATTTGAAAGCGATACGTCTGTGGTCGAGCATGCCCGCAGTCACAAAGCGAAAACCAAGTAGCCTAGTCCGGAGGACACCAGCCACTGTGTTCACTTGCCCGAGGCTCGCAGCCGATAAGCTAACCACTACGTTAAAGGCTCGTCAAATAAGCTCACAGCAGGAGGTACGCAGATTGACAAAATTGCTGGATTTTCCCGATATGGAACTCGTCGCTCAGCGGACATTTGAGCTGCAGGTCCACTTGGTGACGAATGCGCGCTCTCGTCGTCTCTATTACCTGCCCTGCCAAGTGGGGGTCCGAGGTTTTGTTTCCCAATGTTGAAGTGCGTCATTTGCACGCTGTCACCGTTTTAGCCGAAGAACTCAATTTCACTCGTGCCGCCGACAGGTTGCACATTACCCAACCCGCGCTCAGTAAGCAGATCACCGAGCTCGAAAAACAGCTTGGATACCGCCTCTTTGTCCGCGACAAGAAGCGGACGGTAGAACTCACAGATGCCGGGCGTACTTTCGTTCAGGAAGCGCGATCTGCCATGTTGCACACCGAACGGGCGGTCCAACTTTCCCGCGCCATCAGCGAGGGCTCGGAGAGCGTTCTGACGATCGGCCGCTCACCTTGCGCCGACCCTGCCTGGATTTCGGCAGTCCTAGCCACTCGACTGCCTCTGTTTCCGAAGCTGCGGGTTCGGCTGAAGAGCCAATTCGCGCCCGAACTAGTGCGAAGCGTCTTGGCAGGCGAATTAGACTTCGCCATTGTGACGGCGGCACCCAAAGACGGGCAGATCACGGCTGCGCCGTTTGCCCGTGCGCCGCTATACGCTGCTCTTCCCGAGACACATGAGGCGGCTCACAAAGAACCTCTGATGCTGCAAGACCTGGCAAAGGACCACTGGATTTTGTTTGCAAAACAAGTTAATCCACTTGCTTATGATGCGATCATGGAGCTGGCGCAGCGTGAGGCCATCAATCCCAAGGACCCTCATCACATCATGGTGGCACACGAAGCGATTCACCTGGTTTCCGAGCAGATGGGTGTCGCCTTCCTTACCAAGGCCAGTGCCCTCCGTATTTGCGCTGAAGGTGTGGTCATCCGACCTCTTGCGGACGAGTCGTTGTGGTTCGAAACATGCGTGGTTATGAGGGCCGAAGACTGTTCACGGTTAGTGAACGAGTTTGCCCGTTCGTTCCTTCGTCGGCATCAGCCTNNCGGCGGAGGACGCCGCAAAAGTTCTTGGGGTGAAGTCGCGGAACGAGCGGTTCATGCGACGCTCAAGGAAATTGTGGCCCTGAAACGATAGCAAGCTTGATGAGGAGAATACCCAGTTGCCTAGCCGAGGCTCGTTTTAGTCAAATCGCGTTAGTCGCGATGGAGGCGTTCAGATGGAGGAGCTGCGGATCAAGTGTCAATTGCGCAACGGCGTCTCAGGCAAACATGGTCGCGGACGGGCCGCGACAGGAAGAAGCCTCAATGCTGTGCTTTCGCGCAGCATTGATACCGATGGAGCGGGTGCCGCGTCAAAGAAAAAGGCGGAAAGCATTTGCCTCCCGGCTTTTCTTACCATTGCCTCTTGATGTCTGTTGCGTCCAACCGTTGGCACCACCGATGAATTGAACTCTACAAGCGAAGAACCACAGGGCGAGCGATACGCAGCTCGCCCTGTGGTTTGTTACGCAGGATTGAGGATCTGCCCGGCGACTTTGCTGATTTCGAGCTTGCGCTCAGCGTCTTCGGTCTTGCCCGCAACCCAGGAGACGGCGTTCGACAGCCGCCATATGGTATTGCCCGCGGGCATGTTCACAGTGTCCAGCGAGTTGTAGGCTTCGATCACCGATTCCGCCTCGTTCTTCTGCAGCGCCTTACGCAAAAGCTCGCGTGCCTGGGTGGAATCCACGGTTTTGCCGTTCGCCTGGCGAATCAGGTCCATCTTCTGCTGCAGTTGTCCGGCGTTGAGCTGTTTCTGAATCACGTCCCGCAGCGCACTCACCGTGGTCTGTGCGTCCAGCTCGTACGTCCGCTGGGAGTACACCATCGATTCATCCAGGCGCTTGCCCAAATGGACCTGCCGCATCTCCTCCTGGGTGATGGCCAGGTTGGTGCACCAGCTCCTCAGCAGGTAGGCCCGGAGCGAGCGCGCGCCGATGCCGAAGTCGGAGTTCTCCAGCGAAAGCCCGCAGGCGACCCCT